>DATNEJ010000303.1:0-24047 GCA_035606775.1 Acetobacteraceae bacterium | reverse complement strand
CCGGGCACCGCGGCGTTTGATCGGGACGGGCAGCACGCCACCCGCCGGTGCGCTGCGTAAACGAACACCCGAAATCGAGCACGTGCTGCGCGTCATGGAGCCGACCTATGGTGACGCCGTGCCGCTTTCGCGGCTGTCGCGCCGGCACTGGATCATGGGATGGTGACGACCCGCCGCACCCTGGCCGAAGCGGCGGCGGACCTCCGTATATCGCCGCGGCATCTGCGCGACCTGATCGTGCAGCATCGGGTTCCGGTGTTGCGTCTCGGCCGCCGCGTGATATTCGACGCGGAGTCGTTCGCCGCACTGGAATCCGCATGTCGCTTCACGTCATCACCCGCGCCGATACCGGCACGCTTTGGATTACCGGCACGGTCCGTCCCGCTGGCAGCCCGCAAGGGGTCCGCATCCGCCGCCGTGCTGGAACTGATTCGCCATCGCTCGCAAGAGAGGAAGCAGCGGCGCTTGAGGTAGAGCTTCTACGTTCGGCCTGGCACGGCGAGCGTAAAGGCACGCGCAGCTTCGGCGAAGCGGCGGCTTCCTACCTGACCCACGAACCCCGGAGCGCCGCGACGGACAAATACGTGGAGCGGCTGGTCCGGCATTTCGGCGAGATGGCGCTGGCGGCCATCGATCAAGAGGCCGTGGACAAAGCCCGCGCGGTCATCATGCGGCCCGGGCCGAAGGCTGCTACCGTCCGCCGCGCGCTGATAACACCGCTTCGCGCAGTCATGGTTCACGCCAGCCGGCGCGGTTGGTGCGCTCGGCCCGTGTTCGATCAGCCGGCCGAACCCAAAGGACGCACGCGGTTCCTGATGCCAGCCGAGGTGCATCGGCTGATTGATGCCGCGTCGCCGCACATGCGGCCAATCATCCTGTTTCTGGCTTGCACTGGCTGCCGGGTATCCGAGGCGCTGGCGCTGGACTGGCGCGACGTGGACCTACCGGGCGGGCGCGTCATCCTGTGGGAAGGCGAGACCAAGGGCGGCTCACGTCGGATCGTGGAGCTTCCGGCCGAGGCCGTGCGGGCACTGTCCGCTCGCTACGTCGCGCACCCGCCATGCGGCCGGACAGAGCGCGGCGCCGGCCGTGTGTTTCTCGACAACACGGGCAGCGGCTACCGGGACGCGGAAGACGGCGGCGGCCAGATGAAAACCGCTTGGCGTGGGGCGTGTCGGCGCGCCGGGCTGACGGGTGCGACACCGCACGTCCTGCGCCATTCGTGGGCAAGCTGGCACTACGCGGTGCATCGCGACTTGCTGCGATTGAAGGCCGAAGGGGGTTGGACCACGACCCGGCTTGTGGAGCGGTACGCTCACGTCATGCCGTCCGGGCACGAAGCAGCGATCCGCCAGCTTTGGCACGGAATTGACACGGTGGCACGGAAGAAACCGTCTAAGACACTGAAATAACACACGAAATAAGATAGGACGCACAACCTTGCCAAGGTTGGGGTCTAGAGCGTGATCGTCGCAGGCGGAATCGCCGGAGACGTGAATCACGCGATCAAACAAAGACATAGAGCCTGTTCGGTGCTTCTATCTGCACCGAACAGACTCTAGGGTTTGAATCCAGAGATTGTCCCGGAAAATCGGACAGTTTAGTAAGTGGATTTTCCTGCCCTGATGCGGCCTGATGGCTGCTGAGAGGAGCGAGGGACATGATGAGACGAAGACTCATCAGCCCTACAACACGACCTTGCCGGAGGCGTTAACGCCAGCGTTTGACCGCTATCTGCAAACGATCCGCCCGTTGTTGATGGCGGCACCACTGCAGCCGGGCACCAAGCCCCAGCCCGTCGGGACCAATGTCTGGGTGAACACAGGTGGCGCACCGTACGGCGCCAGTGGTCTGCAGAAACTCCTCGAACGCCATACGAAAGACCGCTTCGGTCATGTCATCAACGCGCATCTGTTCCGTGACTGCGTGGCGAGCACAATGGCGAATGAAGCCCCACAGCACATTCGCTATGCTGCCTATCTGCTCGGCCATAAGTCGCTGCAGGTGACGGAGCAGCCCTACATTGCCGCCAATCAGCAAGGCCCCGTCACGGCCCATGCGACACTGTTGAAGGAACTCCGTTCGAGGGGTCGAGCACCGGACGGAGGTGAGCCCGGCCGAGGCAGCCAGTAGAAAGTAGTCCACTTTCGAGCAGATGGAAATGTCGGCAGATATCGGCTGAGAGCGGGGCAACCAGCGACATGAAATGCGGCGTGAGCTGGCCTATTGCAACACCCGTCGATTTCACCATCGATCGGAAACGGAGGCGAACACTGCCTGGACGAAGAGCGATGGCACGCGTCGCCGCGCTTCTTCCGTCCAATGGTAGAGACGTGCCTGGCGTGCAATCACCCACGCAAATGACAGCGACTCATAAGCCGTACTCTCAAACTCATCGGGCGTGAAAACATGAATATCGAGCGGATGCAGCACGCCGAACAGCAGACGCCGCATCGCCAGCCGTCGCTCGCCGGGCCTTTGCGCACTGTCTTTGATGACGAAGAGGTCGAGGTCGCTGCCGACGCCCGCACTCCCCACGGCATAGGACCCAAAAATCCCGATCGCCAGCGTGCGGTCGCGCTCTTTGATCCGCAAGGCGATGCGCGCGACGTCGTTCTCGCTCAGCACGATCAGTCGATCTCGTAAGCGATCAGAAGCAGGATATCGTGGATCTGCTCCTGGTCGAACCTTGTCTGGCCATCGACTTTGGCCTGGAGCGGCACCGGGACCGCTGACTGCGGAATGGTGAGGCTGAAGGAGGTCGGAGCCGCGGGCGTCGCTTGAGCAATGGCACCGCTGGAGAGCGCGGCGACCGGCCCGCCGCCCGCCGTCGTTCCGGCGATGGGCGTGAGCTTGATCGACGCCGGGCCTACGCTGCCGTCCGATGGCCCGAAGGTGCCGTCGATCTCCAGGCCGCTGCCGAGTGCGGCGGCGAGCGCCGGGCTCATGGGGGTCTTCAATGCCATGATCACCGCCACGCTTTTGATCCGCGGCGTTCCGAGATTCGAGAAGGGGAAGATCGCGTCTGTCAAAGGCAGAATGAGCGTCTCCTGGACCGCCGTGCTCTCGACCGGGCGGAAGAACCGGTAGAAGGCGGTGCCGAAGACGCTCCGGCTACTGACCAGCACGGATCGCGCCTTGTCGGGCTTCAGCGCGGTCCGCACCGCCTCCGCATCGCCGCCAGGGCGCGCGGTGTAGCGGATGTGCAGGACGACATCGGTGATCGAGGAAAGATCGAAGTTGTTGTCGCGTGGATCGAGTGTCAGGCTCCAGGTGCTCACCGCCCCCTGTCCTTCGAAAGGAAGCCACCGCTCGTCGCGCAGGTTGACATCGAAGAGGCCGGCATCGTCGCGGCCGGTACTGGTGGCGATGACAGGCATGGCGGCCGCGGGTGGCGAGGCGCTGATCGCGGGATCGCTGCCCGGGCCCGAGTTGGCCCAGCGCCAGGGCGTATAATTGGCAGAGGGCGCCAGGGTGCGTATCACGGCCGATCCCATGGCCAAGGTCGCGTTCACGCCCGTGAAAGGACCGGTAACACAAGGGATGGTGAGCGCCACCGAGCGCAGGCGACGGAAATACTGTCCCGGGTGATCCCGGTCGAAGAGGCTCTCGTCGAGGGTGATGCTGCAGCTTCCGGTCTCGAGGAGCTGGAGCAGCGCGTCCGGCTGCGTCAGCACCAGCGATACGTGCTTGGTCAGTTCGAGTTCGCGCAAGTTGCTGGCGAGGTACTGGGCCTCCATGCGGCGCAGGTCGAACAGCAGGCTCTCGCCGGCCGTCAGCCCCTTGTACTGGCTGTCCCAATAGGCGAACTGGAGGAATTGGTCGCCCGGGCGGCCAAGCTCGTATTGGTAGGCCGACTGGGCTTGCTGCGCGAGGCTGAAGGCGAGCTGATAGGCCTGGGCATGCACGGTGGTGAGCTGCGTGACCATCCAGGCATAGAGTTGCGCATCGGTGTATTTCCCGGTGAGGAAATTGCTCACCGCCTGGGCGTTGGCGATATGGGCGTTCTGGATCGCGAACTCGCTGTTGGCGATCGCCAGGCGGTCCGTCGCTGCCGTGATCTGGCTTGCGATCTGGGTCAGCTCGGCCTGCGCAAGATTGGCTTGCAGCGTCCATTCGTCCTGGCGCCGCTGATAGCCGCCTTGCGTCGCCGCCATCCCCGCCGACTGGCCGAGGACCTCTGCCAGCCCACGCAGCGCCTTGGCCCAGGCCTCCGACGAACTGCCGGCACTGCTCCCGCCCAGGCTAGCCGTCACATTGGGAGTACCGAACGCGCCGGCGACACCCGCGTTCACCGTGGGCATGAGATGCACGGTTCCCGCGGTCATATCCAGAATCACCGAGGCGCCGGTGCTGACGGCGGCGCTGACCTGCAGCGCCAGCGCCGCGGTCTCCCAGGCGTTCATGTAGGGCCGGCCGGAATAGAAGTCGTAGCGGATCTGGGCGAGCTGCTGCTGGTTCCTGAGGGCGGTGACCTGATCCTGCGCCTCGGTGACCTGCTGCGTCTTCACATCGAGCATACGCGTCTGGATGCCGAGCTCCTGCCGCGCGCGGAGCGCCGCTAGCGTTTCGGCATCCTGCTTCTCGAGCGCCGAAAGGATCAGGCTGCCGTAGCTGCGCACGTCGTTCGCGAGCTCGATGGCCTTTTGCAGATAAGTCGAGAAACGGTAGATCGGCGCGCTGGAGACGGGCTCCACCCCACCACCGCCCAATGCCTCGCCCGCGACGAGCTGCATCGGGTTGAGCGGCGGGGCGTAAAGCGGCAGGGGTTGCGCCACTCCTTGCAGGTTCAGGCAATGGCGGATGTTGTAAAGCCGCTGCGCCACCTTGTCCCAATAGCCGAGCAGTTGGGTGTTGGGCGGGATGCAGAACAAGAGCGTGCTGCCGGTACCGGGCAGTGCGGGCAGGGGCGACGGCTGCGCTGATCCCTGGATGACCGCATCGGGCGGTTCGGGAGCGACCACGACGTTCTCGACATTGACGAGGATGTTGGAGAAAAGATCGAGGCCGTGCAGCGAGGCATAGGTCGCGACAGCGCCCTGCTGGGCGGCGGGCAGCCGCACCATGTCGGGCTTCGGCCCGAGGATCATCTCGGCGAGGATGTAGAGCTGCTCGGCCTGCGCCACCGTTTCGGAGGTGTGTTGGGCATAGAGCGAATCGCCCCAGGCGATGAGGGTGTCGAGGAACCGCATCACCGTCGCTCTGCCGTAGGAGGAAATGCGCGTCTCCGCAACTTTATGCGGGTCGAAGGGATCGGCCATCCAGGCGAGGATCGCGTTCTGCGTCGTGGGATCGGCAATGCCTTGCTGGGTGTTGGCCGCGAGCGCCGTCAGCAGGGCCTGCACCGCCTGGTTCGCCCAATCGGCGGCGTTCATGGCGTTGAGAGGTGCCATTTCCCAGAAGCGTTGCGGAGCCGACCCGCCGGTGCTGTCGGTCGGGTCGAAGACGTATTTGAGCCAGGTGGTCGCGTCCTGATACTTCTGGTTCTGCAGGAGAAGCGACGCCACATACATAGGCAGGTGGTAGAAGACCTCCCAGTTGTAGAGGGAATAGGCGCCGGTCGAGCCGGGTGAAAAGTCGAGTGCCGTCTCGCCGGGGTCGGGTGCATTCGCTGTGCCGGGATAGGGCGCGGCCACCGGTGGCTGGGGAGCATAAAGGGACTGGAAGCTGAAAGCGGTCGGCGCGCCACGCACTCCTTGCGGATTGAGCTGCAGGTTGCGCGACATCAGCCGCGGAACCCCGCCGATCTCCAACTCCCGCAGGAAGGTTCGCGCATAGGGATGGTAGAAGGTCTCGAACGCATAGCGCGTGGTCCATTGCGGGACATAGGTCAGGTCTTCGAGTTCCTGCGGTGAGCTCGACACCGTGTAGTAGTGCGGCTGGACCAGATAGGACCGCTCCCGGTCGGAAACGAAGAACGGATCCATGCTGTCGAAGACTGTCTCCTGCTGCGGGACGGTAAGGCGCGGGTTGACGATGGTGCCTAGCAGCACCTCGTTGACCACCTGTCCGCCGCTGCCGGTCTGGCTCAGCACATCGAGCGGGACCGTTCCCGGATTGGCGGAGGTGTAGTCTCCGTAGACGATATCTTGCCCCGAGTAGCCATAGCCGGTGGGCGTGGTCAACGAGCCCGAAAGGTTCTGCTTGGCGATGAGCGCGAAGCTCGGCTCCTGTGCGAGATCGACCTCGGCCGCCGACGGCAGCAGCCCCTGGGCTTTTCCGACCACCGCCATTGGCGCTTCCGGCATCGAGAGGGTAGCGGTCGCCACCCGGATCGAGGGGGAGGTCTTGCTGACGTTCCAATAGGCATCGATCTGGAGGTCGAAAGTCGGCGTCTGGAAGACACGGAAGACAAAGGCTTCCGGCGGCAGCTCGCCAGCCACGCTGCCCGGCAGTGTCTTGATAAAATACACCTTTTCGGCGGTGGTGCGCTTGGGTTGCCACTGGCCGGCACTGAATTCGCTAAACGCGAATGCGACCGCCCAGTATTTCTGCGCGGTCGGGGCGGTGCCGCCGCCCGCGGTCGGCGCCGTCTGGTCACGCGGTCGCTCGCTCTGCTCCTTGAAAGTGGGCCAGACGAGGTAGAGCCGGCGGTCCCAGATCACGGGCATCAGATGGCCGGCGGGAATATCGAGGTCGAGCGGGATCCAGGCGTTCCACCTGCCGCTGCCGGTCAGATGGCTTGTCCGGCTGCGGTAAAACCAGTTCGATGGCGTCCCGCGCGTGCGGGCGAAGACATGCAGCACCTTCGATCCGTCGGGTTTTGTTTCATTGTAGTGGGCCGCCACCACCAGACGGGAGACCTCGAGGAGTTTGCGCAGATAGGTCCCAAAAGCCGTCTCGACCGCATCGGCGTCGCAGTTGGTCTGCCGCAAATCGTTGCTGAGGTCACGGAAGAAGGGGGATGCATCGGGTCGCAGTTCCGGGAGCAGGTAATTCTCGGGATAGAGAAATACCTGCCTGTTCGCCTGCCACAGCCGGTATTGCTGCCGCCATGACCATTCGCTCCAGCGTGCGTCGGTCGTGTCGACCGTGGCGCCGATGCCGATGTTCAGGAAACATTGCTGGACGAATTGCTGGATGGCGAGCGACGGCTGCAACAGCCGGGTGGTCTCGCCGCAGGGGCACATCTCGGGATCGATGAGGTAATAGTCGAAGATGTCGCCGTCGGTGAGGAAGCTCGCGGCGGGTGAGGTCGTGGGCCCCGGTCCCAGGAGATAGGCGACCAAAGCGTCGCGCCGCGTTTGGCGCAGCGCGTCCTCCACCGGCTGCACCGCGGCGAACCAGGAGGATTGCGGATATTGCGCCTGGAGAACGCCCATCGCCGCATCCGCGCTGTCGGCGCCGGGCGCCGCCGCGGCGAGCAGCAGCAGCGTAGCCCCGCCGATCTTGTAGCGGGCGATGATATCGAGCGCGTCGGCGATGCGCGCAAGCGTGGCGATGTCGGTGAGGCTGCCCGTCTGATGAACGGGATCCAGCGAGGGCGCGGTGGCCCCAAGCTGCGCCGCGATCGCGGTGACATCTGCGATCCCCCCGTTGAGCGCGCGGGCGAGCGACGGCGCGTCCGGCGACGTCCCGCCGATCGCAGTCGCAAGATCGGCGGGCAGGCCGCCGGGCACGAGCCATGCGCCCAGTACGTCGAAGAGTTTCGAGCTGCGCCCGGTCTGACGCTGCTCCAAGGCCAGCGCCCGCAGCAGCGCCTCGAAGGCGTCATAGGGGCTTGCCGTGACCGGTGCCAACGGCAGGGCGCTCGGATCGAGCCATCGGAAGGTGGCGGCGTTCCGCACCAGAAAGGCAAAGGCCTGGGGTGTGGTCGCCAGCGCCGTGAACAGCGCTCCGGCCTTCGCCACCCGCGTGGCGGCGGTGACCAGCGCCGGGAATTGGCTGGGGTCGACCGTGGCCTGCGCCAGCAGGTTGGCGATGGTTGCCGCATCCAGCGGCAGGACACCGCTTTTGCCGAGAACCGGGATCACGACATCGGCGGTCACGCCCGCCGCCGTCGCCAGCGCTGCCACGACAATCGTTTCGACCGTCGCGTCGAGATTGGCGGTCGCGGCACCGCCGCCGGTCCAGGCTGCGTTTCCGGCCGATCCGTTCAGGGTGAAGCCGGTGGGACCGGTGACCGTGATGGCCGAGATGCCGTTGGCCGCCGTGGTTCCCTCGACTCCGGTGATAAGGACACGCTGCCCGGTCTGAAGTCCGTGGGGCTTCGCCGTCACGATGGCGATGGGGGTCCCGTTGACGACCGAGGTCAGCGCGATCTGATTCGTCACCACAGCCTTTGCGATCGCATCGCGGATGGCCTGCAGCACCGTGGCCGCTTGCGTCTCGGTAAAGGCCAGCGTGCTCTCCGCCGCAGACCCGCCGCGCAGGAGGTAGTCGAGACCCTGCACCGCGATCCCGGTCGCCTTGAGCACGGAGAGGCGGCGCAGGAATTCCTGCGTATCTGCCGGCGCGCCGCCGAACGGCATAGCACCCGTCAGCGCGATCCAGAGGATGAGATCGGATGGCGTCAGCGACAGCGCGGCAGCGAGGCGCGCATAGCGCAACAGGGTCGTGAGGGTGCCGAGCGTCAGCGCATTCGCGGCATTGCTGGCGGCCAGAATGGCAGCGATATCGGTGGCGCTGAGCCCCAGCGCGGCCGTTATGCCATTCAGCGGCTGCAACTGCGCAGCGGTGGGGGTCGCCGCGGCGTCATAGATTATTTTGGCCCCGGAGAGCCCGGACGGATCGGCGAAGAGGTTTCCCCAGGCCGTCAGCATGGTCGGGCTGGCGAAGACCTCGCTGTAGGTCGAGGGCACGCGGGTGTCCTCGTCGCCGAGATGCGAGACCACGTCGCGCGTTCCGATCAGCGCCCAGAAGGCGAGTACTTCCGGGAACGTTAGGTGCAACGCCCGCTGCACCTCCACGGCTTCGGCCAGGAGGACGAGGAACTTGTCGTCGAGCGCCCCGCCCGCCGCCTGATCCAGCGCCCAGTCGAGCTCCCACATCGTGAGCCCCGTTGCCCGCCAGAGGCGCAGGAAGCGGTTGGCTCGGTCGAGTACCTCGCCGGTGAGCCCGGTGAAGGTCATGGCGTCGGTGTCGGAGCTTAGAACCTGCTCGCCGGCCACGGTCGCCGTTCCCAGTTGCAGGGTGACGGTGGACCGGGTGACCCAGACCACCTCCAGCAACTGAGAGAGCTCTGGCAGCGTCAGGCCGCCGCGGTTCAGCAGCACCGGGACCTTGCTCAGCGCCGCGACCCAATCGGCGGGATTGGGGGAATAAGGCAGCCGCGTCTTCGGATCGATCACCGAGGCCGGCGCCTGGGCCAGCCCCCAGCGCGTCCAGGGGTCGGTCGTATTCGCCTGGCCGACGATAGCCTGCATCGACGGGTTGAGGCCGAGCGCGGCCCCGGCGATCACCGCCGCCCCGGTGGCGGGGAAGAGCCGCAGCAGCCTGGCGCGCGTGGTCCCGAGCGCCGCCACGTAGGCCGCGACCCGCGCGAAGTTCACATCGAAAGGCAGAGCGAGCGGGAACACCGCGGACCCCGTCGCGGCATAGGCAGCGGCGGCCACTTGCGGCTGTGTCCGCTGCGGCAGGGCGCGCAGGCTTGCCGTGGTGCCGATCGTTTGGACAACGGTGGGACGCGCGATGGCGGCGGGAGCGATCGCCGCTTCCAGGATC
Source organism: Acetobacteraceae bacterium (assembly GCA_035606775.1). Taxonomy (GTDB): domain Bacteria; phylum Pseudomonadota; class Alphaproteobacteria; order Acetobacterales; family Acetobacteraceae; genus Rhodopila. The sequence goes on along the minus strand of DATNEJ010000303.1, from coordinate 14,384 downwards.
TCGTTGACCAGATCGATATAGGGGATGACGACCGATGTATTGTCGCAGTCGAGCGCCACGTATTGGATGTCCGGCCGGCGCAGCAGCAGAACGTCGCGCGCCGTCGCCACTGTCGACATCGGCGGCGTCGCACCCGGCGGCGGCGTGGCGGCGAACCAGCCGAGGAACTGCAGCAGATCGACGAGGTAGGCGGCCGGGCTGTAGATCGACTGGCAGTCCCTGCATTGGAAATAGTCGAGCGAGCCGAACAGCGCCTGGATGTCCGGAAGATTGGCGAGGGTGCCAGGATCGGGTCGTGCCAGGGCCATGCTGGCCGGCGTCACGCCGTTGAAGGAGAGGTTGTAGCGCCCGAGCGCCGCCAGTGCGGTGCCGTAGACCATCTGCGAGCGGGCATAGGCCATGGCTGCCATGCCCTTGCTGCCCAGCGCCGTCGTCATCTGGACGAGGAAAGGTGCGCGACCCTTGAAATAGATGCTTTGCGCCGAGGTGTAGCCCGCCGCATGAAGCGCCTCGATGCTCGCGTAATGAGGCGAGACGCGGTGCAGACGCTGCGCCGTCTTCAGCTCCGCCACGAGGGCCGGCGACGGCTTCAGGTTGTTGGTGGCGATGAAGCGGTCGATGTTGCCTCGGCGGATGTTGAGCTTGGGGTTTGCGGTCAGGAAGGTGACGAGATCATTCTTGGTCTTGAAGGAGGACGTTGCCGCCTTGGAGAGCCCCCCGGCGAAGGCCGTCGTCGGAAAGCGCCTGGCGAAGCGATAGGCCAAGGATTTGGCGAAGCGCGCGATACGGTCGGCCGCCGTGTCGTTCGGCAGGACCTGCGGGATCGTGGCGGCATTGGGATCGAGCGCCTTGATGCGCGCCTCCCAATCCGCCTGATCCAGGAGCGCGAGGTCCTGAAGGCGCGCGAGGCTTCCCCGTTGCAGGCGCTGCAGCGTGTCCTTCACCAAGAGGAGATTGCCGGTCAGAAGCTCGCCTGCGCTCAACACCGTATTGAGTTGCGCGAGATCCGCCTTCGGCAAGGTCTTGTCCGCACGCAGCGCCTTCCATGTCGGCCCCAGGCGGCCGCCGGCATTGGCGTACGCCTGCACAAAGGCCGTCTGGAGAGGCTGTTTTACGGCGCCCGCGGCGAGGAGGGCGTTGAGCGGGGTCTTGCCGCGGATATATCGGGTGCCACCGACCTGCACCGCCCGCAGCGCCGCCAGGGTTGCGAGCTCACTCTCCTGCGTCGCGCCATAGGAGGCGGGCAGGACGTTCGATGCGACCGCCGTGCCCAGGTTTTTGGCGAGCGTTGCCTGCGGCTGGGCCAGGATGCCGCTCAGCACCTGTGCGGTGAAGGTGGCGTCGATGCCGGCGTCGGGCAGATCGTCCAGGGCGGCGTCGAGATTTGCCGGAAGGCCGCTGGCGAAGAGGCCGAACAGCGTCTCGTCGCTGAGCTTGGTCTTGAGCGCGAGCACATGGGCGATGAAGAGATAGGCTGCCTCGTTGAAGGAGACGCCCGTCGCGCGGGCAAGGAACGTCACCTCCCGCTTGTCCTTGTTCTCCTGAAGATCCTGCATCGGCGCACCGCCAAGCCCGGCGTTCACGGTCGCGCTGAGCCGGGTGAAGTGCGACGGCGTGGGGACGATGCCGTCCGCGGCCGTCGTCAGGTTGATCTCCGCTATGGCGGGCGCGGCGAAGACGGTTGCCGAGGTCGCGATGAGCTTGCCCGCGGCGTCCATCGCCCGCACAACGAGGTTGAGCGGGACTGCCCGCTGATAGGAGATCGAATATCGCCCCGACGCATCAGTCGTGCTTTTGCCGACTGTCGTCTCGGCCCGTAATTGCAGCCCGACCAGCGTGAGCGCCGCTCCGGCTATCGGCGCCGCGTCGCCGTCCACGAGCTGCCCCTCGACCGTTCCCCGCGGGAGGACGACGATGGCCGACGCATCGCCTGTCGCGGTTGACATCCTGCTCTCGAGGATCGCGAGGGTCGGGGCGTCGATCGATGCCGTCGCCGGAAGCCCGTTCTGCGTCTGGAACGCGTGGAGGGCCGCCAGCGTCGAGGCGCCGAATTCCTGCCCGTCCAGTTCGGACCGTTCGATGGTCTGTCCGGTCGATGCCAGAACTGTTTGCAGTTGTGCAACGGGATCGCCTTTGGCGCCCAATCCCAGCCCAATGTTCATGGCTTGCCCCCGCGCGTGGTTCCCCTCGGAACGGTACTCTGAACTGTTGCAACAAATTGTCAGAGCAACACGTCTTCAGCTCAGCGACGCTATTGGTTCGTCGCGGGACGAAATACTGCGGCAGATGGTTGCCCTATATTTGCCCCGCACGCCACCGGCCGCCACCGGGAGCGCACCGGCTCCCTGTTTAGTACGAAAGGTGGATCTCGTCGAGTTGGATATCCAGCATGTCCCCCTCCTCCATTTCCCAAAGAGCCCAATCGTTGGGAACGTTGATATTCGTCGGCGGCTGATAGGTGCGGAAGATGAGAGTGGTGCCTTCTCCGAAGAATCCGTCGTAAGCACTCTTTCCGGGCGGAGCCATCACTGCGCGGACGGCCGTATCGCCGTAGCGACCGAGCGTGGACATCAGTTGCCTGGACTGCATGATCGATTGCAGACCGCCCTTGTTGAGCTGGTGCGCGAAGGGACCATAGGTCGCTGGCGGTCCGCCGCTCTCGGCCTCCACCACGGCTGCGTCTGTGGCGATGGCGGGACCGCCGCTTTCCGATTCCTCTTCGATCACCTTCGCGGTCCCGGCAACGGCGGTCGTTCCGACACCGGTCATTACGGCGCCGGTGGCGAGGGTTGCGGATTCGGTAATCGTGAACCCCGCCGCGAGCGCGCCCCCAAACTCCATGAGAAATCCGATGCCCGTAAAGGCGGCGGCGACGAGGGTCACCGCCAGCAGAATGTCCCCCACGATTTCGGGCAGCCAATCCCAACCACCGCCGCTGCTCGAGCTTGAACCCGAGCCAGACCCCGATGCGCCGCTGCCCGTGGCGCCGGGCGAACCGCTGGGTGAGCCGGTGGCCGATCCGTTGGCCGAGCCGCCGGCATTGCCGCCCGGCGGGCCGCCGGTCCTTGTGCCCCCGGGCGTCCCTCCGCCATTGCCGGCGGGCCGCTTATCCGCAGGACCCGATTGTTTCGGCTTCGCGGGAGAAGGATGTGGCGACGTGTCGTACGGCCCCGCCGGAATGATCCCGCCGGGATCGAGATTGATGTCTATGGGCGTGTCGCCGAAACCGGTGGGGTGATCCGCGTCGGGATCATAGACCTTGGGCGTCAGATTGCCGCCCTGCCACTGGCCGCCCTTGGGCGTGTTGACATAGTGGCGCGCGTGATTGGGGTCCGAATAAGTATAGCCATGCGCATTCGCATAGGCCTTCAGATCGTCCAGCGTCGCCGTTGGTGGCAATTCCCCCGCTTCGCCCACGCTTGTCGGGTCGCGGCCGTTCCGGTCGCGGAAAATCATCGGATTGCCGTGACAGAACGCATAGGGATTAGGCCCGGGGCGAAGCCCTGCCGGATCGCAACTCATCCATCGCCCGAGCCAGGAGGCATAGTAACGGGCGCCGTGATACGCAAAGCCGCTTTCCTCGTCCCGCTCCATGCCGGTGTAGCGATATCGCTTCAAGCTCACCTCGGCGCCGCTGCGCCCGGCCTGGAAGGTGGTGTTGCCGTAGGGGCTATATTCCTCATAGGAAATAAGCCCCCCCGTCTCGTCCAGTTCGAGGCTCGCCGAACCGAGACGATTGGCGAATTGGTAGCGTTGCGCGGGCGCCGGGGACGAGACGGTGGTGCCCCCGACGACGGTCTGCGTCTCGATCAGGGCAATGCGCTGGCTGTCGTCCATGACGTGGAGCGTTTGGCGCTCCAAGCTGACGGCACCGTCCGAGGCGAATTCCCGATAGACCTCATATCCGCCGAGATAGCGGCGCTCGTTCTTCCGGCTCCCGTTCTGGCGCTCGGTGATTTTCCGTAGGCGCCGGCCGGCCGCGTCATAGACGTAATAGGTCGTTTCGGCGGAGCCTTCGTTCACGACCTGCCGCGCCGTCGCGCCGACCTCGTCCTTAAAGGTCCATTTCATCAAGGAGAGATGCGGCATCTGCACGATGTTGCCCTGCGCATCGTAGCGATAGACCTCGGCCGGCGGATTGGCGCCGCTCTGCAAGGCAGTCCGGCTCAGCCTGTTGCTCTTCTGACTGGAGTCGAGAAGGCTCGTCTCATCATAGGTACACGCCCTGGTCCAATTGCCGGCGCCATTGCCTGCCGTATGCACCAGCGACAGGAGATTGCCGACCGGGTCGTAGCCGTAGTGCTCCGCATAATTGCGTAATTGCTGGAGGTCGTTCGGCGCGGCGGCGCCGGAGAAAGGATAGTCGCGGTAATTTCCGTCCGCCGGCGCGAAGGCTAAAGCCGATTGGCCGACATGCTCCCGCCCCGTGGCATCCGTCAGCCGGTAGAGCGGATCATACCTGTAGTCGCAGACGGGATCGACCTGCTGACCGTTGAAGACGGTGAGGAGAGCTGTGTCCGCGATGCGCGTGACATTGCCCATGGGATCGTAGTTGTGCCTCAGATCCTGGACGACTGCGGCGTCTTTGAATATCTGCGTCGCCGTTCCGTTCTGGCCGGCGGCGCGGGTCGTCTTGAGGCCGCTGAGCCGGAAGGTCTTTTCGTCATAGGCATATTCGGTCGTCGCCCGATTGCCATAGGCGGCGAGGGTGCGCTGGCCCTTGGCGTTGTAATCGATCCTGGTGACGAAGGCCGTGATAGTGGATGCGCCGCGCAGAGCGACCTCGACCTTTTGCAAGAGGCCCGCCTCGTCATAGCCCGGGCGGTAGAGGCTGCTGTCGGGCGAGGTGACGGCAATGGGGCGATTCAGCGCGTCGAAGGCCGCCGTGACCGTGAAAGTCTCGCTGTCCGGCGCAGGGTTCTGCGACCAGTCCGGCGTGGTCCTATAGTCGCTGGCGAATTGGCGCGTCCCGCGGAGCGCATTGCCCTTGAAGTCGTATAGATCGGTGGTGACGGTGCCGGCGCCGTCGAAACGCTTGAAGACGCTGGCTTTGAGATTGGCTTGCTGCTGCTGAGCCGCCGTCAGCCCGGTCTCGGCGCTGTCGCCATAGATCGTGCGTTCATAAACGACGGGCTGCGCAAAGAGGGTCGCGTTGGGTTCCGCCGAATCGCCACCCTGGACGAACGAGCGGAGCGGCCGCCGCAAGGCATCGTATTCGATGCGAACGGCATAATTGCGGCTGTCCCAGCCGCGGATTGGCTTGCCCAGGGCATCGCCGAGCATCCAGCGTTCGCCGGCCTCCATGCTCGCCTGATGGATGCGCGCGCCGGAGAGATCATAGTCGTAGCGCATGATCGTACGGCCGAGCGCGTCGATGACCGCGCGGGCATTGCCTTCGATGTCGAGCGCCACGCGCGTCTGGTATTGCTGGGCGTTGCCGTTCTGATCCGCACCGTTGTCCGCAAAGATCAGGAAGGTGCGGCCAAGCGTGTCACGATGGGCCACGGTCGGCGTACCGGCGTGGCCGGCGGCCTTGGCTGCCGCGTCCTGCTCATCCGGCCCCAGCTCGCCATCCTTGCGCTGGACGTACCACGTCGGCAGATAGTCGGCATCGGGGAGCCTCTGGAAAAACGCGCCCACATCGGGATCCGTCTTGGGATCGAGGGTCGCGGTATCGTTGACGTCGTAAATCGTCCGCCGCCAGGGATCGAACACGATCTTTTCGTAGGTATGGTTCGGATGAAGGGTCGCGACCACGCGCTTCAGCGGGTCATAGAGAAGCGTGTTGCTCACGCCCCATGTCTCGATGCCGAAGTGCGGCGCCGCGCTGAAGAAGGGCTCGTATTCCCGGATCGGCTTGCCCTTGTTGTTGTAGATTTTTTCGCCCGTACCGACCCAACGGGGATCGGCGACAGGGGAATTGGGATCTCCGGGATCGAGCGGACCGGGGGCCGCCTGGACCTTCGTCTGCGCTATCCGGCCAAAACCGTCCGAATAGACGAAATGCAGTTGGATCGCGGTCTCGGCCCCCGATTGAAGATCGCTGACATGGGTTTCGCGGGCGATCGATGCCGCGCAAAGCGGGACGCGCGTGAGATCGTAGACGATGCGGGTGGTGGCCGAACCGAGATTCGCGACGGCGAGCGGGCTGGGGTTGGTCGCGGCGAAGAAGGCCGCAATGTCCGCCGGGGCGAGATCGACGGTGAAAGTGTCGAAGGAATCCCCTTCGACCGGACCTTCCGCTTTTCCCCGGAGCGCGGTGCCGACCAGCATGCCGAGCGCGTCGAACCGCGCGTCCGAGCGATTGCCGTTGGGATCGGTAATCCGTTGCGGCTGCAACACGCGGTAGTCATAGGTCGCCGATACCGCATTGCCGACGGCGTCGAGCGTCGAGGCAGGAAGGAGGTCATGCCCGTCATAGGCCACCGCCGTATTATTGCCGAAGGGGTCCTGGTAGCGATGCGGCAGGAAGAAATGCGCCTCGCCGAAGGCCCTTTCGGACGGCGGCGGATCGCCTTGGGTCGCTGAATAGAATATCTGACCAGACGGGACCCAGAGCCGGCCGTCGCCGTCGAGATCGTGGTATTCCGCGTCCGGGCCGGTAAGCGTCGCGGTGAGATCCGCGCGCGAGGCCTTGGCCTCGAAAACGTCAAGCAGGCCCGGCGTCAGCCCGAGCTTGTAGCTTTCGCCCGGCAGCGCCATGGGTTCGAGAGCGCCGGCCGGCAACAATGCCGAGAGATCGTCCTTGCGGTAGAGGGTCCGCTGCTGCCCGATCAGCCGCTTCTGCGTCTGCCCGGAGGTCGGCTCCGTTTCATAGGCGATTTCAGCCGCGGCCGCGACGATGGCCTCGACCGTGGCGAAGGAGAGAAACGTCGCGTCCGCGATCGCGGGCGCCGTCAGCTCATAGGTCTTCGTCTCTGCGGGCAGCGGCGTGCGATAGGCATCGTCCTCCAGCACCGCATTCGTGTAGCGGCTTTCCACGAGCGTCGCGAGGGATCGGCTCTGCTCGTCGAAAGCGGGCGCGCGCCGCTGATAGCCAATGACGACCGACTTCAGGATGTTGCCGTAGTCGTCGAGTGCAAGCGTCAGGGCATGGGTCATGCGCGGATCGGCCGGATCGCGCTCGTAATGATAGTCGACGGTCTCGTTGGGATGGCTGACGAAGACGGCGTGGAGGTCGGGCCCGCGCGGCTGGAGGCAAGCCACCCTGTAGCTGTGTTCGGTCACGCTGTAGGGAAGCTTCGCCTTGGCGGTGCCGTCATCGGCATAGAGTTCCTGGCGCAGGACATTGCCTTTGAGGGCGCGGGCCGCTTCGCGCTGTTCCTCGACGGTGAGGCCAGCGGGGAGGTCCGGGACCGGCAGGAAGGAAGTCTCGGCGTCGCCCTGGAAGAACTCCCGGTTGGCGGGGTCCTTGAAATACGTCTCTATCCGGCCCTCGGCGAGGAAGGCGCCGTTATGGAACCAGGTCTTGCTGACGACCGGCGGCAGGTCGAATTCGTCGCCGACGGACTCGACATCTCGCTGTTCCACATAGGCAAAGCCACGATATTCGCGCTCCGCCCCGTCGTAATAGCCGTGGCGGTAGCGATAGGTGCTGACGAGCCGGGTGTTGGAGACGAGGTCGCGGCTTTCCACCCGCTCCACCACTTGCACCGGATAGGGAAGCCGGGTGACCCAGGGACGGCCTTCCTGGCGGTCTTGCGCGTAGAATTTCGTCGAGGTGGCATAACCGATATCGGTCTCGGTGCCGAGGTTGTTCACCACCTTGATGAGAAGGTGCGGTTTCTGGCCCCCCATCAGATCGATATAGCGCATCGGCCGCCGCCCATCGGCTTCGAGCGGTGAGGACCAGACGAGGCAAGCGGTGCCGTTGCCTTTGAGGTCGGCGACCGCGATCGAGGTCACGTCGTCGATGCGGGGGAATTGCGTCAGCCGGTAGGGAGCGGCCCAGGAATTGCCCGCCTGGTTGAAGTGGAGCGTGATGCCGTCCTGGCCGATATAGAGGATATCCGTGGTGCCGGAGCCGTCGATATCAGCGAGGCGGATGCGCCTTGGGTCGAAGCGGTCGTAGCTGTCGAAGACCGGCGCGTTGTCCATCGTCACCTTGGCGCCGAAACGGCCGTAGCCCAGATTGGGCCAATAGCATACCTCCCCATAGCGGATGCGCAGGATGTCCTGGAGCCCATCGCCGGACATGTCGGCGAGGAAGATCGTTTCATCGGGATCGGCGAAGACCTGGGTCGGACCTTGTTCCTCGTCCCAGCTCTTGGGCACCCGTTGCGCCGGGGCGAAACCCGCCTTGGCCCGGGATTCATACCAGGTGAAAACCGTATCCTCGGAGACGAGGATGTCGGGAAAGCCGTCGCCGGTGACATCGACGAAGCGCAGATTGGGATCACCGGTCTCGATGTTGGGCGGCGACCGGAAAGGGGTGAAGCTGGTCCAGCCGCCCGCCTTGGTGCGCGTCTGAAACCCCGGCAGCGGACCGTCGTATTGGACGAGGTCGAGCCTGCCATCGCCGGCGAGGTCCAGAAAATGCTGTCGCCCGCCCGCCAGCGCGGCGATCGAGGGTTTGAACGCGATCTCCGCAAGGCTGGCAAAAGCGCCGCCGCCCAGATTGCGCTTGTAATACCACGAATGGGTCTCTTCGGTGAGCACGCCCGCCAGCCCTTCGCTGTCGAGGTCGACCCATCGATACTGGCCGCCATCGACGCCGCGGGGCAGGTTCTCAATGCTGCTGGCGTCGATCTCCCGGACCGTTTCGTCCACCTGGACCGCCGAATAGTCGAAATCGAGCCTGGGCAGCGATGCCTTGAGATAACGCCCGTCGGCCTGGCGGGCATAGCCGGATTGAGTTACTCCGGTGATGAAGGAAGCGAGCCATCCCTCGCTGTAGTCGAATTCGGTCGCGCGGACGAGGCAATCCGGCGTGCCCAGGTCCTCGGTGAAATGGTGGACCATCAGAACCCGGCGGCAGAGGCGATAGCTGCGGACCTCGAAGCCGGCGCGGTATTGCGAGAAAGGGTCCCGACGCGCGGGCCAACTTCTCGGCGGCGTCAGGCTCGCCGTGGCGAAGACCCGGCCCCTGGCATCGGCGGGCTCTTCCTCCACGTAGCCCTCACCATAGTCGAAGACAATTTCGAAGAGCCAGGCGAGATTGTCCTGATCCTGCTCCACCAGCAGCGATTGGGTATTGCCGTAGCGGATCCGGGCCGGGTAGCGGTTGACGAAAGCGGGCTGCGGCTTCGCCCGATTGCGCTCGTTGGCCTGAGACGGGTCGACATTCGCCGAATCCTCGGCGGCGTAAGTATAGACGACGGCGTTGCCGCGATCGTCCTGGCTTTGGCAGATGAGCCAGGAGAAGACGCGCAGAGGGTCGGCGGGGTCGGCGACCCGGCTTTCTGGCGTCCTGCCGTAGAAGCTGGCGATATTGTCCCGCGAGAGGGTGCGCCAGTAAGTGTCGCCGTCGCTCTGGCGGGTCCAGCGCTCGATGCGGGCGAAGACCCCCTCGATCCGGGGCCGGTAGGCCCTGATACTGTAGCCGTCCCGCGGCGGGATCACCTCTTCCGCCCAACCTCCCTGTCCGTCCGCGACCAAAACCGGCACGAGGTCGTCCGCCCCCGACAGCAGGAAGCCGTCCGAACCCTCCTCGTCCCGGTAGCGCGGCAGCCCCTTGTCCGTCCGCCGGGTGATCGTTGGAAGCGACAGGCGCCAGCCGAAGCCAAACGGCCCGTTGCCCGAGCCTGAATCATAGGAGAGCGCCAGCGCGGGTCCAAATCCGTTGCGCCCCGGGCTCGTTGCAATGGGAACCGTCAGCGAGCCCGTTCCCGTCAGGGGAATTGCCGAAAACTTTTCGCCGATGCCGCGGATCGCTCCTCCGCCGCTGGGCAGGCTGATCCGCGGCACACGTCCTCCTGGATCGGGAGAAGACCGACTGTTACCAGCGTTGGCTGAATTGTCGGGTGACGGCCTGGCCATACCTCGCTCCTGATTGCAAGAAACGCAGGGCGCGATTTAACTTTCCAAAACAGAAGTTTCGTATCGCGACATACGAAGTTGCTTCCCAACCTACTGGAGATCGAGGAGCCTCTAAGTGTGCTCCGCAACAAACGCTCGTCTCGTGTCAAACATCGAGCGATGTGGGTATAACCTGGAGGAGTCTACGCAGGCTAGACCTCCGACGCGCGACGTCTGCTTTCGAACGGCCTCTTTCGTCCTTCATACCAGCAGCCCGCAGGGCTGACTGGTATGCGCGCAGGGTTGGTGTGGCGGCTGCGCGCGAAATCAATGAGATACCAGCGGCCCGACAATCGACCGATGAGTCAAGAGTCCGGGCCGCTGGTATCAGACGTCTCAAGTGGGTGGGGACTCGCCGCCGAGCTGTACGGGGATGACTGGTTTCGGGATTCGGCGCCCGTATCTTCTTTGGCTGACTTGGTGAAGGTTTTCGGATGCCGTGAGGCGTACGAAAACCGCCCAAGCATGAACCCGCGGGGCTGCGGTGACGGTCTATGGGGTTTTCGTGTTTTGCGCGGTTGGGGTAGTTGCGTATCTGGCTCGGTTTTGTTGGTGGCCGCGGCTTGGTGCGCGAGATTTGCTGCTGAACAGAGGGTGGATCGAGACCCTGTCGCGGCTGAGAGCCGGCGGGTTTCCGCGGATCCTGATGCAAGGCAGACTCTGGGACATTCGCTGCAATGGCAGTGTTGCGGCGTAACGTCGTTGCAAGCCGTGCCGGGTCACGACGTACTGTTCCCGGTTGGTGCGGGCGCATAGGGTGGCGCGCGTGGTTGGCGCCAGCGCCCAAAGGTTTCGACGATGGTCATGCGGCCACCGCAGCAGGGACAAGGTGGGAGCCAGTCAAAGGGCTCTGGCGCTTCGACCGGCTCGGGCGGCGGTGCCCCGGCAAGCAGTTCGCGGGCACGCGCGATATTGGCCCTGCGGGTGGAACTCGCGAGCAGGCCGTAGTGGCGGATGCGGTGGAAACCGTGTGGCAGGACATGGAGCAGGAAGCGCCGGATGAACTCGTGCGCTGCGAGCGTCATGACGCGCTGCCGCTCCGGACCATCGCGGCGGTAGTCTTTGTAGCAGAAGGTGACGCCGGTCTCGTCGAACGCAATCAGGCGCTGGTTCGAGATGGCGACCCGGTGGGTGTAGCGCGAGAGATAGGCGAGCACGGCCTCAGGGCCGGCGAACGGCGGCTTGGTGTAGACCACCCACCGCTTCTTCTTGACCGCAGCAAGATGACGCAGGAACAGGCGGTGGTCGGCGAGACCGGCCTGGGTTCCGAAGAAGGCAAGCCGTCCGGCCGCATGGAACTCGATCAGCCGGACGAGGAACAGACGGCGGAAGAGTGCGCCCAGCACCCGCACCGGCAGCAGGAAGGCCGGACGGGATGATATCCAGCGCTGCCCATCGAGCGAGATGCCGCCGCCGGGCACGATCATGTGGATATGGGGATGGTGGGTCATCGCCGATCCCCATGTGTGGAGTACGGCGGTGATGCCGATGCGCGCGCCGAGGTGTCTGGGGTCAGCCGCGATCGTCATCATTGTCTCCGCCGCCGCACGGAACAGCAGATCGTAGCCGATCGCCTTGTTCTGCCCGGCGATGTCCGCGATCTCGGCAGGAAGCGTGAAGACGACATGGAAGTAGCCGACCGGCAGCAGGTCGGCTTCGCGTTCGGCCAACCAGATGCGGGCTGCGGCGCCCTGGCACTTTGGGCAGTGGCGGTTGCGGCAACTGTTGTAGGCAATGCGCTGATGCCCACAATCCTCACAGGCGTCGACGTGGCCGCCCAGCGCCGCGGTGCGGCAGTTCTCGATCGCCGACATGACCTTGAGCTGGGTCAGGCTCAGGTGACCGGCCTGAGCGGCACGATAGCCGGCGCCTTCAGCCTGGAAGATATCGGCGACCTCGAGCGAGGTGCGCAAGCAGGTTCAGCCGCTGGGATCCTCGCCCTGCATCAGCGACGCCAAATGCTCCAGAGGACTGGTCACCGAACGGATCGTTTTGGTCGCAACGCGGGCATAGAGTGCGGTCGTATCGAGCTTGCTATGCCCCAACAGGACCTGGATGACGCGGATGTCGACATCCTGTTCCAGCAGATGGGTTGCGAAGCTGTGGCGCAGCGTATGGGGCGAGACCCGCTTCCTGATCCCAGCCGCTTCGGCCGCCTCATGCGTCGCGCGGTTGATCTGCCGGGCCGAGATCGGATCGGTGCAACTGCGCCCTGGGAACAGCCAGCCATGCCGCAGCATGACCCGGCGTCGCTTGCCTTCTTCCCACCACAGCCGCAACAGCGTGAGGAGCTGGGGTGACAGCATGGCGTTGCGGTCCTTGCGTCCCTTGCCCTGCTCGACACGGATCAGCATGCGCTTGCTGTCGATATCATCGACCTTGAGGCTGGCCACTTCCGACACGCGCAGGCCCGCACCGTAGGCGGTGCCAAGTATCGCCTTGTATTTGGGCCCCGGTGCTGCTTCGAGCAGCCGGCCGACTTCCTCGACAGTCAGCACCGCTGGCAGCTTGAGCGGGTAGCGCGCCAGGACCAGGCGGCGCGACAGGTCTGCCCGGTCGAGTGTGACGGTGAAGAAGAAACGCAGTGCCGAGACCGAGCAATTGATCGTGGGTGGCTGTACGCCGCTCTCGTGCTGATGCACTTGAAACCGGCGAATATCCTCAGCCTGCGCCGTATCGGGTGACCGGCCGAGAAAGGCGGCGAAGCTGCGCACAACGCGGATGTAGTCGCGCTGGGTATCGGATCGCAGGCCGCGCATGGCCATGTCGTCGAGCATGCGCTGGCGCAGCGCACTGACGGGGCAGTCGACAGACGAAACGGACATTGGACGTTCCTCTCAGGATGAAGGGAACTCCAATGCTCGAGAGGCAATCTCGTCCGGCTCAAGTGTTACGGGATGGCGCGGTGAACCAACCGCCGGCGCGTTCAAACCTGACGGCCCAACTCTGAACCACAACTATCCCGACAAGTGCTGAGGTCCAGGGGCTCGGCCCCTGGCGGGGCTTGGGGCAGCGCCCCAATCTTGCTTTGCCTCAGCGGCAAATGGTTTGGGCGCCAGCTTATGACCCAACCACAACACCAATCCCACGGAGCGGGTTCGTGCTTGGGTCGAAAGCGGTCGTACGGATAGACGAACGCCTATCGCCGTTGCCGTGGCTAGGCTGGCAGACGGTTGTTGGCAGATGAACAAGGTGCACCCTCATCGGCTCACGTCACGACTATCAGTAATCAAAAATGATTGCGGGATCGCTCGCCCGTCATTGAAAATAACTCAGTCAGATCAATGGTCGTGACGACAGGAGCGTCACCTGCTGCGGAGTGGCAAGTCGACCACCCAGAAAAGTCACCCGTTGGCCCCCAAGGTCTGAATCTGCGCCAGTCACCTGGCGGACAGGGACGCGTCCATGAGGGACTGACCAACGTCAAGAACCCTGACAGGGAGGAGGGCACCGCGCTCAAGCCACCGCCCCTGCGCCGCGCCTGCATCCGAACCTGGCGGAGGTCTACCGCCAGAAAGTGGCGAGCCTCATCGACGTACTGAACGCCGACGACAGCGAGGCACTGCGCGAACAGGTGCGTGCGCTGATCGACCGCATCGTGCTGCACCCGGAGGGCAAGAGCCAACGGGTGGAAGTGCATGGGGCGTTGGTGGGGATTCTGGGCCTGGCGCAGCCATCGCGTGACGGCGCAGCGGCGGTGGTTGCTGAGCAAGTCAAGCTGGTTGCGGGGAGAGGATTTGAACCTCTGACCTTCAGGTTATGAGCCTGACGAGCTACCGGGCTGCTCCACCCCGCGTGGGTGGGTGTGTGGGGTGGATTGGAGGACCTGGCGGCGACCTACTCTCCCGTGCCTTAAGGCACAGTACCATGGGCGCTGGGGGTTTTCACGGCCGAGTTCGGGATGGGATCGGGTGGGGGCTCCCCGCGATAGCCACCAGGTTGTCCAATCCACCCCTGGGTGCGGTGTGCGGTCAGGGGGTGGGGGGTTCTGGTGCGGTGTGGTGTGTGTCGCCTGGGGATGATTTCCATGCATGGGGATGGGTTGAGTCTTTCGGGCGATTAGGACCGGTCAGCTTCGCGCGTTGCCGCGTGTCCACATCCGGCCTATCGACGTGATGGTCTGTCACGGCCCTTTTGGGGTTGCCCCCTGGGAGACCTGGTTTTGAGGTGGGTTTCCCGCTTAGATGCTTTCAGCGGTTATCCCGTCCGCACATAGCTACCCGGCGGTGCCGCTGGCGCGACAACCGGTGCACCAGAGGTGCGTCCATCCCGGTCCTCTCGTACTAGGGACAGATCCTCTCAAGTCTCCTTCACCCACGGCAGATAGGGACCGAACTGTCTCACGACGTTCTAAACCCAGCTCACGT
>DATNEJ010000296.1:0-7424 GCA_035606775.1 Acetobacteraceae bacterium | reverse complement strand
TATGGCAGCGATACAGCTTGAACGGGTCCTCGAGCGCGTCCAGACGGTCGCCGGTGTGCTCGTCGCGGCTGTCGGCGATCCAGCGATACGCCTGCAGCAACACTGCCGGACCCAGATACCGGTCGCCGTTCCACCAGTAGCTCGGGCACGCGGTGGAGCAGCAGAAGCACAGAATGCACTCCCACAGTCCATCCAGTTTCGCACGCTCTTCCAGGCTCTGCCGTCGCTCGCCATCCGGCGGTGGCGGACTGTCCGCCTGCAGCCACGGCTCGATGCTGCGCAACTGCCCATAGACCTGCGACAGGTCGGGCACCAGGTCCTTCACCACCGGCATGTGCGGCAAAGGATTGATGCGGACTGCGCCCTTCACGTCCTCGATCGGCTTGAGGCAGGCAAGCGTGTTGCCGCCATCGATATTCATGGCGCAGGAGCCGCAGATGCCTTCGCGGCAGGAGCGGCGGAAGGTCAGCGTCGAATCAATCTCATTCTTGATCTTGATCAACGCATCCAGGACCATCGGGCCGCAGGCGTCGAGGTCGATCTCATACGTGTCCGTTCGCGGATTCTTCCCGTCGTCGGGATCCCAACGGTAGATGCGAAATTCGCGCACGCGCTTCGCACCGGAAGGCGCCTTGAAGGTCTGGCCATGGCCGATGCGGCTATTGGCGGGGAGAGTGAAAGCACCCATGGTGTCTCTACAGTCCTAACAGGAGAGCGCGGCTGCTGCCGGCATCAGGTTCGTTATTGCCCGGTTTCCGGTGTGACGCTTAGTAAACCCGCTTCTTCGGCGGAAATACCGAGACCTCGTTCGTCAGCGTCTGCATCTTCACCGGGCGGTAGTCCAGTTTCACCGCCCCGTCATCGGCACACCAGGCCAGCGTGTGCTTCATCCAGTTGGCATCGTCGCGTTCCGGATAGTCGTCATGCGCATGCGCGCCACGACTTTCGGTGCGCGCCTCGGCGCCGACCATCGTGGTCATCGCGTTGCCCATCAGGTTCTGCAATTCCAGCGCCTCCATCAGGTCGCTGTTCCAGATCAGGCTGCGGTCGGACACCGACATGTCGGTCATGCCGCTCCACAGCTGCTTCATCTTCTCCACGCCTTCGGTCAGGCTCTTGGAGGTGCGGAACACCGCGGCGTGTCCCTGCATGTTCCGCTGCATCGCCAGCCGCAGCTCCGCCACCTTCGTGCCGCCCCTGGCGTTGCGGGTGCGGTCGAACCGATCCAGCGATGCCTCCCCGGCCTTGGGCGGCAATGGCGCCTGTCCGCTGCCCGGCTTCACCAGCTCAGTCGCCCGGTGCGCGGCCGCGCGCCCGAACACGACGAGATCGAGCAGCGAGTTGGTGCCCAGCCGGTTGGCGCCATGCACCGACACACAGGCCGCTTCGCCGACCGCCATCAGGCCGGGGATGACCGCATCCGGATCGTCCTTGGTCGGGCGCAGCACCTCTGTATGCACATTCGTCGGGATCCCGCCCATGTTGTAGTGGACGGTGGGCAGCACCGGGATCGGCTCCTTGGTCACGTCCACGCCCGCGAACACCTTCGCGGTCTCGGAAATGCCAGGCAGCCTCTCATGCAGCAACTCGGCGCCGAGGTGCTCCAGGTGCAGCATGATGTGGTCCTTGTGCGGACCGCAGCCGCGCCCTTCGTTGATCTCCATGGTCATGGAGCGGGACACCACATCCCGCGAGGCCAGGTCCTTGGCGGTCGGCGCATAGCGCTCCATGAACCGCTCGCCTTCGGAATTGGTCAGATAGCCGCCTTCGCCGCGCGCGCCTTCGGTGATCAGGCAGCCGGCCGGGAAGATGCCGGTCGGATGGAACTGCACGAACTCCATGTCCTGGCAGGGCAGGCCGGCGCGCAGAACCATGCCCCCGCCATCGCCCGTGCAGGTATGGGCAGAGGTGCAAGACAGAAAGGTGCGGCCATAGCCGCCGGTGGCCAGCACCACCAGGTGCGCGCGGAAGCGGTGGATGGAGCCGTCTTCCAGGTTCCACGCCATCACGCCGCGGCAGACGCCTTCCTGATCCAGGATCAGGTCGAGCGCGAAATACTCGATGAAGAACTCCGCATCGTGCTTCAGGCTCTGCTGATACAGCGTGTGCAGGATGGCATGGCCGGTGCGGTCCGCGGCGGCGCAGGCGCGCATCGCCGGCTCCTTGCCGTATTCCGTCATGTGCCCGCCGAACGGGCGCTGGTAGATCCGGCCATCCTCCGTGCGGCTGAACGGGACGCCGAAATGCTCCAGTTCGTAGACCGCGGGGATTGCCTCCCGGCACATGTATTCGATGGCGTCCTGGTCGCCCAGCCAGTCCGACCCTTTGACGGTGTCGTACATGTGCCAGCGCCAGTCATCCTCGCCCATGTTGCCGAGCGCGGCGCCGATGCCGCCTTGGGCGGCGACGGTATGGCTGCGGGTGGGGAAGACCTTGGTGATGCACGCCGTCTTCAATCCGGCGGCGCCCATGCCGAACGTGGCGCGCAGCCCCGATCCGCCGGCACCGACCACGACAACGTCGTAGGTATGGTCGACCACGTTGTAGGCGCTGGACGAAGGCTTGGTAATGGCGTTCATCGTGTTGTCCTTGCGGCCCTCGGACCACGACGGTCCGGCAGGCATTCATCTCCGGCGGTGGGTCACGCCTCCGGAGTCATGTTCTGTCGTTTGAGAGCGTGATTCACGCCTCCGGCGGTCCCGCCTGCGACGATCACGCTCTAAAGCCCGATCTTCAGTGCCGCGACGATGCAGGCAAGCGCCAGCACGACACAGGCAGCCTTGACCAGCAGTACGGCGGCGAGCTTTGTGCCTTCCCGATGCACGTAGTCCTCGATGACGACCTGCACACCCAGTTGCAGATGGTAAAAGGTCGCGGCGATCAGCGCGAGCATCAGCACCAGCGGCAGCGGGGAGGACAGCCAGGCGCCAACCTCGGCGCGGGTCGCACCGGTCATGCGCAGCGCAGCGCAGATGAACCACAGCGTCAGCGGCACCAGCGCGACCGCGGTGAGCCGCTGCGACCACCAATGCGCCGACCCCGCATGCGCCGACCCCAGTCCGCGCGCCCGGGACAGCGGCGACCGGAGCATCGCGACATGTGGCGTGTGTCTCGTGTCAACCATGACGCCCCCTCACCACACCGCCAGGCCGACGGCCCAGACGACAATCGTGCCGACGACCGTGCCGCCCACCACAGCCCAGCCCGACTGGTCGTAGCGCGGCGCCTCGAAACCGAACCCGGTATCCCAGAACAGGTGACGGATGCCGCTCAGCAGATGAAAGATCAGCGACGCCGACCAGCCGAACAGCAGCAGCAGGCCGATCGGCGTGCCCAGGAACCACTGCACCGTGGCGAAGGCCTCGTCCGACACGGCGGCGGCGATCAGCCACCAGGTCAGCAGCAGGGTTCCGATGCCAAGCCCGATCCCGGTGACCCGGTGCGCGATCGACAAGGCCATGCTGAGTGGCCATCGGTAGACCTGTAGATGAGGGGAAAGTGGACGGTGGATCAGCCTGCCGTCCGTATTGCGCCCGATCATGAGCGCCTCGCGCACGTCTTTCACGCATCGCTCCAGTTCTGTCGGCTAAGGCCTCCGGGGCCGGCCGTTTCGGCGTGATTAGCCGTGCGACGGAGCAGGGTCAACGCGACCCGGCGCAGGGCAGACTCACAGCCCAGGCGGTAGAGCCTGGCCGGTCGCGTGACTCATGTCTCCGGCGTGCCGCCTCCGACGATACGCTCGTAGATCACGCCGGCAGGACCCGGTTCAACGCCTCCTGCGCCGCGGCGAATGCACGCTGGACCATATCGGGTCCGCGCGTCACGCCTTCCAGGACGAAGAAGTGCAGGTCGGTTATGCCGATTGTGCCGAACACCGCCTGCAGATAAGGCCGCAGGAAATCCGGCTGCGCCGGGGCGCCGGTGGGCGATTCGCGGGTGAACCAGCCGCCGGAACTGATGACCACATAGACCGGCCGGCTCGCCAGGATGCCGACCTTGCCGGCGGGCGTGGAACGGAAGGTCCGGTGGATGCGCACGATCTGGTCCACCCAGGCCTTCAGCACGGCAGGGACCCCGTAATTGTGCATCGGCGTAGCGATCACCACAGCGTCGCAGGCCTCCAGTTCCAGGATCAGCGCCTCCGAGGCCGCCAGTGCCGGTTTGCCTGGCTCCGGTGGCGAAAGGATCGCGGCGCTGAACCCCGCGTCGATAATCACGGGCGGCGTTGTGCCCAGGTCGCGGGAGACCACAGTGACGTCCGCGTGGCGCTCCCTGAGCCGGCCAAGCACTTCCTGGGCCATAAGATAGCTGAACGACGCGGTGCCGCGCGGACTGCACGACAGAAACAGAGCCTGCATGGCTGATCAGTCCACCGTCATGGCAAAGCGCAGCGCGGCCGGCAGCATGCCATAGCGGAAATAGAACCGTTGTCCCAGGCGATTGTCGATGGCGGTGTCCAGCACCAGATGGCGGCAGGACTGCGCGCGGGTTTCGGCGGCAACACCGTCCAGCAGGCGCGCCCCAAGGCCGCCGCGACGGAAATCCTCCCGCACCACCAGATCGTCCACATAGCAGAACCGGCCGCGGATCAAGTTTTCCTGCATCCGGTATCCCGCCAGGCCGACCGGGACAGCGCCGTCCCAGGCAGCCAGGATCCGGTACCCGGCGCCACGCTGGCGCAGCACCCGCTCGACCAGCTCGGCGGCATCCGCAAGGTGCGGACGCAGCTCTTGCATGACCGGAAAGCAGGCGGCGATGTCCGCCTCGCTGTCGGCGTGGCGCAGGGTCGCGGTCATGCCACGACCGGATGCTGCGCACTGAGGCCGACGGAAATGCGGTTCCACAGATTGATCTGACCGATCAGCACGGTCAGGTTACCGATTTCGGTATCGGTGAATTCCTCCTTCAGCGCCGCATAGACGTCATCCGGGGCACCGTCGATGGACAGCCGGGTGAGACACTCCGTCCAGGCCAATGCTGCCCGCTCCCGCTTGGTGAACAGCGGCGAGTCACGCCAGCCCGCAAGAACGTAGAGCCTTTGCTCGGTTTCGCCGCCGGCGCGTGCGTCGCGGCAGTGCATGTCCAGACAGAAAGCACACTGGTTGATCTGCGAGGCCCGTATCTTGACCAGCTCGTAAAGCGACTTCTCCAGCCCGCACTTGCGGAGATAGCCCTCAACCCCGCGAACCGCGGCATAGGCGTCGGGAATGACCTTGAGGGCGTCAATTCGTGCCTTGTGCATGACCTGCTCCTGTTCTTCTACCGTTTATCTGGGCCATCGGATGGCCTATGGACCAGGGCCAGAAACCGACAAACCGGCTGGACCATGACCTTGGACCTTGTGCTCGATCCGAACGAACCCGGCCCGCTCTATCGGCAGATCGCGACGCGGCTACGCGCCTCGATTACCGCCGGCACGTTGTCACCGGGCGCCCGCCTCCCCTCCTCGCGCAGCCTGGCCGCGCAACTTGGCATCGCCCGGGGCACGGTCGATGCAGCGTATTCCATGCTTGCAGGCGAAGGGGCGATCGATCCCCGCGGTTCAGCCGGCACCATCGTTTCGCCGAACCTCGCCGTGCGGGTGGCGGCCCCTGAGCAGCGCGCGATGCGGTTCGCGACCGGCCCGGTGGCGCCACAAGCCGCACCGCTGCCCTTCCGCATGGGGCTGCCGGCGCTCGACGCGTTCCCGCGCAAGCTCTGGTCGAGCCTCGCGGTCCGCTCGTCTCGCGGCACGAGTGAGGTGGAGCTCAGCTACCCCGATCCGGCCGGACTGCCCGCGTTGCGGCGGCAGGTTGCGGCCTACCTGGGGATCGCCCGCGGCATCGTCTGTTCACCGGAGCAGGTCCTGATCACCGGCGGGTTCCAGGGCGCCCTGACCCTGGTGCGCCAAGCCCTGTTGCGGCCCGGGGATGCCGTGTGGATCGAGGATCCCTGCTACCACCTGACCCGGCAATCGCTGGAAGCCGGCGCCGCCGCGCTGGTGCCGGTGCCGGTCGACCAGGAAGGCATGCGCGTGCCGGCCGGCATTGCGGCCGCACCGCGCGCCCGGCTCGCCGTCGTGACCCCGACCCACCAAAGCCCGCTGGGCGTCGCCCTGTCGTTGCCGCGGCGGCTGGCCCTGCTGGCCTGGGCGGCGGAGGCGCGCGCCTGGGTCCTGGAGGACGACTACGACAGCGAGTTCCGCTACACCGGCCACAAGCTGCCGCCGCTGAAAATCCTCGATCGCGGGGACCGGGTGATCTACGCCGGCAGCTTCAGCAAAGTGCTGTTCCCGGGGCTCCGGCTTGGCTACCTCGTCGTGCCCCATGAACTGGCAGGGGCGTTGACGCGCGGCTGCCAACTGCTGACAGCCGGCCAGCCGTCGCCGGGACAGCACGTGGTCGCTGCCTTCATGGAACACGGCCACTTCGCCCGCCACCTCCGCCGCATGCGCACCCTCTACGCCGCTCGCCGTCAGGCGCTGGCCAATGCGCTCCAGGCGGTCTTCAGTGACGATGTCTGCATCGAGATGGCGGCCGGCGGCATGCACCTGCTGGCCCGGTTCCCCGGCATGGCGGACGACGGCATCCTCGCCCGCCGTGCAGCCGCGGCAGGATTGGCACCCACCGCCTTGTCGAGCCTCGCCCTGGCCTATTCCAGCGGACAGGGGCTGCTGCTCGGGTTCACGAATGTGGTGGAAACCGAGGCGGACGCGCACGCCCGCCGGCTGGCGGCGGCCATCGCACCGGCGTGACGGCTGGTCCATACCGGCAGGCGAAGAGCCGACTGGGATGCGCACCGGATTGATTTGGCTCGGGTAAATCAGTGCCTGGACAGGCGCCTGGCCGTCCGCAACAGCAATTGCCGATCCTCCGGCGAACACTCCCGATAGAGTCGCAGCAACGCAAGCTCGTCGCCTTGCCGAGCCTCCCCTGCCTGCTGCTTACTTTCGCCGTACATCAGGTGTTCGACGCCAACCTGCAGGATGCTGGCGATCCGCGTCAGGTTGCCGGTGATCTGGCCGGCGCGCCCGGTTTCCCACTGGGCCACGGCGCTACGGGAGACACCCACCGCGGCGGCGAGTTCCTCCTGGGTCATACCACGCTCTCGCCTGATGTCGCGAATGCGGGCGCCAATCTGCATCGGATCGCTCATGTGCGTTAGTATATCTGATACGGACTAACGGTGCCAGCCCTGAAAGCGCCTGGAGCCGATAAACCTCCGCAGCCGGCGTCAGTCGCGGTGACGATATGTTATTTGTATTGACTGTCTTGGTCATAGACACTAACTTCCGTGATGTTCTTGTTATGTTCGAAACGGAGAGCCTTTCCATGCCCAGAAGACTGCTCTGGACCGACGCTCAGGATACCCAGATCAGGCGCCTGCGCGCCGAGGGCGCAACTTGGGATGCCGTTGCCACCGCCCTGGGATTCACCCGCTGGACG
>DATNEJ010000293.1:0-5544 GCA_035606775.1 Acetobacteraceae bacterium | reverse complement strand
TGCGCGGGGATGTTCAGCGCGCCGAAATTGTACCAGTCGCTTTCGACGTCAGGTCCCTCCGACACGGTACAGCCCATCGCGCCGAAGATCGCCGCGATCTCCTCCATTGTCCGCGCGATCGGATGGATCGCGCCGGTTCGGTGCGGGCGTGGCGGCAAGGAGGGATCGATCCGCTCGGACGCCAGCCGGAGGTCCAGCGCCGCATCCTCCAGTTCCGCCCGCCGGGCTTCGATGGCTTCCATCAGCGCGTCCTTCAGACGGTTCAGCGCGGCGCCACGCTCCCGCCGCTGCTCGGGCGGGGCCTTGCCCAGATCGCGCAACAGCCCGGTCAGGCTGCCGTTCCGTCCCAGCACGGCGATGCGGATCGCATCCCAGGCACGCAGGTCGGTCGCCGCGGCCAGCGACGCCTCGGTCTCGGTCTTCAGCCTTTGCAGATCGTCGCTCATCGTCTTCCCGCCAATCAATCGTTTGACCGCCTCGTGCCTTTGCTCCGGGTTGGTCCGCGACGCGCATAAAGCAAAGGCCGCCTGCGTCAGGCGGCCCTTGTTGCAATTCGCGATCCCCGGTGGGAGCGGGTGCTAGGCGAGGGCGGCCTGGACCTTCTTCACGATCGCCGCAAAGGACTGGGCGTCGTCATACGCGATGGCTGCCAGCACCTTGCGGTCCATTTCGATGCCGGCCTTCTTCAGGCCGTCGATAAATCGCGAATAGGTCAGGCCGTGTTCGCGTACTGCCGCGTTGATGCGCTGGATCCACAAGCCGCGGAATTCCCGCTTCTTCACCCGCCGATCGCGGTAGGCGTACTGGAGCGATTTCTCCAGGCGCTCCCGCGCGATGCGGTAATTGGTCGATGAGCGGCCGACGAAGCCCTTCGACTGCTCCAGGACCTTCTTGTGGCGGGCGTGGGTGGTCGTGCCGCGCTTGACGCGTGCCATGGCGTGCTACTCCCTCAACCCAGGCCGTAGGGCGCCCACTGCTTGACGGTCAGGCCGTCAGCATGGGTCAGCACCTGCATACGCCGATTGCTCCGCTTGGCCTTCTGGGTGCGAGCGGACAGGCAGTGCCGCTTCTTACCCGGGCCGGCCAGAACCTTGCCGGTCGCGGTGATCTTGAACCGCTTCTTGACCGACGACTTGGTCTTCGCCTTGGGCATTTGATCTCCTTCTCCGTTGGACTTGCCGAACCGCAAGCGAGGTGAGGCGGCGGTTGCAAAAGGCGGCAAGCGGTCGCGGCCGGGCATGCCCATTCCAGGCCCGGTCTCGCAGACAGGCGCGGGGGTATAGCGACGGGACCGCCGGCAGGCAAGAGAGGCGCGACCGGTGGCGGCCTGGCCAGTTGCCGGTCTTCGACGGGTCCGTTGCATGCCAAGCATTGAGGCAGGTGGGTCTTGCCGACCTGCCGACGCGCGTAGACAGGAGTGGTTCCCGGGATCGGGCGTGATCCGGGAGTGTAGTCCGGACGGCCGGGGCGTGGCCCGGTTCTCGCCGTGACGGCTCACGGCGTATGGACTTCTTTCCTCCGATCAAGGTGATTGTTTGTGTCGGCGGTCGGTCCGGGCCTGGGCGAGGGTGGCGCCGTGCTCGCGGCCGTCAAGGACGAGCCGCGCTGCCGCGCGGTCGCCTGCGGCGATCCTTGACCGCCGCTGCGCGCGACGCCTGGTGCGCCTTGCAGGCCGGGACGGAGAAACGGCGCTCAGCCGAACCGAGAAACGGTGGTTTCTTGTGGGATGGGCGGAATGGTGTGTGCAGGTTTCTTCGTCCGTGGTTTGGCATTGCGGCAAGGGGCGCCTCACGGCGCGTAGGCTTCCTGCCGCCGATCAACGCCGGTGACTGTGTTCGCGTGCCGCCCTGGCAGCGGCCGGTGATCCGGCGTGCGGGCAAGGGCGGGCAGTACGAGGTGAGGGGCCGGAAGTTGCCGTAGCGGCTGCCCCTCACGGCGCATCGGGTCCTGCAACAGCGGGTGCGCTGGGCGGAGCACGGTGAAAGCGTGGAAGCCCAGGCCGGCCGTTGCCAGGTCACCGGGACCGCATGGCGGGTCCGGCAGAACGGTCCTCACGGTGCATGGCCTTCTGCCGCCGGTTTGCTCGCTTGGCGGCTGCGTCGGTCCAGGCGGCAGCCCTGCCTGTGGCACGGGCATCAGCGCATCGAACAGCACCTCCGGGTCGAGCGCCGGACGGTTGTCGGCGGGCATTTCGGCCAAAGCCAGCAGCGCCCTGGTGTCGCGAATCAGGACACGGCAGGAACGCGCGAAGGCGCGCGCCTCGGCGGCGGCCTCACCACCGTGGCGGGCACGGGCAGCGGCGCGCAGCCGGGCGAGGCCCTCGGCGGTGCGCGGCCCGGTGCTCTTGCCGCCATGCATGCGGCAGCGGCCGTTGCGCATCGCCGGGCCCTTGCAGGGACAGCCCTGACGGGTGCGGGCACCACAGCGGGGCGCGAGGTTCGGATTGCCGCGCGGGTTGCCGTTGCGTAGCGGGCCGCTGCGCGGGGACGGGGCCTCACTCTCACGGCGTACAGGGTCTTCCGCATTCCCCGGAACCGCCGCCGCCAATGCCGATGCAGCGGGTGTGGCGGACAACGGGTCCAAGGTCCTGGGGTGAGGCGCGGATACGGCCGCGCGCTCACGTTGTATCGGGTCTTGCAGACAGACTGCGTCGGACCGCGGGACCGAACCGGCGGCTTCACCCACGGTGCTGCCCTCATGGCGCATTGGGTCCTGCACGCGCGACGCGGCGCCCGACCCTGTGTCCATCGAGCCGCGCACGGTGGCGGACGGACGATCGCAATGCGCCGAAGACCGGATCTCACGGCGCAAAGGGTCTTGGTCACCCATTTCCGCCGTCGCGCCGGGTGCCGCTGGCGATGCCAGGGCGGGAACAGGTTTCCCTGGCCATGCAGGCCGCAGGGACTGGACAGCGGCCAGCGGTGTCGGCGCCTGCCGTCCGGCATCCGACGCAGGGGTGCCCTCACGGCGCTTGGGCTTCTCCCGCCGCCAGCGAATGAGCGGCGTCAGCACCGCGCTGTCCCAGTCCGGGCGTCCCCAGTCCGGCAGGCCGAGGTGGTGCGCTGCCGCCGGGTCGTCATGCCCGGCCGTCCTCCTCCCCTGGTCCAGGATGAACGGCAGGGGCAACAGAACGGAACTGGTCCACAGCAGGCAGCGCGGACGCCACCAGCCGGCCCGTGCCACCAGCGGTTCGATCCGTTGAAAGGTCGTCCAATCATCAGCGTCGAACGGCCAGCGTCCGGGGCGGCAGCCACCTATTGCCGCGCCCAGCCGGTCCCAGGGCACGGGTGATGACGCGCCGGCGCGCGCAGGTTTGGCAGGGCGGACGGAAGCGGGGGGCAACTGGCGCATGAAAGGGTCCGGTAATAAATAGTTCCTTATTTGTTCTTATCATTGCTGTCGCCCCGCGCCAACTTCCGGGTTTCGGCTCCGACCTCCGGTTTGCCGCCGCCGGCCCGCCGGTTGCGCTGACACCAATGCGTTCACCGACGCGTCCCCGCCTCCCGGAGCAAGCCGCGGTCCCGTTCGCAACCCGCGCGAAACACCGATTTGCCTGCCGTTCACGCATCTGGCATACCGCCGCGCCAACTATCACCCCTCTCGCGGCGGGCGCTTTGCCACGCCTGTCGCGAAGGGTGCGATACGTGCTCTTGCAAAGGAAACATTCCGGATGGACCTGGCCCATATCGTGATCATCGCCTGCGGAGTCCTGGCGCTGATCTACGGTCTGATCACCAGCCGGCAGGTCCTTGCGGCGGATGCCGGTTCGGCCCGCATGCAGGCGATCTCCGGCGCTGTTCAGGAGGGCGCGCGCGCCTACCTGAACCGTCAATACACCACGATCGGTATTGTCGGCGTGGTCATCCTCATCGTCCTCGGGTTCACCCTCGGCATCAAGACGGCGATCGGGTTCCTGATCGGCGCGGTGTTGTCCGGCGCCGCCGGCTATGTCGGCATGAACGTCTCGGTGCGCGCCAATGTCCGCACCGCCCAGGCGTCCCGCCAGGGCCTCGCCGCCGGTCTGGACGTCGCCTTCAAGTCGGGCGCCATCACCGGGATGCTGGTCGTCGGCCTCGGCCTGCTCGGGGTCGCCGGCTACTACTTCGTCCTGCGCAGCAATATGGCCCCCGACGCTGACATCCGCCCGGTGCTGGAGGCGATGGTCGCGCTCGGCTTTGGCGGTTCGCTGATCTCCATCTTCGCGCGCCTGGGCGGCGGCATCTTCACCAAGGGTGCCGACGTGGGCGCCGACCTGGTGGGCAAGGTCGAAGCGGGCATCCCCGAGGATGACCCCCGCAATCCCGCCGTGATCGCCGACAACGTGGGCGACAATGTCGGCGATTGCGCCGGCATGGCGGCCGACCTGTTCGAGACCTACGCCGTCACCATCGTCGCCACCATGCTGCTGGCCGCCATCTTCTTCACCGGCGCCGCCCGCGACCAGTTGCTCATGCTGCCGCTCGGCATTGGTGGCATCTGCATTCTGACCTCGGTCATCGGCACCTACTTCGTGAAGCTCGGCGCCGACGGCGGCATCATGAAGGCGCTCTACCGGGGCCTGATCGTCACTGGTGTTTTGTCCGTCATCGGCATTGCAATCATCATCGGCTGGTTCATCGGCTTCGGCAGTCCGCTCGCTATGGCCGGCGGCGGCAGCGTGACCGGGACACAGTTGTTCATCTGTGCAATCGCCGGCCTCGTCGTGACTGGCCTGATCGTCTGGATCACCGAGTTCTACACCGCGACGGAATACCGGCCCGTCCGGTCCATCGCGCAAAGCTCCACGACAGGCCATGGTACCAATGTCATCCAGGGCCTGGCTGTATCGATGGAGGCGACAGCGCTGCCGGTGCTCGTCATCTGCGTCGGCATTGTGGTCACCCACATGGTCGCCGGCCTGTTCGGCATCGCCGTGGCGGCCACGACCATGCTGTCGCTGGCCGGCATGATCGTCGCGCTGGATGCCTATGGTCCGGTCACCGACAACGCCGGCGGCATCGCCGAAATGGCGGACCTGCCCAAGGAAGTGCGTGTGACGACCGACGCACTGGACGCCGTGGGCAACACCACCAAGGCGGTGACGAAAGGCTACGCAATCGGCTCTGCCGGGCTGGCTTCACTGGTTCTGTTCGGCGCCTACACCCAGGACCTGCAGCACTACTTCCCCACGCTCAAGGTGGATTTCACGCTGGAGAATCCATACGTGGTGGTCGGCCTGTTTATCGGCGGCCTGCTGCCGTACCTGTTCGGCGCCATGGGCATGACGGCGGTCGGACGCGCCGCGGGAGCAGTGGTCGTGGAGGTGCGCCGCCAGTTCCGGGAAATTCCCGGGATCATGGAAGGCACCGCCAAGCCTGAATACGGCACCGCGGTCGATCTGCTGACCAAGGCGGCGATCCGCGAGATGATCGTGCCATCGCTGCTGCCGGTGCTGGCGCCGATTGTGCTGTGGATCGTCATCGACATCATCGCCGGCCGGGCCGCGGCGTTCGCGTCGCTGGGCGCGATGCTGCTGGGCACGATCGTGACCGGGCTGTTCGTCGC
>DATNEJ010000261.1:0-3096 GCA_035606775.1 Acetobacteraceae bacterium | reverse complement strand
GGCACGATGCGTTGCCGAGCATCACCGCCTATCCAGCGCCGCCGGAAATCGCGGTGCAGATGTACAACCGGGCGACCCATCCGACGATGCTGGCGAAGCTGCACAGCGGCCAGTCGATCGATCAGGTGATCAGTTGGGCGCGCAATGAGCTGGAGGGCTTCGTACGCTGATCCTGCTGTCCCCGCGGCCACCCAGCCGCGGGGACGGTGGTTTTGCATCAAGCCGGCAGCGACACGCTGTCGAGGAATCCTACCACCCGTGTGAGGCGGCCGTCGGCACTGACGGTGGCGAAATCGGTGCCGCGTGCGACTTCGCCGCCCGCCTCGGGTGCCAGGCTCCAGGAGAAGCGCAAATTGTCGCCGTGCCTGTCGGCCGTGCCGAGGCGCGCGAAGCGATACCCGGGATACTTCGCCTGCACGGCCGCGATCATGGCGTCGATACCGGCATGGCCTTCGCCGGCCATCAGCGGATCGGCGTAGTGCGCATCCTCGGCCCATGCATCGGCGATCATCACTCGCCGCTTGCTGTCGTCGCTTTCATTCCAGATCGCGATGTACCGATCGGCAATTGTCTGCCCGTTGCTCATGTCCGTAGCTCCTTTCCTTGCCCGCCGGACGCTTGCCGGCTGCGCGCAAACTGATCCGGAGCCACGCGGCAATCGATTAAGCGCGAGGTAAAGCGAGAGAATTTTTCCGTACTCTACCCATCACCTGAACGCGAGGTCAGACCCGTCCCAAACCGGCGGCGCACAACACCGCCAGCCTATCACCGAGACCGCGCGGCGACGTCACTGCCGGCCAGCGCGCGAGGTCGCGCCGCGCCAGCACCGCCGGGAGCGCGGCGGCGATTGCTCGTCGCGGCACACGGGCGCGGTGGCCGCCCGCGATCAGGTGATGCCCCTCCTCCATCAGGACCAGGCACGTGTCGCGGACTCCGACGGACGCGGGCGCGGTGATCGCGGCTTCCGGTGACAGCCCATGGCACGCCAGCACATCAGCCGGCAGCAAACATCGCCCCTGCGCCGCCAGCGCCGTGACGCTGCGCAGTATCCCCGACACGCCATAGGCAGCGCCGAATGATCGCAGCGCCTCCGGCTCAGGCGCGCCCAGCAGGCGGCCGGCGGCAACGGCCAGCCCACCGGCCCCCGCCAGCACATAGGCCCGCCAAGCGTCCAGCGTCTCGATGACCGGTTCCGCCTCGACCTCCCGCGCGTCGATCAGCGCCAACAGATCCGGCCGGTTGAGCCAGCCCGCTTCGAGCGCGGCTGACAAAGGCGAGGCAACCTCATGCGGGCGCAGCGCACCCTCCACGACCTCCCGCCACCATTGCAGGCGGATCAGGGCAAGCGGCGGTTCCGACACGACCTCCCTCGCCCGTGCCAACTCGTGGTTCAGGGCATACAGGGTCAGCAGCGCATCGCGCCGTTCGGGTGGCGCGAACAGCGCCGTCAGGAAGCGGTCCGGATCGTGACGCCGCACCAGTGCCGTCACTGCGTCATGCGCTGGCATCGTCAAATCCGGATGCCGCTCCGGCGCGGACCCGCCCCCGCACCCAGCTTGACGTGCCACCGACCGGGCCATAGCTAACGGAGGGGCCGGCGAACGCGCCACACCATCCCAACCAGCGGAGGATCCCATGGCTTTCGAACTGCCGACATTGGCTTATGCAAAGTCCGCCCTTGGGGCAAAGGGCATGTGCGAAGAGACTCTCGATCTGCACCACGGCAAGCATCATCAGGCCTATGTGACGGCGTTGAACGGCTTCGTCGAGAAGGATCCCTCGCTGCAGGGCAAGACCCTGGACCAGATCGTCAAGGCCACGCACAACGACGCCGCCAAGGCAGGCGTGTTCAACAATGCGGGCCAGCACTGGAACCACATCATCTTTTGGCAGTGCATGAGCCCGAACGGCGGCAAGATCCCGGGCGCCCTGGAAGCCAAAATCACCAGCGACCTGGGCGGCGTCGCGCAATTCAAGGACGCGTTCAAGGCCGCCGGCGCCACTCAATTCGGCTCCGGCTGGGCGTGGCTGGTCCTTGGCACGGACGGCAAACTGAAGGTGACGAAGACCCCCAACGGGTCCAACCCGCTTGCCACCGGTGAAGGCAAGGTCCTGCTGGGCTGCGATGTGTGGGAACACAGCTACTACCTGGATTTCCGCAACCGGCGCCCGGATTATCTGCAGAACTGGGTGGACAATCTGGCGAATTATGAGTTCGCCGAGGCGCAACTGAAGGCCGCCTGACCGATCGGGCGCAGGAAGGCCCGGGCAGCCGGGCCTTCCCATGCTGATGGGTTGCCGGCCGGTTCGGCCAGGAAGGTATCCCGAGTGAGCGGCTTCAAGGATCTGCGCGCCGCCCGTGCCGCGCTGGAGCAGACGATCGAAACCCGCCAGAGGGAGCTTGGGCCGGATCACCCGGGCCTTGCCAATGACCTGCGCGAACTTGGCCGCCTGGCGCATGAGCTGGGCGATATGGAGGATGCGCAAGCGCTGCTGCGGCGCGCCCTCGCGCTGCATACGGAAGCGCTCGGCGCCGATCATCCGGAAAGCGCTACCGACGTCAACCACCTCGGCCTGATACTGCACGACCTCGGCGACCTCGACGCCGCTTCCGCCGCGTTCGAGCGGGCGATGGCGATCGATGAGGCCGCGCTGGGCCACGAGCACGTCAACGTCGCGCGAGACGCCAACAACCTGGCCGGTGTGCTCAAGGACATGGGGGACGGGTTTTCGGCGCGGGAGGCACTGGACTGGGCGCTGTCGATCTACATGCGCGCGCTGGGACCGGACCATCCCACCACGAAATCGGTCGCCCGCAATCGCGCCAGCCTTGGGTAGGGACCGGCTGGACCGCCGGAGCGTAGAAAAATCCTTCACTCACGGCCGCCTGCTCCGATAGAGAACTGAAACGGAAACTACAACTGTAGTGGCGGGAGCAAGAGACATTTGCATCGTTATTGTACTCATTCTGCCGTCGATTGTGTAAGAAGGGCACCGGTTAACCCTTCGTTAGAATGTATCCGCTACGGCATCGGCTCACAAAGAGTGTTGCGCGATGGCGGACGGACCCGATCACGTCAAAGAACTCACGGACGC
>DATNEJ010000259.1:0-3284 GCA_035606775.1 Acetobacteraceae bacterium | reverse complement strand
CAGCGACAACCCGTCATCGGTGGTCAGGCAGGGGACTTTGGAGATCGGATTGTCGGCAACGAGGTCCGCCGGCGATTCATGCGGGTTGGTGCGATGCTTCTCGATCTGTCCATCCAGGCCGCGCACGATCGCGCAGGCCATCACTTTCCGCACATACGGACTGGTCGGGGAATAGTAGAGCTTCACGGCGGTGTTTCTCCCTACAGCGTGATCGTCGCGGGCGGGATCGCCGGAGACTTGACTCACGCGGTCGAACGAAGCGGCGGCCCTGTTCGGTGCTTTTGCATGCACTGAACAGGCCCCGAACGGGTGTTAGAACTTGTCCTTCTTGGCGCGAATATCGGCCAGGGTGGCGACATCGGGCGCCAGCAGGAACGGATTGGCTTTCATCTCATCCGCCAGGCGCGACGGCACGCTGGGCTGGCCGGCGGCGCGCAACTGCTCCACCCGCGCCATGAACACGTGCAGGTCCTTGTTGTCCGGATCGACGCTGAGCGCGAAGCGGCCGTTGCTTTCGGTGTATTCGTGGCCGCAGCACACCTGCGTATCGCCGGGCAGAGCGGCGAGCTTGCGCAGGCTGCTGAACATCTCGGCCGCCGTGCCTTCGATCAGCCGGCCGCAGCCCAGGCTGAACAGCGTGTCGCCGGACAGCAGGATGTCGCCGTCGGGGAAGAAGAAGTTGATCTGGCCGCGGGTATGGCCGGGCGTGTCGATCACGCGGCCGGCGGCGCTCCCCAGCTTGACCGTGTCGCCCTCGCGCAAGGCCTGGTCCAGCCGGGGCAGGCGATGGGCGTCTGCCGCGGCACCCGCCACGGGCGCGTTGAAGCGGGCCCGCACCTCATCCGTGCCGGCGGTGTGGTCGGCGTGATGATGGGTCAGCAGGATCAGGTCCAGCCGGCCGCCCGCGCGCTCCAGCGCGGCGATCACCGGCTGGGCATCCGCCGGGTCCACGATGGCGGTGGCGCCGGTGGCACTGTCTTTCAGCAGCCAGGCGTAGTTATCCTTCAGGATGGGAACGGGTGAAGCGCTGATTGTCATGGACACAACCCTATCATTCGTTCATGCGGCCCGAAACCGCTCGCCGTGCTATAAACCCCCGGCATGACTGCGGACACCCATGGAGCGGCTGAATTCTACCGGTCGGCTCGGGGGGCGGTGACGGCCAGGCTGCTGCAGCAGCGGCTTTCGATGCTTTGGCCCGATCTGACCGGCGATGCCGTGCTGGGGATCGGCTACGCGGCGCCTTACCTGCGCCTGTGGCGCAGCCAGGCGCGGCGCTGCGTAGCGCTGACGCCGGCGCAGATGGGGGTCGCGCGGTGGCCGGCCGGGGCCGACAACCTGTCCTGCACGGCGGATGAGGCCGCGCTGCCGTTTCCCGATCTTGTGTTCGACCGGATCATCCTGGTGCATGGGCTTGAGACCGCCGAAAGCGCCCGCCTGCTGCTGCGGGAGGCGTGGCGGGTGCTGAAGGACGACGGGCGGCTGCTTGCGGTGGTGCCGAACCGCGGCGGCATGTGGGCCTACTGGGAAGGCACACCATTCGGTCATGGCCACCCCTATACCCTGGGCCAACTCGGCCGGCTGCTGTCGGCGGCGCTGTTCCGGGTGGAGCGGCGGGATTTCGCCCTGTGGATGCCGCCCAGCCGCTCGCGCCTCGTGCTGCGCAGCGGCAAGCTGCTGGAGCGGACCGGGCGGCGGATGGCCCCCGGGCTGGGCGGGGTGACGATCGCCGAGGCGGTGAAGGACGTGTATGCGGCGGTGCCGCTGAAGGCCTATCCGCGGCGGCGGCTGGTACTGGCCGAAGCGGCGTAAGAACGAAACCGGGCTGATCGCCCGGGCGGAGGGAGGGGAAACCATGAGTGCATCGGCGCCCCGGCAGCCGGCGGTGTTCTTTGGTCACGGCAGCCCGATGGCCACGCTGGGCAGCAGCTACGTCGCGGAGTGGCGCCGGCTGGGTGTGGCCCTGCCGCGTCCACACGCGGTGCTGATGGTGTCGGCACACTGGTATACCGAGGGTTCGGCCGTGACGGCCATGGAGGCGCCGCGGACGATCCACGATTTCTACGGGTTCCCCGAGGCACTCTATCGCATCACGTATCCGGCACCGGGCGCGCCGTGGCTGGCGGAACGGGTAGCCGGGTTGCTGGCGCCCGTTGCGGTGGCGCAGGACCGGGAATGGGGCCTCGACCACGGCACATGGAGCGTGCTGCGGCACGTGATCCCGGACGCCGCTGTGCCCGTCGTGCAACTCAGCATCGACGCCACCAGGCCCCCGCGGGAGCATTACGAGATCGGCCGCAAGCTTCGCGTTCTGCGGGAGGAGGGCGTGCTGATCGCCGGGTCCGGCGACGTGGTGCACAACCTTCGCGCCATTCAGCGTGGCGACGGTGTCGCGCCGTATGAGTGGGCCGAGCGGTTCAATCGCTTTGTGCGGCAGTCGATTGCGGATGGCGACTGGCAGCCTTTGATCGACTACCCGGCGCTTGGCGATGACGCGCGGCTGTCGGTGCCGACGCCGGATCACTATCTGCCGCTGCTCTATGTGCTGGGCGCCGCGCATGACGGCGAGACGCGGGCGTTCTTCAACGATGAGATCGCACTGGGATCGGTGAGTATGCTGGGTGTGGCGATCGGGTAGCCGGTGCAGGAACCAAAGTGGTCTTTTTGGGGTCGGACAGTCTGAAGGCGTCTTCACGGAGGGGTGCAGACCAATGGAACCGAAAGCAGGCGTTCGGGTCGTCGTTTCAAAGGATGGTCCCTATCTGGTCACCGGGAAAATCCCGCTGGCCCAGCAGACCATCGGCACCGATGCCGAGGGCGGTTCGGAACGCTGGATTGAGGGCAAAGCATTTCCGGCACGGGAAGGCTACGCGCTTTGCCGATGCGGCCGCTCGGGGCGCAAGCCGTATTGCGATGGCACGCACAGCAAGGTGGGGTTCGACGGCGAGGAAACTGCGGCGCGCGAGTCCTACGCCGCCATGGCGGAAGTGTTTGACGGTCCGGCCATGCGGCTGACCGATGCGAGGAGCCTTTGCGCGTCCGGCCGCTTCTGCGATCCGCATGGATCGGTCTGGAGCCAGGTCGAGAACACCGGCGATCCGGCGGTGCGCGCGACCTTCATCCGGCAGGTGCAACTTTGTCCGGCCGGGCGGCTGGTGGCGTGGGACAAGAACACCGGCGCGCCGGTGGAGCCTGTGCTGCCGGTGTCCATCGGTGTTGTCGAGGATCCGGACCAGCAATGCAGCGGCCCGCTTTGGCTGCGCGGCGGCATCGAGGTCGTGTCC
>DATNEJ010000253.1:0-2070 GCA_035606775.1 Acetobacteraceae bacterium | reverse complement strand
GCATCCCCCTGCGCCGCCGGCCGCAGAATGAACTTCGACGCACCCGCGTCGATATAGGCCGCCAGCCGTTCGACGATCGTGCCCGCATCGCCGATGGCGAAATGGTCGCGCCCGTCGCGCCCCGTCCGCGCCTTGTACTGCGCCATGATCCGCCCCACGCCCGGATCGTCCGCCGAACCGAAACGGAACGCGAAGGCGGCGCCGTAATGGTCGTCGTCGATCGGCCGGCCCGCCTCCCGCGCGGCCCGGCGGATGGCGGCGATCACCTCCCCCACCGTTTCCGGCGTCTCCGCCCCGGCCTGCCAGCCGGTGCCATAGCGCGCCGTCCGCCGCACGGCCGCCTCAGACGAGCCGCCGATCCACATCGGCAGATCCGGCTGCACCGGAAGCGGCGCGATCGAGGCGCCTGTCAACTGGAAGTGCCGACCGGCATAGTCGAGCGTCTCACCGCCCCACAGACGGCCGATGATCTCCAGCGCTTCATCGGTCTTCCGCCCGCGCGTCGTCGGGTCCAGGTGCATCGCCGTCCATTCCGGACCGCGCGGGCTGCCGATGCCGAAACCCGGCAGCAGCCGCCCCGCCGACAGCACGTCGATCGTCGCGCATTGCTTGGCCAGCAGCACGGGATCGCGCATCGCCACCGAAACGACATTGACCCCGAACTTGATCCGCCGCGTGCGTCCGGCGATGGCCGCCAGAGCCGTCATGCATTCCAGGATCGGCGTGCGGCTGACCAGGCGATCCGTCTGCCAGATCGAATCGATCCCGCCCTGCTCGCACAGATCCACCCAGCGCCAGAACCCGTCCGAGGTGTCGAACGGATACTCCATGATGCCGACGCCGACCGCGACGCTGCGCGTCGCCGGCGCGGGCATGGCCGGCGCGGGCCCACGATCCGCCATCTCACTTGCCGAACCTGCCGTGCGTTCTGCCATGCCACTCCCCCGCGCCGCGATTGCCGCGAGGCCGGACCGCCTCGCCACGCGCCGGTGCCGCCGCCAGCGTGCGGGGATCGTCACCCGCCCGGCGCCTTGCTGCAATACGCCGCTGTCGCTGGTCCCCGCGCGTGCCGCATGGTGTCCTGCCGCGCACTCCGGGAGGAACCGAGACCTTGAACGACGCGTCCGGCCGTTCACCCACGCGGACCCATGGTCATGCCGGTGTCACGCGGCCTGCCGGTCCCGCGCGCCGCCGGCACCGACACGCGGGGCTGCTGGGAAGGCCGGATTTCTGGCGGCTCTGGTTTGTCGGGCTGGTGGTCTTCACCGTGCGCTGGCTGGAGACCGTCGCGGTCGCGGTCGTCGTCTATGAGCGCACCAACTCGGCGTTCCTGGTCGCGATGATGACCATGCTGCGGCTGCTGCCGATGGGCCTGTTCGGCGCCTTCCTGGGCGCCTGGGCGGAACGCATCGAACGGCGCACCGCGCTGACCGTGGTCGTGCTGCTGATGGGGCTGACCTCGTTCACCCTGATGCTGCTCGCCTATGCCGGCCGGCTGGAGGTGTGGCACCTCGCGCTCGCCAGCTTCGTGAACGGCCTCGGCTGGGCCACCGACAACCCGGTGCGGCGGGTGATGATCGGGGAGGTGGTGGGCGCCGAGCAGATGGGCACCGCCATGTCACTGGATGTCGGTGCGAACAACGCCTCGCGCATGGTGGGGCCGACGGTCGGCGGCCTGCTGCTCGCCACGATCGGCATCGACGGCGCGTTCGCGCTGAGTGTCGTGCTGTATGCGCTCGCCATCATCGCCGCACTGCGCATCCGCTATCGCAATGCGGCCCCGGCCGGCGCGGGCTCGGTGCTGGCGCGCATCGCCGAGGGGCTGGCACTGGTGCGCGGCGACCGGCGGCTGGTCGGCACCTTGACCGTGACGATCATCTACAACGTGTTCGCTTGGCCGTTCACCAGCATGGTGCCGGTGATCGGCCGGGACCGGCTGGGGCTCGGGCCGGAAGGCGTCGGCATCCTTGCCAGCATGGACGGCGTCGGCGCGTTCTGCGGCGCGATCCTGCTGGCGCTGTGGCTGCGGCCCGCCTGGTACGGTCGAGCGTATCTGGGCGGCGTGACGGC
>DATNEJ010000540.1:0-4182 GCA_035606775.1 Acetobacteraceae bacterium | reverse complement strand
CTAGGTGAGCAGATCGGGATCGGCAGCACCGTCAAGATGGTGAACCAACTGCTGGCCGGCGTGCATATCGCCACCGCGGCGGAGGCACTGGCGCTGGGCATCCGCGCCGGTGCCGATCCGAAGACGCTGTATCAGGTGATCTCCGAATCGGCCGGCAGTTCCTGGATGTGGCAGAACCGCGTGCCGCATATCCTCGACGCCGACGACACGCCGCTCTCGGCGGTGAACATCTTCGTGAAAGACCTGGGGATTGTGCTTGATCAAGCGAGGACGCTGACCTTCCCGCTGCCGCTCGCCGCCGCGGCGCACCAGTTGTTCCTTGCGGCCGCGGCGAACGGGCAGGGGGCAAAGGACGACGCCTTCGTCATTCGCGTGTGGCAAGCGCTGACGGGAATCGATCTGCCGAAGAAGTCCTGACCGCGCCGCGCGGCTCCGGTACGCCGGGCGCCGCAACGTCAGAACAGCTTTTCCTTCGGGCCGTACTGAATGACGACCTCGGTCGGGTCCGCCAAATTCAGCATCGCGCGCACCCGCTCATCCAGCGTGTCCGGGTTGAGATGATTGGCGCGCAGTCCGCTGACCCGGCGTTCCCAGGCATCGCGTTCCGTCTTCGCCGTGGCTTCGTCGGCGTCCACCCGCTGCAGCAGCGTCTCCCGCTGCGCATAGGCGACGAGGCCGCGATCCCCCTGCGTTGCGTTCCAGCCGAAATAGCCGGTGATCGCCAGGAAGAGCACCGGGGCGATGACGAACCGTACCCGCCGCTTCAACTCCCGTGCGAATGACATTGCGCAACTCCGCGTCGCCCTGCCGCAATGTAGCCCGCGGCACACCGCATGTCACAGGAATGTTTCGTTCGTCGTCTGGTGTTTCGGCACCGGCGTGTGATCGTCGGAGGCGGACTCGCCGGAGACGTGAATTGCGCGATCAAACAAGGGGTAGAGCCTGTTCGGTATTTCCATCGGCCGAACAGGTTTTGACGCACAGTGTCGCAAGAGAAATGCGAACGCCCCGATTCCGCCGAAATCTTGCCACGGACGATGCCCATAGTGGCGATCTGCGGCGGATCGCGCTCCGCCGGAAGGAGGTTGCCATGCGGATACGCTCGCTGATCCTGTCGGTTGCCGGAGCCGGGCTTCTCCTGGCTGCCGCGCCGGTGCTTGGTTCCGCGCCGGCATTCGCGGATGGCTGGCACCATGGCGGCGGCTGGCACAATGGCGGCGGCTGGCATCGTGGCGGTGGCTGGCACGGGCATGGATGGGGCTGGCGTCCCCATTACGGGCCGCGGGTGGTCGTCCGGCCGTACGCCTATGGCGGCTACTACGTCCCGCCGCCGGTCTATTACGCACCCCCGCCCGTCTACTATGCGCCGCCCGCCTATTATGCCCCGCCAGGCGTGAGCTTCGGCTTCACCGTCCGCTGACGGAGTTGCCCCGCGGCCGGATACGCCGGCCGCGCGTTGACAGGATGGGGCACCCTGCGCATCGTCCGGCCGCTTTCAACAGGGAACGGCCGAGGGATGACCGAGCACAGCCTGCAGCAACCGATCGAACAGCTCTGGGAGCAGCGCGAGACTCTCTCCGCGGCGACAAAAGGGCCGGCGCGCGACGCGGTCGAGGCCGCGCTCGACGCGCTGGACAACGGCACCGTTCGGGTGGCCGAGAAGAGTGCCGCCGGATGGCAGGTCAATCAGTGGCTGAAGAAGGCCGTGCTGATGTCCTTCCGCCTGACCGATTCCGGCCCGATGGAAGGCCCGGGCGGGGCACCGGTGTGGGACAAGGTGCCGATGAAATTCGCCGGCTGGGGTGAGAACCGGTTTCGCGAGGCTGGATTCCGCGCCGTGCCCGGCGCCGTCGTCCGCCGCTCCGCCTTCATCGCGCCCGGTGCTGTGCTC
Source organism: Acetobacteraceae bacterium (assembly GCA_035606775.1). Lineage (GTDB taxonomy): Bacteria > Pseudomonadota > Alphaproteobacteria > Acetobacterales > Acetobacteraceae > Rhodopila. The sequence goes on along the minus strand of DATNEJ010000540.1, from coordinate 2,291 downwards.
ATGCCCAGCTTCGTCAATGTCGGCGCCCGGGTCGGGCGCAATACGATGGTAGATACCTGGGCAACGGTCGGAAGCTGCGCGCAGATCGGCGAGAACTGCCACCTGTCCGGAGGCGTCGGCATCGGCGGTGTGCTGGAACCGCTGCAGGCCAACCCGGTCATCATCGAGGACGACTGCTTCGTCGGCGCCCGTTCGGAGGTCGCGGAGGGCGTGGTGGTGGAGCGCGGCAGTGTTCTGTCGATGGGCGTGTTCATCGGTGCATCGACCAAGGTAATCGACCGTGCCACCGGCGAAATCCATATCGGCCGCGTGCCGCCGTACTCGGTCGTGGTGCCCGGCTCTCTGGCCGGCCGCGCTCTGCCGGACGGCTCGCCCGGCCCGTCGCTCTATTGCGCGGTGATCGTCAAGACGGTGGACGCGCAGACCCGCGCCAAGACCTCCATCAATGAACTGCTGCGCGATTGACTGACCTGACCGATCCCCTGCCGCTCGCGCAGGCACTGATCCGCTGTGCATCGGTGACGCCCGCCGATGCCGGCGCGCAGGGCGTGCTGGCCGATGCGCTGGCCCGCCTGGGCTTCACCGTCCATCGGCTGCGCTATGGGGAGATCGAGAACCTGTTCGCCCGGTGGGGCACCGACGGCCCGCATATCTGCTTCGCCGGCCATACCGACGTGGTGCCGGTAGGGGCGGCCAACTGGCGCCATGATCCATTCGCCGGCGCGGTGCAGGATGGCGTGCTGTACGGCCGCGGCGCCTGCGACATGAAAGGCGCCATCGCCGCGTTCGTCGCCGGCGCGGCGCAGCACCTTCAGGAAGGCGGCACTAAAGGCTCCATCAGCTTCCTGGTCACCGGTGATGAGGAAGGTCCGGCCGTCGATGGCACCGTCAAGGTCCTCGAATGGATGCGCGACCACAAACAGGTTCCCGATTTCTGCCTGGTGGGTGAGCCGACCTGTCCAGTAAAGCTGGGCGACATGGTCAAGATTGGCCGGCGTGGCAGCGTCAACATGAAGATCGAGGTGATCGGTACGCAGGGCCATGTCGCGTACCCGCATCGTGCCGACAATCCGGTGCATCGGCTGGTCCGCGCGCTGGACGCCCTGACCGCCGCGCCGATCGATGCGGGCACCGACTGGTTCCAGCCCTCCAGCCTGCAGGTCACCACCATTGACGTCGGCAACCCGGCCACCAATGTGATTCCGGCGATGGCCCGCGCGGGATTGAACATCCGGTTCAATGATCGGCACAGCGGCGCATCGCTGATTGCTTGGGTGCGGGCAACGCTGGCGCAGTATGCGGACCGGTTCGATCTCGATGCAGCGATCAGTGGCGAATCGTTCGTCACCAAGCCTGGTCCGCTGGTGGATAGTCTGCGCGGCGCCATCGTCGATGCCACGGGCATCGAACCCGCGCTCGATACCGGCGGCGGCACGTCAGATGCCCGGTTCATCGCGAATTACTGTCCGGTCGCGGAATTCGGCCTGGTCGGCGCGACCATGCACCAGGCCGACGAATCGGTGCCGGTCGCCGAACTGCGCGATCTGGCCCGCATCTATCGCGGTGTGATCGCGGCATTCCTGAAATGAGCCAGCCACCCCGCCGGCATCCGGTGCGCAACCCGATGCGCGATGTGCTGCAAGGCATCCTGCGCACCACGCGAGGCCGGGCGGACGGCATCAAATGCTTCGGCGGCAGCACGCAGTCGTTCCTCGCGAGCTTGGCTCCCCTGATCGCGTTTCCCCTGGTGGGCGCCGGTATGAACCTGGCGGATGACGGCTCGCACCTGGCGTTGTCCGGCTTGCTGGCGGCGCTCTGCGGTCTGCTCGCCCCACCCGTGCTGTCCTACGAGTTCGCCCGTCTTTGGGGCAGAACCGCGATCTGGCCGCGCTTCGCGACAGCCTTCAACTGGTGCCAGTGGGCTTTGCCGGTGCTGGCAATCCTGCTGATGATCCCTCTCAGTTTCGCCCTTGGCCTCGGCGTTCCCGATCGCGTCGCCGGCGTCATATTCCTCCTCGCGCTCGGCCTTTATGCGCTTTGGCTGCACTGGTTCCTTGCGCGGCATGGCCTGGAATTGTCTGCCATGCGGGCAGCCCTTCTCGTGGTCGTGGTCAACCTCGGCACCGTCCTCGCCGTCCTCGGCCCCCGTCTGCTAAACCTGGAGCGCGGATGAGCGTCGCCGCCAGCGTTTCCTCCGGCCTGCAGGCAGCCTTCATGCTGGCCCGCGGCCGCTCCGACGGCGTGGAGCGTGTCGATACCGACGTGCACGGCGTCCGGCGCAGCTTCTGGGC
>DATNEJ010000250.1:0-3454 GCA_035606775.1 Acetobacteraceae bacterium | reverse complement strand
CCTTGTAGCCGGCATGCATCAGCGCCAGCAGGGTGAACGTCGCGTCGCGCAGCCAGCAGAAGCGGTAATCCCAGTTGCGCTCGCCGCCGAGTTCTTCCGGCAGCGACGTGGTTGGTGCGGCGACGATGCCGCCGGTGGGCGTGTAGCTCAGGGCCTTCAGCGTCAGCAGGGACCGCAGCACCGGCACCCGCCAACGTCCATGATAGGCACAGCGCGCCGCCCATGCCGTCCAATGCGCTTCCGTCCGCTCCAGCGCGGGATCGGGATCGGGTGGCGTCGGCGGTTCAAGGTGGGACGCGGCGTGCGCCATGGTAAAGTGGACCCGCTGGCCGGCGCTCACCGTGAAATCGGCGACCGTCGTCATGGCGTGGCCGTGCAGCCTGACGTCGCTGTGCAGCACCACCTGGTCCGGCCCGACGATCGCGCGCACGCCGCTGCCGTGGTTCAGCCGCGTTACCCAGGGAATGGCTGACCCGTATTCGAACCGCAGCGCCATGTCGAACCGCATGGCGACGGTCCCGGCGCGGCCCTCGACGATGCGGACCAGCGCGGCGCCGTCAGGCACCATGAAGTCGATCAGCGCGGCTTTGCCTGTGGCGGTCTCGAACACCGTCTCCAGGACCAGCGTGTCGCCGCGGTAGCGCCGCTCGATCTTCACGTCGGCGTCGGCGGGACCGATGCGCCAGTGGCCGTTCTGTGTCGTGCCGAGCAGGGCGGCGAAGCAGGCCGGGCTGTCGAACCGCGGCCAGCACAGCCAGTCGATCGAGCCGTTCCGCTGCACCAGCGCCGCGGTCCGGCAGTCGCCGATCAGCGCATAGTCCTCGATCCGCGCCGGAGGAGGCGCCGCCGCATCCGCCTTAGGCCGCCGTCTGGGATCCTGCTCTGTCGCCGTCGGCGAGGTGGAGGAAGACCCCTGAGGGGAGACGCCTTGTCCCGCCGCCATCAGTTTGCGCGTCCCCAGACGTGCTGACCGCCATTGCCCAGGCAGTAGCAGGCCGCACCGGATGCCACCGGGCGGTCCATCGGGCAGGAATACGACTGCGCGTAGCACATCTGACCCGCCGAGGATTGCTGACCAGGACCGTACGAAGGCGGCGCGTAGGTCACCGGCGGCGCATAATAGGTCGGCGGTGGATAGTAGACGGGCGGCGGGTAATACACCGGCGGCGGGTAATAGAGCGGCGCGCCGAAGAACGGAAAGCCGAACCCCACGCCCACGAACACGCGAGCCTGCGCCGGCACGCACACGGCCGATGCCGCCGTCAGCGCGACGGCGGCGAGAAGTCCCAGCATCAGCCGTGGGCAATTGCGAAGTGTCAGGGTCATCGAGCCTTTGCTCCTCAATGGCGTCATGACCGGTTGGTATCGTGCGCCGGGTTGATGTGTCGGCGGAGTTCCAAGCCAGGACTTACCGGCCTCCCGGGAGCCTGCAATCTATCACACGCCGGCGTCGGTCTGACAGACAGGAAGCCTGGCCGGCTTCTCGGCTTCTCCAGTTTCCATCGTCAGTTCGCCTGGGCGGTTGCCGTGGTGATCGCCGCCTGGATGTACTGCATGCAGGAGGTGCGGTCGCCCGCAGCCAGCGCATGCAGGGCCTCGGAAATCTGCTTCACCGTCGGATTGTCGCTCGGGTTGTTGGTCTGCCCCAAGGGCACGGCGCGATCCAGCATCCGGGTCTGCGCCATTTCCAGCGACTGCTGTGCCTCCCCGGTGCGGCCCGCGGCCAGCGAGGCCTGTGCGGCGCGCAGGTAACTCGAGGTGGAGGCGTCCTGGCCCAGCCCAGGCGCCGGCAGATTGGGTGCGATGTCCGAACGCGTGTCGGCGTTGTCGATGTTGCTTGCGCGATGGCCCATGGGCAGCGACATGCCGGTGCCCACGTCGTTTCCGGGTCTCGCACCGTTCGGATACGGGCTGGCATACGGCACAACCTGCTGGTTGGGCGTCGCGGGCTGCGCGAACGCGGCGCTGGCAAGGGCCGATGCCATGATTGCAGTCAGCAAGGCGGTTCGCATGTCAACGCCACTCCTTGGATCAAGCCAATGCCAGCCGCATATGGTTATCGCACGACAGGCCCGAATTGTGGCCATCCCGGCACGGGCGCGACTCACGACAAGGTGATCAGAGCGTGATCGTCGGAGGCAGCATCGCCGGACACGTGAATCACGCGATCAGGCGCTATCTCCAGCGCCGGTGGAACCACAGCCACTGGCCGGGATTATCGCGAATCCACCCTTCAACGATGCCGGTGATCATCTGGGTCGCCGCCCCGATATCCACCTGCCCCTGCGCATCGCGCGGCAGCGTGTAAGACCCGTGCGCCATGATCCGGAAGCGGCGGTCCGGCAGCCGAACAACGCGCACGCCGATCACCGGGCAGTCGAACCGGCGTGCCAGTCGCGCGATCGAGGGGTTGGCCTTGCAGCGCCGCCCGAAGAAGGTCACATCCACGCCGCGCGAAAAATGCTGGTCGACCAGCATCCCCAGATGCTCGCCCGCGTCGAGCGCACTCGCCATTTCCAGCGCCGCCTGGGCGCGCGTGCGGATCAGCCGCCCCATCAGCGGCGCCCGTATGCGAATGATCTCCTTCGCCACGGCCTTGTTGTTGGGCATGCGGTAGACCACCGCCGACGGCAATCCGTGCGCCGCCGCGGCCAGGGCCGGAAGCTCCCAGTTGCCGAGGTGCGCGGCGAAACACAGCGCCGGCTTGCCGTCATTGCGCAGCGTCTCGAACAGGTCGGCGTCGGCGCTGTCGGTCAGGATGCGGCCGGCATTCGGCCGGTCGGGATCGTAATCCCATAGTCGGCCGAGGTGCACATACTCGCCGGCGACGCGCCCCAAATTGTCCCAGGCTTCGCGCAAGGTTGCCTCGATCCACGCCGGATCGCGATCGGGGAACGCAGCGCGCAGATTGGCCCGGCCGATGCGATGCGCCGGCAGCCAGGGTCCGATGCGCCGGGCAATCGTGCCGCACAGGTCGGACGCCCGGTCCGGATTGGTGCGCCGCAGGACGGCGAACAGCCACTTGATGACCCTGCCGAGGATCCGGTCACCGTAAAGCCCAAGCTGGCGCCTCATGCTTTATGCTCAGAGTTCGACGATGATCTTGCCGAACACGTCGCGCTTCTCCAGCCGCTCGAGGCCGGCGTGGAATTCCGCGAGCCCGTAGACCGTGTCGATCACCGGCCTGACACCGCCGGCGATGCGCTCCAGCGCGCGGCTCAGCGCGGAAAGCGGCGCGCCGAATGAGCCGATGATCCGGTACTGCTGCTGGAACAACTGCATCAGGTTGATGTTGCCGGACGGGCCGGATGTGGCGCCGCAGGTCACCAGCCGTCCGCCGCGCTTCATCGACAGGAGCGACCCGTTCCACGTATCGGCGCCGGTATGCTCGAACACGACATCGACGCCCTTCTTGCCCGTCAGTTTGCGCACCACGCCCTCGAAACGGTCTTCC
>DATNEJ010000229.1:0-6642 GCA_035606775.1 Acetobacteraceae bacterium | reverse complement strand
ATGAGCCTTACGGCATCGTCATCACCCGCGACGGCACCGTGTTCTTCGCCGATCGGCTGAACCGGCGAGTCCGCCGCATTGGACCGGATGGCACCATCGCCACCCTGGCCGGGGATGGCGCGGGGAAATATGGCGGCGATGGCGGCCCGGCCGCATCTGCGGGCCTGGCGGAACCGAACGGCCTTGCACTGAACGCAGATGATACCTGCCTGTTTATCGCGGATGTCGCCGATCACCGGGTTCGCATGGTCGATCTGCGAGCCGGCACCATCGGCACCTTTGCCGGGACCGGGGACGGCAGGCATGACGGTGACGGTGGGCCGGCGACCAGGGCAGGCATTTTCGGCGCGCGCGCCGTCGCGCTGGCACCCGACGGATCGCTCTACGTGATGGAGCGCCAGGGCAGCAGCATCCGCCGGGTGCGGAACGGCCTGATCGAGACCGTCGCCGGAACGGGTGCCCGCGGCTATGCCGGGGACGGACACGACGCCCGCCAGGCGGTGTTCAACGCGCCCAAGGAAATGGCGCTGGATGCCGCCGGCAATATCTTCGTGGTGGATACGGAAAACCACGCGATCCGCATGATCGACGCCGCAACTTGGATCGTTCATACCGTCGCCGGCAGCGGCAGCACGGGACCCGGCGGCGACGGCGGACCAGCGACACAGGCGGGGCTTGCCCGGCCGCACGGCGCCGTCGTCGGGCCGGGCGGAGTGCTCTACGTGGGTGACAGCGAAAACCACCGCATACGGAAACTGGAGAGGATGACATGAGAAAAAGGGCTCGCTGACCGATGCGCTTCACCGGCCTGCAACGCCTCATTACGCCGATACTCCTTTTGGTGATCGGCGCGCTGGTTCTCTACCCGCTGATTTTCCTGATCACGGAATCGCTGAATGTCGGCGATCCGCAGGTCTTTCCACCCGAAGAGCTGGGGATAGGCAACTACACCAACCTGTTCGAAGATTCCCGCATCATCACCAACACCTTGCTGGTGGCATGCATCGCCACAGTGCTCGCCGTGGTGTTCGGCTTCATCCAGGCGTGGATCCTGACACGCACGTCGATTCCCGGCCGCGACCGGCTCGAGCGGCTGATGGAACTGCCGTACTACATGACCCCGCTGATCGGTGCCCTCGCGTGGGGCGTGCTGCTCGGCCCGAAAACCGGCCTGATGAACCAAGCCTGGCATCTGTTCGGCTGGCAGGGCGACTTCTTCAATGTTTATTCCCCCTGGGGCATTTCCTGGGTCATGGCCTTGTTCGAGGGCACGGTCGCTTTCGTCATGATCTCGGCTGCCATGAAATCCATGGACCCTTCGCTCGAAGAAAGCTCCCGCGTGCTCGGGGCGGGAAGGCTGCGCACAGCCCTGAAAGTGACCTTGCCGCTGGTCACACCGGGCGTACTCAGCGCAACCGTCTTCGTCTTCGCGGAAATGCTGGGATCGTTTGCCGCCGCTTTCGTGCTGGGTATTCCCGGCCGCTTCTTCGTGGTGACGACTGCGATCTGGGAGGCCACGCTGTCCTTTCCGCCCGACTACGGCCGCGGGGCGGCGATGGGGCTGTCCTTGTTCGGCGCCATGCTGCTGACGCTGGGGGCCGCGCGGCTGATCATGCGGCACGGCAGCTACGCCACGATCACCGGGAAGGCCTTTCGGCCGCGCGCCATGGATGTCGGCGCCATGCGATACCCGCTCATGGGCATCGCCTGGGGTTATATCCTCGTCGCGGTGATCCTGCCTCTGGCAGCACTGATCCTGACGTCCTTCCAGCGCTTCGCGACGGTCATCATCCCGCAGATGCAATTCACGGTGGCCAATTATCAGACGGCGCTGCAAATGGGTTCCCTGGCGCCGGCCTTCGGCAACAGCCTGATGCTGGGCATTTCGGTCGCCACGCTGGGTGTGCCGACGATGGGCGTGCTGGCCTGGATCATCTATCGGTCCCGGGTCCGCGGTGCCAGCCTGATGGAATTCGTGGTTATGGTGCCGCAGGCCGTGCCGCGGCTGGTATTCGGCCTGGGCCTGCTATGGGCCTGGATCAACCTGCCGATCCCGATCTATGGCACCATCTGGCTGTTGGGCATTGCCTATTTCACGGTCTTTCTGCCCCTGGGATTGCGGACAATCGCCGGTGTTGTCATGCAGGTGGATACGAGCCTGGAGGAATGCGCGCGTGTTTGCGGCGCATCATGGGGATATCAGATGCGCACCGTTACCCTGCCGTTGCTGCGACCCGGCCTTGTCGCTGCCTGGCTGCTGATTTTCATCGCCAGTGTGCGGGAACTCGGCGTCTCCATTTTCCTGATGGGCCCTCACTCCAAGGTCATCGCACCATCAATTGTCAACTCGTGGCTGTCCTCCAGTTCCGAGCTGTCGGCGGCGATGGCAGTTCTGCAAACGGCGATGGTCTTCGTCGCGGTGGCGATCCTGTTCCGCGTCGCCCGGCGGGTGACGGGAGTCGCCACATGAATCGCGGCAGCAACAGCGCGCCACGCATCGAGGTGCGCGACCTTGTGGTGCGCTACGGCGACGCAACCGCCGTTGACGGTGTGAGTTTCAACATTGCCGCAGGGGAGTTGGTGACGCTCCTGGGGCCTTCCGGCTGCGGCAAGACCACCACGCTCCGCTCGATCGCCGGGCTGGAAACCCCCAGCGGCGGCACCATCCGGCTGAACGGCGAAACCGTCTATTCGGGTCCCGAACGACGCAACGTGGCTACGGAAAAGCGCGGCGTTTCGATGGTGTTCCAGTCCTACGCCATCTGGCCGCACATGACGGTGTTCGACAACGTCGCCTATGGCCTGCGCGTGCGCAAAGTACCGAAAGCCGAGATCGCGTCGAGTGTCGCCCGCGTGCTGGACATGGTGCAGATGCAGGGCTACGCGGACCGGCCTTCGTCCAAACTGTCCGGCGGGCAGCAGCAGCGTGTGGCGGTGGCGCGGGCGATCGCATTTTCTCCCAACGTGCTGCTGTTCGATGAGCCGCTGTCCAACCTGGATGCCAAGCTGCGCGCCGAGATGCGGGTGGAATTGCGGGAGTTGCAGCGGCGGCTCGATATCACGTCGCTCTATGTCACGCACGACCAGGAAGAGGCCCTGGCGATCTCCGATCGGGTGATCGTCATGAGCCGCGGCAGGATCGAGCAGATCGGCTCACCGGAGGATATCTACAATCAGCCGGCCAGCCATTTTGTCGCGGATTTCGTCGGTTCGGCCAACATGATCCAAGGCTCCGTGCGTGGTCCCGGCCGCGAGGGGACGATCCTGTTCGATGCGCAAGGCGGTGTCAGCATTGAGGTTGCCACTCCGCCCGGCGGAAAAACCGATGGCGCGATGGTCGCCTTGCGCTCGTCGTACATTCAGTTGGGGGAAGCAGCGGGATCGTGCAACGCCATTGCGGGCACGATCCATCGCCGGATGTTCCACGGCGACTTCATCCAGTACGTCGTTGATTGGCCGCCCGGCCAGTTGATTGTACGTCGTCCTCCGACCGAACTGTATGAGGAAGGCAGCGCGGTCACGGTGTCCTTCTCACCCGCGCACTGCGTGTTGCTATAGCGCGCAATCGTCGCAGGCGGGACGCCGGAGACGTGAATCGCCCGCTCAAACAAGGAGCGTGATCGTAGCAAGCGGGACGCCGGAGACGTGAATCGCGCGCTCAAACAAGCAGCGTGATCGTCGCAGGCGTCAGGTGCGCACCACCTGACGCATAAGCGCGACTGCCTCCTCCACCTGGGCCGCGGAAACGTCCAGGTGCAGACAGGCACGGCCGCGCCAGGTGTCGGCGGTGGAGACCAGTACGCCGAGCGGCCGCAGCTTTGCGGCGAACGCGGCGGCTGTCATGCCGGTGCCCTGCGTGTCGAAGAACACGAGGTTGGTTTCCGGCGTTTCCACCGTGATGCCGGGGATCTGCGCCATGCCGCGTGCCAGTGCGGATGCGTTGGCATGATCTTCCGCCAGGCGATCGACATTGTGCTTCAGGGCATACAGGCAGGCGGCCGCGTTCATGCCGCCCTGACGCATCGAGCCGCCAAGGCGCTGTTTCCAGCGCCAAGCCTCACCGATGAAATCCTTTGATCCCGCCAGCACGGCGCCGAGCGGCGCGCCCAAGCCCTTGGTGAAATCGAGCCAGACGGAATCGCAGCCCGCTGTCAGCTCCGCCGCCGGAACGCGCAGCGCCACCGCCGCATTCATCAGCCGCGCGCCGTCCATATGCACCGCCATGCCGTGCCGGTGGGCGACATCCGCAACCGCCTGCAAGGCATCCGCCGTCCAGCACGCGCCGCCGCCTCGGTTGGCGGTCTGCTCGACCTCCACAAGGCGCTGTGGCGGCGAATAGCGGGAAACCGGGCGGATCGCTTCCTGCAAAGTCTCTGCTGTGAACTGGCCACGTTCCCCCGGCAGGCCGCGGATCATGACACCGCTGATCGCCCCCGGGGCACCGGCCTCGCTGGATTGGATATGCGCGTCCTCATGCGCCAGGACCTCATCGCCCGGCCGGCAATGCGTCGCGATCGCCACCTGGTTGCACATCGTGCCGCTGGGCAAGAACACCGCCGCCCCTTTCCCCAGCAGGGAAGCCGCGTAGTCGCACAGCGCCCAGACCGACGGATCGGAGCCAGCCTGCTCATCGCCGACCTCAGCGTCCATCATCGCTGCCTTCATGGCACGCGACGGTTTCGTCTGGGTGTCGGAATAAAGGTTGACGCGCACCGGGATGGAAAGGTCGAACCGCTTCGGCTCGTGACTCATGACGCGCTCTCCAGGAGGGTCGGTTTCCCCGGGTCGTACCATGCCGGCCATTGCCTGCAAAGACGCGCCGGTCAATCCTGGTGGGATGATGGGAGAAGACGTCCAATGAAAGTCTCCAATTTCCTGTTTCCAGAAAGCCGCTCGCCGGCCGAGGACGGGCGGATCATCAGGGAAACCTTGCGCGAAGCCCAACTGACCGACCAGCTTGGCTATGACGTGATCTGGCTGGCGGAGCACCATTTCGACGGCATCTGCGCTTATGTCGATCCGGTGTGCTTTGCCGCGTCCCTGGCCACGGCGACAACCCGTGCGAAGATCGGCTTCGCGGTGGCACAGACCGCGCTGCACCATCCCATCCGGCTGGCGGAGCAGATGGCGCTGATCGACCAATTGAGCGAAGGCCGGCTGATCGTCGGGCTGGGGCGCGGGACCGCCTACAATATCTACGACTATCAGGGCTTCGGCATCGACCACACGGAAGCGCAGGCCCGCTTCGAGGAAGCGGAAGCCGTCATGTTCGAAGCCTGGAAAGGCGAGAAGTTCGAACATCACGGGCGCTTCTTCGATGTGCGGCTTCCCGCGCTTCGCCCGGCGTCGTTCACCCGTCCGCACCCCTACGTGATCCGCGCCGCCGCAACCGAGCACGGTATGCTGGCCGTCGCCCGCCAGGGGCGGCCATTCATGATGAACGTCCAGACGAATGCCGTGACGGCGCAGCGGATGGATCTGTACCGCCGGACATTGCGCGAGATCGGCATGGATGAGGCGGCGATTGCCGCCAACGTCGAGCAATGCTGGGTCTGGCGCAATGTTTGTGTCGCCGAAACCGACGCGGAGGCTGAGCGGATCGCGGTGCCGGCCTTCGAAGCGATGCAGGAAATGCGCACCGCGATGCGCAACCGGGTCTATCAGGAACAAGGCGTCTCGATCGTGCCGATGCCGGCGCCCGGCTCGGCGCCGCCGGCCAGGACGGTGGTGGAACATTCGCTCGTCTATGGCTCTCCTGCCACGGTCGCGGAGAAGCTTTCCGAGGTGGGAAAAGCCGGCGTTGGCGGCCTGATCATGCAATTCCGCCTTGGTCCCATGTCACATGAGGACACGGTACGGAGCCTGACGCTGTTCAGCGAAAAGGTCACGCCGGAACTGCGCTGAACGGCCGGTCAGGTAGCACCCCGAACGCGATCCATCAGGGCGAGTGGATTGTCAGGCACGTCATTGCCACGCCATGCCACGTGCTGGTCGGGGCGTGACAGGACCAGCTTGTGCTTGTACAGCGCCGATGCCTCCTCCGCGTCGATATCAAGCAGCGTGATCGGCACTCGGCGTAGCGCCGCTGCCTCTATCAGCGGCTTGACCACGATCGAAGGATCAAGGCGCAGCAGCGTGTAATCCGATCCCATCGCGTCGTAGAGTGAACGCCCGTCGCGCAGCCAGAGATGCGGTGTCCGGCAGCCGGGCACCGTGGAGGGCGTGAAATCGTACATCGTGTACGGTGGCGCATCTTCGCCGTCATAGGCGATGATCGGCGAACGGTCGTAGAACGAGCCGAAGTTCAGGCCACCGCAGCAGAATTGCGGCATGTGCAGGTTATAGAGGCGCTCACCGAGTTCGGCCCGCACAGCCTGCCCGGCTGGGCCTGTGTCTTCGATCAGCTCGGGCACGGCCGCCCGCGCCTGCGCCAGCGATTGCGACGTGCTCATGGCATATTTCGACACCTGCTCGGTGATCGGCCAACGCTCGGCTTCATGTGCGGCAAGGATCGCCGGATCGGCCCAGCCTTTCAGCACACCGGCCAGCATCCAGGACAGGTTCATCGCGTCGGCGATTCCGGCATTCATTCCATAGCCGGCAAACGGCACCCAGATATGCGCGGCGTCACCACAGATGAAA
>DATNEJ010000203.1:0-10442 GCA_035606775.1 Acetobacteraceae bacterium | reverse complement strand
GTCATCGGACGAACGTGGTTCAGGTGCTCTTTTGTCAGGGTCGCATAGAACACGTCCCGGGCATGTTCCCAACGATCGCCGAACATGACCGGGAAACTCTCCCGCAGCGACACGCGGACGCGCGCCCTGGTGTCCTCAACGGTCCAGAGCGGCTTATCGAACGCGGCAAATGCGGCATTGAGTGCGGCGGTTATGCCAGCCCAGCCGTCCACCAGGGTGTTGTCCCAGTCGTAGAGCAAGACCCTCGGCCGTTGCCTGGAGTGTTGGTCATCCATCGCCGGACTCGCGTTGCTACAAGCACGCTACGCCACGGCGCTGCCCCTGTGCAGGCGAAACGGCGGCATTGCAGGTGTGCAACGCGTCAATCGCCTCCGGGGATGTCTTCCCAGAGCGGGTTCGCGCGCCAGCCTGATGCGAACCAAGCCCGCGGGATAGGGTCCACCGCGTGCACGGCCAATATTGGGTCGCCGCAGGTACCAATCGCTTGGTTAAAGAGTCCTGTCGGCACTGCGTTCCGCGCCGAACCGGCTCGGAACGGCGCCAACTCAAGCCAGGAATCGCCCGAGGTCCGACGGAAATTGGGCCTATCAGCCCCCGCCGATTTTCGGGATCAGCACGACCTCGCTGTCCGGCTTCAGTTCGGCCGCATAGGCGTCCTGGAAGATCTCGCCGTCAATCGCCACCGCCATGCTCTCTTCCACCTGCCGACCGAGGCCTGGAAATCGCTGTTCGAGTTCCAGGACGAGTCGGCGGAAGGTGGTCGCCTCCACCTCGAACTCCGTCTGGCCATCGGTATATTGCTGGCCGGCGGAGCCCGAGGAGAGAACGACCTTCGGCATGCAGCTTCGAGGTCAGCCCGCCGCGTCGAGGGCGGCGCGCACCTTGGGCGGCGACATCGGCAGATCCGGCATCCTGAGGCCGGTCGCGCTGCGGATGGCGTTGGCGACCGCCGCCATCGGCGGAACGATCGGCACCTCGCCCACACCGCGCGCACCAAACGGATGGCGCGGGTTCGGCACTTCCACCAGCACGGCCTCGATCATCGGCACGTCGGAGGCAACCGGGCAGCGGTAGTCCAGGAAGCCCGGATTCTCCAACTGACCCTTGTCGTTGTAGATGTACTCCTCATTCAGCGCCCAGCCGATGCCCTGCGCGGCCCCGCCCTGGATCTGGCCCTCCACGTAACTTGGGTGGATCGCCTTGCCGACATCCTGAATTGCGGTGTAGCGCTCGATGGTGACCTGACCGGTTTCCTTATCGACCGACACGTCGCAGATATGCGCGCCGAATCCCGCCCCGGCACCTTGGGCGTTGACCGAGACTTCCGCCTGGATCGGCCCACCGGTGCGCGCTGCCTTCAGCGCCAGAGTGGCAAGGTCCAGCGGCTCGAATGCGCCGGCGTTGGAGCCGGCCGGATACGCCTTGCCGTCCTTCCACTCCACCGCCTCGACCGGGATCTCCCAGGTCTGGGCAGCGCGACGTTTCAGGTCTTCCACCACCTTCTCGGCAGCTTGGGTCGCCGCCATGCCGGTGGCGAAGGTGACCCGCGAACCGCCCGTGACGTGGGTGAAGCCGATGGAAGCGGTGTCCGCCACGGTGGTGCGAACCCGCTCCGCCGAGACGCCAAGCGCCTCAGCCACCATCATGCCAATGGAGGCACGGGAACCGCCGATATCCGGGCTGCCTGTGGCGGCTGTGACGGAACCATCCTCATTGACATGAACACTGGCGGAGGACTCGCCGCCGATATTGAACCAGAACCCGGCGGCGAGACCGCGTCCCTGGCCCGGCTTGAGCGGGGTCTTCCAATGCGGATGGCTCTTGACCGCATCGAGCACGGCGGTGAAGCCGATGTTCTGATGCGTCGGCCCGTAATGGGTCTTGGTGCCGTTCTTTGCCGCGTTCTTCTCCCGCAGTGTCAGCGGGTCGATTCCCAGCTTCAGGGCAAGGTCATCGAGCAGGCTTTCTACCGCGAAGGAGGTGATCGGCGCGCCGGGTGCGCGATAGGCCGCAACCTTCGGACGGTTGCTCACCACGTCATACCCGACCACGTCGATATTCGGCAGGTCATACATCGCGAAGCCACACATGCAGCCTGGCCCGATCGGGGAGCCGGCAAAGGCGCCGGCCTGATATTTCAGCACCTGCTTCGCGGCGACGATCGTGCCGTCCTTCTTCGCGCCGATCTTGACCTCGACCGTCGCACCCGAAGTCGGGCCGGATCCGCGGAAGACTTCCTCGCGGGTCATCTGCATTTTGACCGACTTGCCTGCTTTCCGCGACAGCGCGACGGCGAGCGGTTCCAGGTAGACCAGGGTCTTGCCGCCGAAGCCGCCGCCGATTTCCGCCGGAATGGCGCGGATGTCCGACATCTCCAGGCCCAGCAGCTTTGCCGTGTAGGCGCGGACCATGAAATGGCCCTGGCTGGAGCTGTGAATGGTTGTCTGGCCATCCGGGTTGTAGGTCACGAGGCAGGCGTGCGGCTCGATATAGGCCTGGTGCACCGGCTTCGTCGTGTAGCGGCCTTCGACGATGACGTCGGCCTCCTTGAAGCCGGCCTCTGCGTCGCCCTTCTTGAAGGTGACAACCTTCGCGATGTTCGACGGCTTCGTCGGCTTCGGCGAGACGCCGGAGGTGAACATGTCATCGTGCAGGATCGGCGCGCCTTCCGCCATTGCCTCTTCCACGTCGATGACGTGCGGCAGGACCTCGTATTTCACGTCGATCAGCGACAGCGCCTCATCAGCGATCGCCTGCGTGGTGGCGGCAACCGCTGCCAGCGCATGGCCCTCATAGAGGACCTTGTCGCGGGCGATGACGTTCAGCGAGAGGTCGCGGAAGTTCATCGGTCCTTCGCCGACGAACGCCTCCTCCGATGCGATGTTCGGGAAGTCGGCGCCGGTGACGATCGCGCGGACACCGGGCAGCGCCGCCGCCTTGCTGGTGTCGATCGACAGGATGCGGGCATGCGCGTGCGGTGAGCGCAGGACCTTGCCCCACACCATGCCAGCGGAACGAGTGTCGGCGGCGAACACCGCGCGGCCGGTGACCTTTTCCACGCCGTCGGGACGAATCGGACGGGTGCCGACGACTTTCAGGCCGGAATCGATATAATTCATCAGACCGTCTCTCCTCGCATGACGGCAGCGGCATCCATGACGGCGCGGATCACCTTATCGTAGCCGGTGCAGCGGCACAGATTGCCGGCGAGCCAGTAGCGCGCCTCGGTTTCGGTCGGGTTCGGGTTCTCGTCCAGCAACGCCTTGGTGGCGACGATCAGCCCAGGGGTGCAGAATCCGCATTGCAAGGCGGCATGTTCAAGGAACTTCTGCTGCACCGGATGCAACTTCTCGCCCTGGGCAATGCCTTCGATCGTGGTGATGGACTTACCCTCGGCCTCCACGCCGAGCATCAGGCATGAACATACCAGACGACCGTCGACGATAACGGAGCAGGCGCCGCAGTCGCCGGAGGCGCAGCCTTCCTTGCTGCCCGTAAGGCCGACGACGTCGCGCAGAACGTCCAGCAGGGTCTGCTGGGTTTCGCAGAGGAATTCGGCGGATTCGCCGTTGATGGTCGTGGAGACGTACTGCTTGGCCATCTCAGTGAGCCTTTCCGTTCGTTTTACCTTGGGCGCGATCGAAAGCGATGGCCGCGACCCGGCGCGCCAGGACGCCGGCGACCTTGGTGCGGTATTCGATTGTGCCGCGCTTGTCATTGATGGGTTTGCACGCTGCCTGTGCGGCAGCGTCCAGCTTCGCCAGCGTGGCGTCGTCCAACTTGTGGCCGATCAGCGCATCGGCCGCCGGCTGCACCAGAAGGACCGTTGGGGCGACGGCACCCACCGACACGCGCGCGGCGGTGCAGACGCCCTTGTCATCCAGCGTAACGCTGATGCCGCAACCGACCACGGCAATGTCCATCTCGGTGCGGGGAATGAAGCGCAGATACGCGTCACCCGAGCGTGCGGGCCGTGGCGGCAGCTTGAATTCCAGGATGAACTCGTCCTTGGCGAGCGAGGTGCGGCCAGGCCCCGTGGGGATTTGCTCGACCGGCACTTCCCGCCGGCCGTTGCTGCCGACCACCACGGCGATCGCGCCGGCAGCATACAGCGCCGGGACACTGTCGGCGGCAGGAGACGCATTGCACAGGTTGCCCGCCAGGGAGCATCGGCCCTGCACCTGGGTCGAACCGATCAGGTCCATTGCTTCCACAAGGCCCGGCCAAGCCTTGTTCATACCGGCATGCGCTTCGATCTGCGCGCCCGGCGTGGCGGCGCCGACCACGAACCCGCCGTTTTCTTCCCTGATGCCAATCAGGCCGGGGATTTTCTTGGTATCGACAATCAGTTGCGGCTTCAACCGGCCCGCGCGAAGCTGCACCAGAAGATCGGTTCCACCGGAGAGGACCTTCGCGACGCCGGACGCACCGGCAAGTAGTTTGACCGCATCTTCCACCGTGGTGGGTGCGGCATAGCTGAGACCTGACATCATCGCTCCCGTTAAGCTGCGCTTCGTTCCCCGATCCGGAAGGCACGGCTCCTGGACGGTTACTGATACAAGGTTAGGCGATCACAGGCATCCGGTCGAGGGGGCGACGCCTCGGAGGCCCCTCCAGCGCCGGTTTCGGTAGGCCAGCGGCAGCCGGTCCGACCATGTGTCGCTGTCGCCGACAGCGTGCGCCACGTCGTCGTGCGGGAAAGCCGTCCAGCAGACCCTTATGGCGTTGGCCGCCCAGGAGACTGCTGGCACGCGCTCCCCGTTGCAGCACCGCGACTGCCTGTATCGGATGGGGTAGAACTCCCTCTCCATGGACCTGGTACCTCACGAGCCGCTTTCGAGGGAAATGGACATTTCTTCATGCCGACTCGCAAGCCGTGGTTGACGCGAGCCGGCGACTCATGTTGCACTGCAAAATAACGCAGCATGGCGTGTAGTGAGCGACCCGGATTTGCCTTTGATGGCCAATGCAGGGGGCGGAGGCGATGGAGACCGTACAATTGCCGCGACTGGAGCCGGCACGCGTATACCAATCACCGGAAGCCGACGGGCACTGGATCGTCGAAATCCCGGAACATGCGCGCCAGGTGCAGTTCAACGGCCCGAACGCCCTGGTCATGGCCCTGCGCTTCGCGTATGAGGAGACCGGTGGCGCGAGGTTCTTTCCCTTCTGAACTATCAGCCCTGAAATAGCATGGTCGGACATTCCGCATCCCGGCGGCCCTTTGGCCGGGCTGCATGGTTTACTGTTACAGTTGCTTATCATAACCGCTCGGGCTGATATCGGAGCACGCGGGAACCAGCCGCACTCCGGCAGGCTGGGAGCCGGAACAATGCGGGGGTTGGAACGCGTCCTGGTGCGGCGGTCGGCCATGCCCGCCCCCCTGCGATGGGGTGGGGCAACGGCACTGCTTTGCCTCACGCTGGCCGTCCGCTATTGGCTGGGCCCGCTGCAAGGCAGCCTGCCGGCCTTGTCCTTCTATCCCGCGCTGCTGATCACCGCCGTGCTGTTCGGCTGGCTGGAAGCATGCTTCGTGCTGCTGGCCGCGCTGATATTGGCAGCGGTGTTCTTCACGCCCCGCCCGCCGCCTTTGATGATGATCGGCTGGCTGTTCGTCGGGGGGCTGAACATTGCGCTGGTGACGATCCTGCTTCGCGTCGCCGAAAGGCTGGCGCTGGCAAACGAGCGGCAGCGATTGCTGTTCCTGGAGCTTCAGCACCGCATCGCCAACACCTTGCAGTTCGTCGCCGGAACGCTGGAACTCGTGAAGCGGAACGTCGCCGGCAACCCGGATGCCGCGGAAGAGCAATTGCGCGATGCCATCGACCGGATCGGCAATACGGCCGAAATGCACCGCCGGCTGCACGACCCCGCTGTGTTCGACGAAGGGCTGAAGCCGCTGCTGAGCGCGGTGCTGCCGGCGATCATCGGCCCCTTGCCGGTGACGCTGCTGGTGGAGATCGAGCCGATCGAGTTGTCGCTCGAGCAAATGAGCAGTCTGACGCTGCTGGTTCTGGAAGCGACCAGCAACGCGGTGAAGCACGTTTTCCTGCCTGGCCATGGTTCGCGGCTGGAGGTCTCGCTGAGAGGGCTGCCCAGGAACCGTGTCGTGCTGTCGATCAGTGACGATGGGCCGGGTCTTGCGGCCACTGGAACCGGCGTGGTCAGCGCGGCCGCAGCGACCTCGAATACACTCGGCATGCGGATCATTCGCGGGCTGGCTCGTCAGCTTGGCGGAACGCTGCGCATGACCGGGCGGGACGGGTCCGTGCTGACGGTCGAATTCCCCCGCATCTCCCCGCTTGGCTGACCGCTCGGCACCGACCGTGGCACGGGAGGGAATAGCCGCCCCATCGGCCGCGTATAACCACAGGATCGGTCGCGAGGATCTGGCATGCGAATCATCACTGTGCTGCTGGCCTTGGCGATGGCGGCGCCGGCACTCGCCTGGGCGCAGCCATCCGCCACGCCGCCGGCTGTTACCGTCAGGCTTTCCAGCTTCTCCTTCGATCCAGCCCACCTGCACGTGCGCGTAGGCATTCCCGTTCATCTGGAACTGAAGAATGTGAGCAACGGACGCCATAACTTCAGCGCCCCCGCATTCTTTGCTGCCAGTCGTTTCCTGCCCGGCTCTGCCACGCCCGCGGACGGTGCCATTGAGGTCGGTGCGAATCAGAGCGTGATGGTCGCGCTGGTGCCGCGCTTCCCGGGCAAGTACCCCCTGCTCTGCACCCACTTCCTGCACAGCCTGTTCGGCATGAGCGGCACGATCGAGGTGACACCGTAACGCGCGCCGTCTTCGATATGGCGTATTGCAGGCCGGTGTTTCGAGAAGGCGGGACCGCAGACACACGGCGGGTTGGATGGGGCGGCTGCGCGCCGAACCGGCAGGTGCCCGACTTCCCGAAGAGTCGCGCCCACCCGCGAGCACCCCGCCGGCTTCATGCCGGGCCAGCAGACCAAGCCGCAGAAGCCGCTTGCCGAGTGCCCGTCGAACGGTCAGGCGTGCAAGTCTTGCCAGGGGGAAGCCACAGCTGAACGGTCACGCGACGGCCCGGGATCGGCCATCTGACCGATCGGGGCACAGTAACGGCCACGCCGGGCCGCGACAGCGTCGGGCCCGGCATGGAACAAGCGAAACGAGACAATCACCCATACCCCTGCCCCTGCTTCCGAGGGCAGGCTGCCACCGCGCCCGATGAACAAAGCCGAGGAACAACGTCGGGCGCGTCGGACGCCGGGGCTTAGACGGCCTCCTTCAGCTCCTTGGCAGGACGGAAGCCGATCTTCTTGCTGGCCTTGATCTTGATTGCCTCGCCGGTCGCCGGGTTGCGCCCCATCCGGGCGGGCCGCGACCGCACCTGCAAGATGCCAAGCCCAGTCAGTCGAATCTTGTCGCCCTTTTTCAGGTGCCGCGTGGTCAGCGCCACCAGATCGCCAAGCACTGCCTCTGCCTGCTTCTTGGCAAGGTCATGGCTCTCGGCCAGCTCAGCGGCAATCTGCTTGAGCGTGATGGTGGCCTGGCTCGCGGCCTTCCCCGTTCCGGCGGCTTTCTTTGCCGGAGCGGCGGCCTTCTTTGCTGGGGCGGCTTTCTTTGCTGTCGGCATAACGACCTCCTCTGGGCGATTCGCGCGAAGGATGCCCATTAATAACGGATTCCGGCAACATCGTTGTTGCGTGACTCGCGAGATAAGGACACGGTTTTCAAACGTCGCTCATCACCATTCCGCCTTTCGGGGCCGATTGGCATCCCAACGGTGTCCCCATCCGGCCTAGCCGCCGCACCGACTCGGCGTCCGTGGGGGCAAATGGCGACCGCCCGCGCTGGCGGCCTCTGCCGCGCCCCGGAAGATGTCCGGGTCAGCGGGCCCGTGCCCCGTCTGAGAACTTGGAGGTCCGGGCCCGCACACCCTTTGTTGAAAGCATTCCTTAATCAACGGCGTGCCAGGATCGTCTCTGCTCTGAGACAGGAGAGACACTATGGAAAGCGCGGCGCGCGGCCCCCGAGCCAGGATCCGTCTCCTCCTCGTGGCCATTATCGCGTTCACCGCCGGGGCTTGCACTGCGCCGCCGGTTAAGACCGCGGCCGACAATCAGGCGGCCGCGGAACCGTCCCGATGGGCCGTGGCGGAGAGCACGTCCGATCCGGTCAAAGTGGCTTCCGATGCGATGGAGCGGCAGATGCTGCTCATACTGGCTGCCGCGCACCCTGGTCCCACGCAGTAAGTTCAGGATGGATCGGCAATTCGTCAACGCCGGCAATCGATGAAACGGGTCATGGGTTGATCTTTTCGATCCCGGCCATTCGCCTCACCGCCTTAAAGACCATCCCGGGCCGGTAAATCTGCACGTCGTGACCGCTGCCGTGCGCCACGATCAGGTTGCCTCGGGGCGAGAGTTTCGCGAGCTGTTGCTGTAGGTTCATTAACGTAGGTTCCCATTTCCTGGAGAACGGCCCGTGACCGGTGGCCGCAATGACCGTCAGCGGCGCATTTGGAAATGGACCACCTTCCTTAACCTGCCTGTTGCTTGCCGGCATGCCTGCTTCTTCAAGATAGGCCGCGGTTCCCGGCTTGAGGCGCGCACGTGTCTTCAACTGAGCGGGTGGGTCGGGACTTGCGGACTTCAGCAGGACAACGCCCGGGACGTCTTTAGGATACTTCTTAGCAAACATCTGTACGTAAAGACCGCCGAGCGAATGACGAACCAGGATGTAGGGTGGCGGTATGGCGGCTGCAATGAGCAGAGCATGAAGATTGGCCGCAACCGCATCGGCAGTGACGGGACGCTTCCGGCGCGGGAAGAATGAGCGTTGCCGCCAATGCTGTGATTACAATGGTAATTCGCCGTCGGTCCAAGATTGCCTCCCGCACATGATGCCCGCGAGGTCTTAAATCAACGATCGCCAAGGATGACCGTTGGATGAGTGCCGGCCGGCGGCATCGTTGAAGCAGAAGCGTTGGACGAGTCAACGCTGCCTACTTCGGGGAAGCAAGCATGTGCGCGAGAGCCTCGCGCATGTCGTCGCTGGATATGATCATCAGGCCACGATAGGGCCGGCTCAAATCGGTTATCACGAAGATTGCGCTGGTGAGCGACAGGGCACATAGCACGATGCCTATCGCTGCTATGCGGTTGAGTGGTGCCGCCAGGCCGAGGGTGAGGAACACGACCGTCAGCCAAAATACCAGGATCCAGAAGAACGGGGCCGAGAACGACGTGCCCGCATCCTCAATGACAAGCAGCCTCGCTTCCATCACTTCACGATACGCGGTTCGGCAATCGCCGGCGACGATAACGGCAAAAGGTGTTTTGGGATCCAGGGCGCGGATCTGTTGACCGATATGGTTCATCAGTTCAGCCAGCTCGGGCGATGCGCCGACGATCGGCATGCCGGTCGTATCCGGATAGCGGATTCCGGTCGGCGGCGGTTCCTTCGGCCAGGTGCTGGCGATCACCGCCGCGGTGTAGCGCGCCAGATCCTCGCGCGTCGGCGCCGTCACGCTCCCATAGTCGCGCAGACACGTGTCGAGCTCCGTGAGGCGCAGGGCATAGGCGTGACGATCGCGCGCGGCGTTGTCGTAGGAGGACTTCACCGATGCCGTCAGCAGCCCAAGCACGAGAGCAGCAAATGTGACGAGCATGCCGATCACGAGCTGCATCGTCTCGATCGTCTCCCGTGTCCGATAGGTTTCAGGCAGACGCTTGTGGAGCAGGCGGCCGAACCCTGCGCTGACACACAGCAGGGCAAAGACAGCGAGTGCGGTCAGAAAGTCCTGCATTGCAGATCGATCCCACCTTCCTGTTGCCGCCTGAATTGGCCGCCAGCGCTCATAGCGTATACCATGTGGCGCACGCCTTGCCGCGCTGCCGCACCCGTCCATCCGCAACCAGTTCGCGGAGACGTACTTTCAGCTTGTTGCGATTTGCGCCGGTGATGGAAGCAAGCTGCGCGATCCGTTTGCGATCCAGTCGCGCCGCCAGCGCCGCCTCACGCGCCGCGGACCATTTGCTCTCGTTCGACGTCGCCGGCACTTCAGGGCTTCGGGAACATAAAGGATGGCAGGCGGAAGCGTGTCCCGGCGCTATGCGGTCCACGGGTTGATCACCTCGACGCCGCCCGCCTCGAACGGTGCCATGTCGCGCGAGGCGACGAGGAAACCGCGCGACGCTGCGATGGCCGCAATATAGCCGTCGGGAGTCGGAAAGCTGCGCCCCGCCGATCGCGCCGTGACAGCCATATCCGGATAGCGCCGCGCGGCCTCGATGTCGAAGGACAGGATGCGGCGGTCGAACAACTCGAGCAAACCGTTCAGCATAGCAGCCAGCCGCTTGCGCCGCTTGCCCTCCGGCGTCGCGGCAATTCCGAATAGTAGTTCCGCCACGGTCACGCTCGACAGATAGAGCGTCTCCGCGGCCTGATCGTTGAGCCAGGCGTGCAC
>DATNEJ010000172.1:0-4863 GCA_035606775.1 Acetobacteraceae bacterium | reverse complement strand
CATCCATCTACAAGATGCCCGGCGGCGTCTTCATGTGCCGGGTGTGCCTTGCATTCTTCGTGTTCGTGCTGGTCCTGCTGAGCCTGCGGCCCGATACGCGCGAGGCGTTGATCGCCAGTCCTGTGTGGTTCGTGCTGCTGGCGATCGGCTACGCATGGAAGGGACGCCGCGCAGGGAGGCCGTCGGATTCACCGCATTGACTTTCCGGCAACGAAGACCGAGAGACAATTCCTGACGCGGTGGCGCCGGCAAGCGTGGTCTGCCCGACCATTGCGTGACCTTCCGGTAGTGAAGGGCATCCGCGGATGCCGTCCTTCGCGGCTCCGCGACGCGACCGCGACGAAGCTTGAAGATGCGACCTGATCCGCCGAAGCGAAGCCGGACTCCGGATCACCCTGTGGCACACCGGCTTGGGGAATGCCGAATGACCTTGATCACTGGTACCGTCAGCCGGGTCGGAGCATGGCTCCTGGTTGTCTGCATGGCCGTACCCGCGGCCGGCCTCGCGGCGGAGCCGGGCGGCTCGACCTTCGTAGCCGGTCATGCCCGATTCGAATTCCTGACGCCATCGCTGCTGCGAATGGAGTATTCCCCGTCCGGCGCGTTCGTCGATGCGCCCACCGCGGTGGTGCAGAAACGTGACTGGGCTGCAGTCGCCGTGCGCTCGGCGCGCGAGCATGGCTGGCTGGTGCTGAGCACGGATGCAATGACCTTGCGTTACCGCCTGCAATCCGGGCCGTTCACGGCAGGCAATCTCGCGGTGAGCTGGAAGGACGATCCGGCAGGCGCCGAACATGCCTGGCACCCGGGCGACGTGGATCGACACAATCTCGGCGGGCTGACCTATTCGCTGGACAACATCAGCCGGCCGAACCTGCCGGGAGATGGCAGGGATCTGGCGAGTCCGGTCAACGACATCATTCCCGGCATCGACGTGCTGCTCGCGCCGGCAAAACCCGGCCTGCTGAGCCGCAGCGGCTATGCGTTCATCGACGACAGCCGCACGCCGGTATGGAACGCGCAAACGGCGTGGATCGAGCCGCGCAAGGAAGCCGGCGGCCAGGACTGGTACCTGTTCACCTATCACCGCGACTACCAGCGCGTGCTGCAGGAGTACGCCGAGCTGTGCGGGCCGATCCCGATGATTCCGCGCTATACCCTCGGCGCATGGATCACGGATTTCAATTTCGAGTATTTCCCCGGTACGGCAGAGACCCGCAAGCCGGCGTTCCGGCAGTACGACGAACAGCATCTCATGGACGAGATCTCGAGGTTCCGGCAGAACCATATCCCGCTCGACATCCTGGTGCTTGACTTCGCCTGGCACAACTACGGCTGGCAGGGCGGCTACGACTGGAGTCCGCTGATCGCGCATCCGGGACAGTTGCTCGACTGGCTGCATGGGCAGGGCATCAAGGTGGGGCTCAACGACCATCCGGGCTATGCCAATACCGAGGAGAGCATCCTGTCTTACCAGGACAGCCACGCGCCGGCGGTGTTGAGGGATCTGGGCAGGCCGCCGCCACCGGCGCCCTCGTTCGACATGGATATCGCTGCGTCATGGGAACTGGCCATCGATCCGCGGGATCAGGGAATCGACCAGCGTTGGTTCCTGCCGGGGCAGGGCGACGGCCGGTGGAAGCCGATCCGTATCGACGCGGCTTGGCAGGCGCAGGGGTATCCGGATTATCGGGGCGTCGCCTGGTATCGCACGTCGGTACGCCTGCCGGCCCATCTGCCCGGGGCGCTGTATCTGTACCTGGGTGAGGTGAGCAAGTCATACCGGTTGTTCGTCAACGGGCACGAGGTGACCCACAGTCAGGTGCAGTGGCCGCGCCGCCTGACCTACGCGGACATCGCACCCTACGCCCGGGCCGGCAAGGACAACGCCATCGCCCTGCGCGTGGCATCCGGACCGGCCGCTGGCGGCATCTTGCGCGGCCCGGTCGCCCTGCGTGACGTCGAGCCGCCGCCGCGGATCTATTTCGATCTCTCGAACAAGACGCAGGCGGCGACCTTCATGCACGACCTGCATCAACCGCTGATGCGGCGGGGAGTGGACTTCTGGTGGGTCGATGGCGGCAGCGGCGCCACCGACATGCCGGGACTGAACAAGCAGCTGTGGACGAACAAGGTCTTCTACGACGCCACGCGGCAAGCGGCCGGCCCGCACGATGCCGGCAAGCGCGGCTTCATCCTGGGTCGCTATGGCGACTGGGGCAGCGAGCGCTACCCGGGCTACTTCACCGGCGACACCTATTCAGAGTGGCCGGTGCTGGCCTACGAGGTCGCCTTCACCACCCGCGGCGGCAATGTGCTGGTGCCGTACATCAGCCATGACATCGGCGGGTTCCACGGTGCGAAGATCGACTTCGACCTGTATGCACGCTGGGTCGAATTCGGCACCTTCAGCCCGTTCCTGCGGATGCACAGCGCCCACGAGAATCCGCGCGAAGCCAATCTGCGCATGCCTTGGACCTACGGCAGCGAGGGCATGGCCCTGGTCAGGAAATATTTCACCCTGCGTACCCGCTTGATTCCCTACATCTACACGTATACGTGGATCGCGCACCGGGAATCGCTGCCGATCCTGCGGCCGCTGTACCTGCAATACCCCGATTTGCAGGAGGCCTACCAGCACCCCCACGAGTACTTCTTCGGTGCGGAGATGCTGGTCGCGCCGGTGCTCGACGCCAGCGGCAACCGCACCGTTTATCTGCCGCCCGGACGCTGGCTGGATTTCTTCACCGGCAAGGCCCACGACGGTGCCGGCACGTTCACGGCGCATTACGCGGTCGACCAGACACCGGTGTTCGTGCGCGAGGGCTCGATCATTCCCGGGCAGCCCGCCGACATGGCCTGGTCGGATGCCAGGCCGCTGGACAGGCTCGTCCTGGATGTCTACGGGTCGGGCAAGGGTCACTTCGATCTGTACGAGGACGATGGCGTTTCGCTGGCCTATGAAAAAGGCCGCTACGCAGTCACGCCGATGACCTATGCCACTGCCCGCGACGGCTCCCACCGGCTGGTGATCGGACCGTCGAAAGGTTCGTTCGATGGTCAGGTACGGGCGCGTTCGTACGAATTGCGCATCCACGGCCAGCGCCGGCCGCTTGCTGTCTCGCTGGACGGCAGGCGTCTGGAACGCTGGAACTGGGATGCGAGGACCGCCACGACAACGATCGTGCTGCCCGAACAAGGCGTGCGAGGAACGATCAGCGTGGGCTGGCAATAGGCGGTGCGGAATCCGCCGCTTGCGACAACGCGGTCCCGATGAAACGGTGCGTCGGACAAGGGATCGTCGAGCACGTCCGAGGCAAGATCGTCCAGCGAGCCGGGTCCAGGAAGTGCCGAACGACCTGCTGCGCGAAACGCCGCGAACAAACGGGCACGGATGGCAGCGCGATCCGATGCCTCGGGACCGGGACAGGCGGCTTTCATGTCTTGACGCTATGCTTCCAGGTGTCCGGGAATGAATGGCGATTGGCGGAGGTGCACGTGGCAACCGGTTGGGCAGGCGATGGCGCGGTGCAGGATCAGATAGACGCCACTGTCGACGATGCGGTACAGCGCGCGCGCCGGCAGCTGCGCAAGGGCCCGGGCCTGAGCCGCTGCGAGGAGTGCGATGCGGTCATTCCCCCGGCGCGGCGCAAGGCCGTGCCCGGGGTGCGTCTGTGCGTGGCTTGCCAGGCCACGCATGACGACGAGGCACGCCGTGCCGGCGTCTACAACCGCCGGGGCAGCAAGGACAGCCAGTTGCGCTGAGCCGGTTCCGGCGACAGCACGATTACGCGTTGGCCTCCAGCCGCGTATCGATGCGTACCTCGCCGGTCAGCACCTTGTGGATCGGGCACATGTTCGCGATCTGCAGCAGGCGCTGGCGCTGCTCGTCGGTCAGGTCGCCCTGCAGGGTGATCGCTCGGCTGATGTCGTTGCCGGCGGCGGGCGTGCCTTCGGGATTGAACTGGAGCTCGACGTCGACGTGCTGCAACGGCCATTGCTTGCGGGCTGCATACATCTGCAAGGTGATGGCGGTACACGCGCCCAGCGCCGAGAGCAGCAGCCGGTGCGGCGACGGACCGGTATCGCCGCCGCCGTCTCCGGCCGGTTCGTCGGCCAGCCAGCGGTGACCCAGGTCGTCGGTGAAGGTCACGGCGAACGGGGTGCCGCCGCTGCTCGCGCGTACGGTCGGAATGCTCATGCGGCTTTTCTCCTCGGGTCAAGCGCATGATGATCGCCCGATTCGCCGGTGCGAGCCAGTTCGTCCCGGCGTCGATGGCTTGCGCACACGCGGGATCGCCGCTTGCACGCAATCGCCGCGGTCAACGGCCGGGCAGATCCACGGGTTCGGGCAACTGCTCGAGCCAATGGTGGAACTGGGCGGACGGCATCGGGCGACAGACCAGGTAACCCTGGATCGCGTCGCAACCCAGTTCGGCCAGCGCCTCCCGCTGCTGGCCCGTTTCGACGCCTTCGGCCACCACGAACAGCCGTTGTTCGTGCGCGATGGTGATGATGGCCTCGACCAGCGTGTCGCGCACGCCCGCCTGCAGGCCTTCGACGAAGACGCGGTCGATCTTGAGCTCGTGCAGCGGCAGCTTCTTGAGGTTTCCCAGCGAGGCATAGCCCGAACCGAAATCATCCAGCGCGAAATGGAAGCCGAGGCTGGCCAGTTCGCGCATCTTGTATGCCACGTCCTCGAGGTCGTGCAGGAGCGCGTTCTCGGTGATTTCGATGGTGACGTTCCGCGGCATGGTGCGGGTGGTGTTGACCGTCTCGTGCACGGTGCGCACGAAGTCCTGGGCGAACAGTTGCCACGGACTGACATTGATGGATACGCGCGCATCGGCATGCACCGCTGCC
>DATNEJ010000161.1:0-16067 GCA_035606775.1 Acetobacteraceae bacterium | reverse complement strand
TCGCCGCGGCGGATGCACTACGTGATGAACAGCATCATCCGCCTCGCCGGCGACACAGCGGAGGCGAAGTCGAACTATCTGGTCATGGTGGAGGGAACCGACGGGCCGGTCCCCTCGGTCTGCGGCACCTACGCGGACCAGCTGGTCAGGCAGCCGGATGGCTGGCGTTTCCGGCGTCGCGAACTGATCCATGCGTTCAAGGGACAGATGCGGCTGAACCTGCCGTCAGCGGCCGGGACCGGCGCAACGGGATCGTAGCGGCCGACGTAGAGCGTGATCGTCGCAGGCGGAATCGCCGGAGACGTGAATCACTCGATCAAACAAAGATATAGAGCCTGTTCGGCGCTTCTATCTGGACCGAACAGGCTCCAGCGGCAGCCAGATCACTCCGCCACCGCCGCGACGCGGTTCGGCCGGGCGATCAGCCGCATCGGTATGCCGATCGCCAGCAAGGTTGCCACGAACGCGACAAGTTGGATGCCTTCCGGGCGGGCGACATAGCCGATCAGGGTGTGCAGAACGCGGCCCGGGATGCTGTTCTCGGTCAGCATAAAGGACGTGTCCCAGATCTCGTTCCCCAGGGGCGGCAGGATATTCGCCTGCACCAGGAATGCGGCAGCCTGGGACGCAAGACCCGCGGCGAGCAGCAGCACCATGCCGCTGGTCACCGCGAACAGGCGCTGCACCGGAATGCGCAACAAGCCGAAGTAGAGCGCGGCGCCGACCGCGACACCGGCCAGCAGGCCAAGCACACCGCCCGCGAACATCAGCAGCGGCGCGTCATTCGACGACGCGATCACGCCGAATACGAACAGCACGGTCTCGGACCCCTCGCGCAACACCGCGGCCCCGGTAATCACGGCAAGCGCGGCGAGCGGGCGGGCGCCGGCGGCAACCTGCCGGCCGAGCGCGCGGGCGTCGCCGGCCATTTCCTTGGCGTGGTGGGCCATCCACACGTTGTGCCAGCCGAGCATGCACACGGCGAGACAGAGGATGGTCGCGTTGAGGAGTTCCTGGCCGTTTCCGGCAAAGGCCTGGGCGATGCCAGCGGCAAACAAGGCGACGATACCGGAACCGATGGCACCCGCGGCGACTCCGCCGGCGATCCAGCGTCCGCGGCCAGGGGCCCCCAACGACGCCGCAAGCACGATGCTGACGATCAGCGCAGCTTCGAGCGTCTCACGGAAGACGATGATGGCAACGGCGAGCATCGTCGCTTCCTTCAGCGCGCGATCAGGTGGCCGCGGACCTTCGGATTGAAGTCGTTGAAGAACTCATAGCTGCCCGGATTCAGCGGCCCAATGGAGAGCGAGACGCGGCGGCCGGCGGTCACAACTTTCTCACGATGCAGGTCGTGGCTCTCGAATTCCACCGGGCCTTTCGTCTGGTTGACCACCTGCAACTCGATCTTCTGGTTCGCCGGGACCGTCAGTTCGGCCGGCTCGAATTGAGTTTCGTGCAGGGTCAGCGTGAACACCTGTGGATCGGCAGCGTACGCGGCAGGCACCAGCGGCGCCAACAGCAGGGCGAAAAGCGAGGCGAGAAGGAACCGCATCTGGCCGACCCATGTTGTTAAGAATGACTTGCAATCGCACAGATGGCGGCTTTTGGCAAGTCGCGCGGTGTTCAACCTTGTAGCACCAGCCGAGGCGCCGGCCTGACGGTTCAACGCGATCAGGCGAAGGCAGGCTCGGGACTGGGCAGGTCCGTCGCCGGCGCGGCGCCCCGAACCGCCGGCACCACCGGCCGGTTCTGCCGCAGGGTGGCGGCACCGTCTGCCACGATATTCCACACCGCCTGCGACAACGCCTTGCGGTCCGCGTACTGCTCCGGCTCGAGCGGCGGATGCAGCAGCATCGTCGCACGCAGCCCCAGATGCTGGGTCAGCCGCCAGGAATGCGAGGCGATGTCCATGTCGCCGTACCAGGCAAACAGCGGCCGGCTGGCGCGTCCCGCCGGCAGCCCGTCCAGTCGGTCATAGACCAGCGAAACCGGCTGGATCAGCGGCAGGGTTGCCGGCGCGGTTCGGCTGCCGGCCTCCGCCAGCGCGAAGAAGGAGGAACGGAACGGCATGACGCGCGACCCATCCGAGGTCGTGCCCTCGGGGAACAGGATCAGGCTGTCCCCCTGTGCCAGGACCCCGCGCATCAAGTCCCGTTCGCGTCCCGTGGCGCCGCGCTGGCGGCTGACGAAGACCGTGCGACCGAGGCGTGCAATGGTACTGACCAGGGGCCAGGTGGCGATGTCGCCCTTGGCGACGAAGCAGCCGTCCAGCACGCCGCCGAGGGCGGGCACATCGACCCAGGAGGTGTGGTTGGCGACGAACAGCACGGGACGGCTGGCGTTGCCGATGGCGGGGGTTCCAACGACCCTGACCTTCACCCCCAACAGCCATGTGAACACTGCCCAGTAGAAACGCGCGAACAGCACTTTCGGCCGGCCCGGCAGCAACAGGCAGATCGCCTGCACCGGCACACAGGGCAAGGTCCAGAAAAGCACCGACAGCAGACGGCGGATGGCACGCAGGCGGCGCGCGACGAGCCATCCGTCGCGGCCCGGCGGCAGCCGGAGAAAGAAACCGGGATCCTCGGCCGGGCCGCTGAGCAGCCTGGGCCGGCGAGCAAGATGGTCGCTGCGTGGTTGCTGGATGGTGCGTTCGTGGTCCCGCATGACGCGTCGGATACCCCGCGATGCGTGACTGAACAATGGCGCAACCGTGACCGTTCCGCGACTGCCCCTGCCCTGGCCTCTGTCCGGCCATTGGTCGTATGGGTTTATCGTGCCTTTGCTTCGCGCCG
The DNA here is from genome assembly GCA_035606775.1 of Acetobacteraceae bacterium. Classification (GTDB taxonomy): domain Bacteria; phylum Pseudomonadota; class Alphaproteobacteria; order Acetobacterales; family Acetobacteraceae; genus Rhodopila. The sequence goes on along the minus strand of DATNEJ010000161.1, from coordinate 13,269 downwards.
CCGTTTCGCTGCTGATTGCTTTTACCGCTGCCTCGGCGGCTCTCCCGGTTCTGGCAGCCGACCCGCAGCCTTACGACGTGACGCTGAAGCCGACCGGCAATGGTGCCCTGGACGGCGCGCTGCACGACAGTGCTCGGCTGATCTCCTTGCAGAAGAACGCCCCGGTCGGCGGGTTCGCGCTGGTGCAGCGGGCACAGCAGGATGTGGGGCGGTTTGAGACGGCGCTGCGCAGCTACGGCTATTACAAGGGCAAAGTGAGCCTGACGATCGGCGGGCATCCGCTGGACGATCCGGCGCTGTCCGACATCATCGACCGGGCGCCGGCCAATCCGCCATTGCCCGTTGTGGCCAGTTTCGATCTGGGACCGCAGTTCCAGTTCGGGAAGATCGTGGTGGACGGCAATGTCTCCCCGATAGCGCGGGCGAGGCTGGACCTGGCGCCGGGGCAACCGGCGATGGCGCAGGCCGCGCTTGCGGCGCAGAGCCGGTTGCTGAATGCCGTGCAGGAAGACGGCTATCCGTTGGCGAAGGTCAATCTGCCACCGGCCGTGCTGCACCTGGACAAGGACACGCTCGATCTGGATTTCCAGGTGGACTCCGGGCCGCACGCGACGATCGGTCCGATTCAGTTTACCGGCCTCAAGGACATGAATGAGTCATTCCTGCGGCGCCGGCTGCTGCTGCACCAGGGCGAGCCTTTCAGCCCTTCCGCCATCGAACGGGCGCGCCAGGACCTCGCATCCATCGGCGTGTTCTCCGTGGTGCGCGCCGAACCGGCGCAACGCCTGGACGCGCAAGGCGAACTGCCGGTGGATTTCGACGTGACCGAGCGGCCGCTGCATGCCGTGGACCTCGGTGCCGCCTATTCGACCGACCTCGGCGTGAACCTCTCAGCCGGCTGGCGCGACCGCAACCTGTTCGGCAATGCCGAACAGCTCAATCTCACCAGCATGATTCAGCTCGGCGGCAACGCGGTGACGAAGCCCGGGTATCAGCTTGGCGCGCAATTCCTGAAGCCGGACTTCCTGGTGCGCGACCAGACGTTGGAACTTGGCCTCAACGCCCTGAAGCAGAGCTTGCAAGCCTACGACCAGACGGCCTTGATCGAACGGGCGGCACTCAACCGCAAACTGTCGCCGCACTGGACCGGCAGCATCGGCATCTACGGCGAGCAGGAGAAGATCACCCAGGAAGGGATGACGAATCATTACAACCTGATCGGCATTCCCATCAGCGCGAAATACGACAGCACCAACAATCTGCTGGACCCGACTGAAGGTATCAGAGCGTTACTGTCGGTTACGCCGACCTATTCGATCGGCCCGCCCAGCGCCACCTTCTTTATCATGCAGGCGGCGGGATCCACTTATCTCGATCTTTCGGGGAACGGGCGCAGCGTTCTGGCGTTGCGTGGACTCGTCGGACAGGCGTCGGGGGTCGGCGTGTTCGGCCTGCCGCCGGATCAGCGGTTCTACGCCGGCGGTAGCGGGACGGTCCGCGGCTATCGCTACCAGACCATCGGCCCACAGTTTCCCGACAACCGTCCGACCGGCGGCACCGCCGTGTCCGCTGGGACCGTGGAGTTCCGTCAGCGCATTCTGGGCAAGTACGGAGTTGTGGGATTTATCGACGCAGGCCAGGTGAGTACCAATGGTGTGCCATTCGCCGGCAACTGGCACGCCGGCGCGGGAGTCGGGTTCCGCTACTACACGTCGATCGGCCCGATCCGGCTGGACGTGGCCGTGCCGCTGAACAAGCAGCCAGGCGGCGACTCGTTCGAACTGTATATCGGCATCGGACAGGCGTTCTGATGACGGAACGGGCTTGATGCGCCGGGCCGCCAAATGGCTGGCGTGGATCCTCGGCATTCTGATCGCGCTGCCGGTCCTGCTGGTCACGCTGGTCATGATCAGCGCGAATACGGACGCGGGAAGACGGTTGATCGAGCAGGAGACCGCCAGCCTGACCGGCGGCATGGTGCGCATCGCCGGCCTTGCCGGACGCTTCCCCGATGCGCTGCGGGTCGCGCGGATCGACATCGCGGATGCAGCGGGCGTCTATCTCACCGTCGAGGACGTGGCGCTGGACTGGTCCCCAACCAGGCTGATCCGGCGGAACGTGCTGATCGACCGATTGACCGCGCGGCACATCAATTTTGCCAGAATGCCGCTGCCAGGCGGCACCAGCAGCGGGTCCTATAGCCTGCCGGTGCAGGTCGATCTGAAGATGCTGCGCGTGGACCGGATGGATATCGGCCAGCCTGTGGCCGGCCAGGCCGTGGCACTGGCGATCGACGGTTCGGCCCAAGTGCGAACGCTGACCACGGGCAGCGCACGGATCGAGGCACACCGGCTGGATGGGCAAGGAACCTATGCGCTCGATGCCGAAATCGACCCGGCGCATATGCATGCGACGATCAAGGCCGACGAGCCCCCGCACGGGCTGATCGCCGGCCTGGCGACGCTGCCGGACCTTGGCGCACTCGCCATTGACGCGACGATCGACGGGCCGCGGACCGCGCTCGCCACCAAGGTCTCCGTCAACGCCGGCCCGCTGCGTGCCGCCGCGAATGGAACTGTGGATCTGGTCCACCAGGCCGGCGACCTGTCGCTATCCGCCCACGCACCGGCGATGACGCCGCGGCCGGATATCGCGTGGCAATCGGTCGCGGTGGACGCCAAAGTGCATGGCAACTTCACCCGCCCCGAGGCCGCCGGAACCGTGCGCATCGCCGCGCTGTCGGCGGCGGGCGCCAGTATCGACTCGCTGAACGCCGATCTAGACGGCAACGCGGGCGAGGTTCGGCTGCATGCGACAGCGGACGGCATCAGGGTGCCCGGACCGCAACCCGCTCTGCTGAGCGGTGCGCCCCTCGTCATCGACGCAACCGCTCGGCTCGATGCGCCCGACCGGCCGGTGACGTTCTCCATCCACCATAAGTTACTGACGGCGGACGGATCTGCGCGTACCGAAGGCACGCTGTCGCTACAGCTCGCGGTGACGTTGCCCGATCTGGCGCCGCTCGCAGCCGCGGGCGGGGCCGACGTGCAGGGCCGCGCCGACCTCCATCTGAACGCAGCGGCAAAAGCTGATGAGACCACGCTCGCTGTCACCGGCACGGTTGGCGTGACCGGGGGCATGGCGCCCCTGCCGGCCCTGATCGGCGATGCCGGGCGCATCGACGTTGCGGCGTCGCTGCGCGGGCAGGACGTGACTCTTTCGAGGCTGGTTGTCGGCGGCAAGGCATTCGACGCCTCCGCGCATGGCGGGCTGACGAACGGTGTCGCCGACCTGGATTGGGTCATGCATCTGGCAGACCTTGCAGCCGTGCAGCCGAGTCTGGCCGGCACCCTGGAGGCAAATGGCCATGTCGCCGGCAAGACCGATGATCTGGCGGTGGCGGCCGATCTGCGCGGTGCAATCGAGGCGCGCGGCTATCACACCGGCCAGGTGACAGCGCATGTGGACGCGCAGGGTCTGCCGAACGCGCCGGTTGCAAAGGTGACGGCGGAAGGGACCCTGCTCGACTCGCCGCTGGCGCTCGCCGTGCAGGCAGAGGAGCGGGACGGCGCAATCCACCTGACAATCGACAAGGCGGACTGGAAAACCGCGCACGCGGAGGGGTCGGTGTCGCTGGCGCAGGGCGCCACGATTCCCACGGGAAAACTGCAGGTCGGCATGACCCGGCTGGCTGACCTCGAACCGCTGGTTGGGAAGCCGATTGCCGGCAGCGCCAGCGCGACGCTGGACTCCGACGCCCAGGCGGCACGACTTACCGCGACAGCACGCGGCGTGACGGTGCCGGGTCTGGCATCGATCCCCCGCGCGGACCTGAACGCGACGATCAACGATCCGGCCGGCCATCCCGCCGTGGATGGCACGCTTGCCATAGACGGCGCGTCCGTCGGCGGCACCGGGCTGTCGGGCCGGCTGACCGCCAAGGGGCCGGCCGATGCGCTGGCCGTGACGCTGAGCGCCAGCTCCCCGGATGCGGCCGGTGCGCCTGCCAAAATCGATGCAGCCGGCACATTGGACGCCATGGGCCGCACGCTGGGCCTCGCACGCATGCAAGCCACCTGGAAGCAGGAAGCGTTGCGGCTACTGGCGCCCGTGAAGATCGGCTTCGCGAACGGCGTTTCCATCGACCGGCTGCGCCTGGGCCTGCGTTCCGCGGAACTGGACCTGTCCGGACGCGCCGACAAGACGCTCGACCTGACGGCCAGGCTCCAGAACCTTCCCGTCGATATCGCCGCCGTCGTTGCACCGTCGCTGGCCGCGGACGGCACGGTGTCAGCCGAGGCGCGCCTGACCGGCACGCCGTCGCAGCCTGAGGGAACCGTGCGGATCAATGCCAGCGGCGTGCGCCTGCGCTCCGGCCCGGGACGCAGCCTGCCGGCGGCTTCCCTTGCGGCAACCGCCAATCTCGCCAGGACCAGCATGCGCGTCGATACCAAGCTGACGGCGGGACGGTCGCACCTGACATTGACGGGAACGGCACCGCTGACGCCGTCGGGCGCGCTGGACCTGCGGGCGGGCGGATTGCTGGATCTTGCCGTGCTTGACCCGGTGCTGACGGCGGAAGGCCGGCGGGTCCGTGGCCAGGTGACGCTGGACGCCGGTATCACCGGAACAACCGCGCGGCCGCGGATCAACGGTTCGGCGCGCCTCGCCAACGGGGAGGCGCAGGATTTCGGGATGGGCGCGCATGTGACCGATCTCAGCGCGCTGGTCGAGGCGGACGGAGACACGATCCGCCTGTCACGCCTGACAGGCCGAGCGGGGCCGGGCACGATCGGCGCCAGCGGCACGGTCGGTCTGGCTGGGGATATGCCGGTGTCGCTCACCCTGACCGCGAACAATGCCCGCCCGCTCGCCAGCGACCTGCTGACCGCGCTGATCGATGCCAACCTGACGCTGCAAGGCGCGCTGAAGGGCGATCTGACCGCCGGCGGGACCCTGCACGTGCGCCGGGCGGATATCCGCGTGCCGGAACACATGCCAGCCAGCGTTGCGGTGCTAAAGGTGCGCGATGCCGGCGCCCCTCCGCCGCCGCCGGCGCCGGCGGCGCCCCCGATGGTAATCGCGCTGAACCTGATCCTGGACGCCCCTTCCCAGGTGTTCATCCGCGGCCGCGGACTGGATGTGGAGCTTGGCGGGCGCGTGCATATCCGCGGCACCACGGCGAAGCCGGAACCAGATGGCGGGCTCAACCTGCGCCGCGGCACACTCAGTGTCGTCGGCAGTACGCTGACCTTCACCGAAGGCAGCATCAATTTCACCGGGGCGGGGATCACCGATCCCTCGATCCATCTGGTTGCCACATCCACCACCGCGACGATCGTCGCGACGCTGACGGTGAGCGGCAGCGCCCGCGACCCGAAGATCACGCTATCGAGCGTGCCCGACTTGCCGCAGGACGAGATCCTGGCGCAGCTTCTGTTCAATACCTCGACGTCGAAGCTGAGTCCGTTCCAGATCGCCGAGATTGGCGCGGCCCTGGCGTCGCTGTCGGGCGCCGGGCCGGGCGGCGGCGGACCGCTGGACAATCTGCGCAGTAAGCTGGGACTGGATCGCCTGTCGGTCGGCAGCGGAACCAACGGGGCACCGGCATTGGAGGCGGGCCGCTACCTCGCGCCCGGGGTCTATCTGGGTGCGAAGCAGAGCGCTTCGGGGGGCGGCACCCAGGCCACCGTGCAGATCGATCTCGCCAAAGGGCTGAAGCTGGAGACGACCGCTGGCTCAGGGGCGAGTTCGGCCACCGGAAGCTCCGGCAGCGCCGACGCCGCAAGTGTCGGCGTCACCTATCAGTTCGAATACTGATACCAGCAGCCCGCAGGGCTGGCTGGTATGCGCGCAGGGTTGGCGTGGCGGCTGCGCGCGAAATCAATGAGATACCAGCGGCCCGACAATCGACCGATGAGTCAAGAGTCCGGGCCGCTGGTATGAGGGCTTTTCGCTGCGCCGCGATGCCAGGACTCACGTGGCTTCCAGTGGAAGGCACGCCAACGGCATCCATTTCTTCGCCGATATCGTTTCGCGGTGGATGCGGCCCGGCGCTGCCATCGGCGACAGCGCCGGGGGGAACCGGGTCAGACGTGCGCGGGGGCGGCCGGCGCGCTTGGAATGCCTTCTGGATCAAGGCGATAGCCGCCGCCTTCTGTCACCAGAAGCCGAGCATTCGCCGGGTCCGGCTCGATCTTCTGGCGCAGCCGGTAGATATGCGTTTCGAGCGTATGCGTGGTGACGGCCGCATTGTAGCCCCACACCTCATTCAGCAGGACCTGGCGGGCGACCGCGCGGGTGCCGGCCCGGTAGAGGAATTTGAGGATCGCCGCCTCTTTCTCCGTCAAGCGGATGCGGCGGTTCTTCTGCGGTTCCTGCAGCAGCTTGGCCGCCGGGCGGAAGGTGTAAGGGCCGATGGTGAAGACCGCATCCTCGCTGTTCTCGAAAATGCGGAGCTGGGCGCGCAGCCGGGCCAGAAGCTCATTCAGCCGGAAGGGCTTGGCAACATAGTCGTTGGCGCCCGAGTTCAGGCCGCGCACGACATCGGTTTCGGCGTCCGAGCCGGTCAGCATGATGATCGGCATCTTTTGGCCTTGCTTGCGCAGCTTGGCGCAAAGATCGCGGCCATCGCCGTCAGGCAGGCCCACGTCGAGGATGACCGCGTCGAAACGCGCGTCCTTGGCAAACAGCCGGTCTTCCGCATCCGCGACCGAGGCGGCTTCCGTGGCGGTGAATTCGCCGTCGACCGCCAGTTGGTCCACCAAGGTTTCCCGCAGGGCGTCGTCATCGTCCACGATCAGGACGGGGCGTTCTGCCGACATGTGAAACTTCCCTTTTTTGCAAAGTCAGACGCGGCGTTTGCGCACGTCCCGACGTGATCAGGCTCCGTGAGCAAGCATAGCGAACCGAAACGTGAGTGCGGAATCGCATACATCACGCTTTCCACCCGATTTTCGATCAACAATCCGCGCGTCCGCGCAATGCTGGCTGAACATTCCACGGAAGCGTGCCGGCAAGAGCGGTTCCGCTTTAAATCGTGTCGCGACGATGGTGCGGCAAGTCCGGAACCGCCGTTTTCCTCCGGATCCGAGTTTCCCGCCAATCATGACGAAATTCGGGGGGCAATGTTCCAAAATCGTGGCATCGGCCCCATTATCTGCGGGTGACCGACCCCTTCACCGAACCGGACCCCGATGCCGCTTGAAAACAAGGTCCCCCGGACCGCGCCGGGGACTGCCGCCGAACCAGGTCCCACCATACCAGGTCCCCAGGCGCTGTCCTTGCGGCAGGTTCACCGTGCCGCCTCCGAACTGCGGCGCGGTCTGCCGGTGCTGGTGACCGGGGAGGCGCCGCTGGCGGTCCTGGCAGCCGAACACGCGGGGCGCGACAGCCTGGCGGAGCTGGTTTCGTTGGGGAGCGAGCCGCCGCTCTTGCTGTTGGCCCCGGTGCGGGCGGCCGCCGTCCTGCGCCGGCCGGCCGAACAGACCTCGCCAGCGATAGCGATCCGGGTCCCTGACGCGCTGTTGGATGCCACTTTCCTGCGGCCTCTCGCGGACCCGACCGCGAAGCAGCCGGCAACGGCGGGTATGCTGGAGGCGGTGCCGCTGCCGCCCGCCGCGGGCGCGGCGCTGGCTCTGGCCAAACTGGCCAGGCTGCTGCCGGCCGTGCTGGCAGTGCCGGCCCACGCGGACGCTGCCGCCGAAGCGGCCCGGCGCAACCTGATCGGCGTGCCGGCCGCGGATGTGCTGACCTATCCCGGCGCCGCAGCGGCCGGGCTGCGACAGATCGTTTCCGCCGACGTGCCGCTGGCGGACGCGCCGGACTCCCGGGTCGTCGCCTTCCGCACGGAAGGCTCCGCCATCGAGCACCTCGCCATCCTGATCGGCCGCCCCGAAAAAGCCGAAGCACCGCTGGTTCGCATCCACTCCGAATGCTTCACCGGCGATCTGCTCGGCAGCATGCGCTGCGATTGTGGTGAGCAGTTGCGCGGCGCGATCCGGCGGATGGCGGAGGACGGATCGGGCGTGCTGCTGTATCTCGCGCAGGAAGGCCGCGGCATCGGCCTGGTGAACAAGCTGCGCGCCTATACGCTGCAGGATCGTGGCCTGGACACGCTGGATGCCAACCGCGTCCTGGGCTGGGGTGCAGACGAGCGGAATTTCCTGATCGGCGCGACGATGCTTGTGCAGCTCGGCATTTCCCGCGTCCGGCTGCTGACCAACAACCCCGACAAGCTGGCGGCCCTGCGTGCCTGCGGCGTGGACGTCGTCGGACGGGAAGCTCACATGATTCCGCCGAACGGCGTCAACGACGAATATCTGGCGACAAAGGCAGCGCGTTTCGGTCATCTGCTGGACTGACCGAACGCTTCGCCCTCGCGATTGCTTAAGGCGACTCCGGGGACAGGGAATCGGTCGGGAATGCAGGCCATTGTTCATGCAGACGGGCGGCTGGTCCTGCACGGCACCATCTTCCGTGCCGCACTCGGCCTGGGCGGAATTCGCACCGACAAGCAGGAAGGCGATGGCGCAACCCCGGCGGGCGTGCTGCCGCTGCGGCGGGTCCTGTACCGCGCCGACCGCGGTTCGGCGCCCGCCTGTGCCGTGCCCGTCGAACCGATCGCGCCGAATGACGGCTGGTGCGATGACCCCAACCATCGCGACTACAACCGGCAGATCCGCCTGCCGCACGATGCAAGGCATGAGGCCCTTTGGCGCACTGACGGGCTGTATGACATCGTCGGCGTCCTGGGATGGAATGACTCGCCGGTTCAGCGCGGACGCGGTTCGGCGATTTTCCTGCATGTCGCGGCTGCCGATTTCTCACCCACGCAGGGCTGCGTCGCCCTGGCGATCACCGACCTGCGGCAGGTGCTGGCGGCCGGTTTGTCGGCGCTGCTGGTTGCCTGACGGTTGTATCTACATCATGTTCGGCTGACACGCTGTCAGCGGGTGGAAGGCGCTTCAGCCATTCCTCGGCCGAATGATCGCCAAGGGCAATGGCGCGGCGATACCAGCCCGAGGCGAGGGTAGGATCAGCGGAAATACCCGTGGCACCCGCGCGGTTCAGGAAATTCGGATCCAGCGTCTTGCCTGTCGCCGTCGCGGCTTGGGCATTACCGGCCTCCGCGGCCCGTTGATACAGCAGTCTTGCCGCGATGATATCGCCTGTCGCGAGCATCGAATCGCCGCGTTTCATCAGGGCCTGCATCACGTCCGGCGAAAGCCGCGGTGCCGCCGGCACAGGAGTCGACTCGGGTGGCGCCTGCACCTTGGCCGGGGCTTCGCTGTTGACCGGTGCACGTGCCTGCGCCTTGACGGGCGCCTCGGCTGCCGGCGGCTTGACCGATGCGGGGGCCGATACCGGCGCTGGAACGGGCGTCGGCTGGTGATTGAGTGCGGTGTAGGTGAAGGCGCCGGCGCCTATCAGGAATATCAGCACCGCGAATACGCCGATCGTGCGGTCCTCTGATTTTTGCTCGATGCGCGCGTGACGCTCATGCGGCGCGGGATCGCCGACCGCGGTCTGGATGGTTTTGGGCGTGATGACGGGATCGCCGCGGATGAAGCCGGCGTTGAGGATCGCTTCCATCAGCATGTTGATGCGGCCCGGAGACCCCTCGGAGCGGCGAATGACGTCGCGCAGTGCCGGTGGCGTGAGAAGGCGGCGGATGGACCCGCCGGCGACCCAGAGCCGGTGCTCGATGTAGCGGTGCACCTCCAGCGGCGAGAGACGGGGAAGCTGCAGGTGGACCGCGATCCGCGAGGCAAGCGCCTTGCATTCGGGGTTCCGCAGCAGGGACCAAATTTCGGGTGTACCGGCAAGGAGCAGCCTGGACGGAAATTCCGTGTGGTGATCGCCGGATGCGAAGCGGCACAGGTAGCGGAGGGCGTCGGTGGCAAGGTCCTGGGCGTCGTCGATCAGCAGGATGCGCTGTGCGGCCGCCGGCCGCATGACGATCGTGGCTTCCGTGGCGTCGATCTGCGCGTGTTCAGGTGCAACAGGCTCCGCCGGAGCGGGAGGAATCTGGCCGAGCATCATATCGAGGGAGATGAGACCCGGCTGGGTACGACGTATCGGGATGATGGAGAGATTGGCGTCGGCGGCCAGCGGGATGGCCGCCGCGAGCAGAGTGGTCTTGCCGATGCCCCGTTCGCCGGTCAGCAGGATGTGGTCGTGGCTGCCGATCACTGCGGAGACCAGCGCTTCCAGGACCGGACGCTGCGAATCGAGCAGCATGAACCCGCCGCGGCTCGATGCGTCATCGAAGGGCGGTCGCGCGAGGCCATAGAGATCGACATAGCTTCCCGGCTGCCGGGCTTCGGCTGGGGACGGCTGGGCCGCGGCGGCCGGTTCTGGCGATCGGGTCGCGAGGCCGGGGCTGAGGCGCATGATCGGGAATCGTGCTCCGGGTCGGGGTTCTCCGTTTCTGATTCTAGCTTGATGCGCCGGGCACGGCGTTCATTGGCTGGCCCGGTCAACGGGACGTGATCGAGTGGCCAAGTTCGGCGCAGTGGTCACTTTCAAACGGAAATACTTGTGGTTTTTATATTGTCGCCCACCCGATCCGTTTCGGTATCTTATCGGAATGGTGCCCGCGGCTGAGAGCAAAGGAAGCCCGTGGTGTAACCCTCACGCCACGGTCACGCTGAACTCCATGGGCCTGCATCCCGGCGGCCGGGACGAGTCTCCGCCGAATCAACACATCGTGTACTGATATGTTGGCTCGGAACGCGCGGTTCGCGTGGAGACAAATCGCCACATCCGGCTAAACGCGCTGTCTTCGATATAGTTATTTATCCATATTGTTAGGCGTGAATCTCATAGACTTAATTTTAACTGACGATTATTAGATTCGTATTCGTATCTTAAATAGCAGATTGCTTCACACTACGAGCGCCAGGAGAAAGTACTCGCCCGCGAATTCAAACGAAATATCCAGACATGCCAGGAATATTCTTGTGATCAACAGAACGCGAGCGTTGACCGCCCTCTCGTGATCGTGAAAGGAAACCGGCCTCTATCAATTTTCCGGGAGCCTTTGACAGTGAGCACATCATCCTCTTACGGCGCATCCGGGCGCGGCGGTTCTCTGCTTCCCGATGGTTATCTGAGCACGCAAGGCAACCAGATCGTCGATTCAAACGGTAATCCGGTACGCATCGATTCCATCGGCTGGAACGGGACGGACGGTGGCGCCGGTGGCGCGCTGCAAGGGCTTTACGCCACCAGCTACGAGACAATTCTTGATTCGATCAAAGCGGACGGCTTCAACACGGTGCGGATTCCCTGGTCCGACGTGACGCTGACCGCCATGCCGCGATCGGATGTGATCGACTATTCGCAGAATCCGGACCTGCAGGGGCTGAACACCCTGCAGATCTTCCAGAAGGTCGTCGCCTATGCGGGGCAGATCGGCCTGAAGATCATCTTCGATCACCACACCAACGATGGCGGCCCGAATGGCGAGGGCGGCCAGCAGGCCAACGGTCTTTGGTTCGACAGCGGTCCGGGCACCGACGGGACCGATGGTAGTGGGACGGCCGGCACGGTGACGGCCGCGAAGTTCCAGCAGGACTGGGTGACGCTGGCGCAGACATTCGCCGGCAACTCCACCGTCATCGGCTACGACCTGGACAACGAGCCGACCTCCGCGGGCAACATCAACTGGGGACAGGGTGGGCCCACCGATATCCAGGCGATGTACACCACGGTGGGCAACGCCATTCAGGCGGTGGACCCCAATGCACTGATCATCGCCGAAGGACCGCAGCAGTACAGCGCGCCTGGCGCCGGTTCCGGCATGGACCCGAACGTCGCCGCACCCGAGGGTGACCTGACGGGTGTTGCGAACAAGCCCGTGGCGCTCAACGTGGCGAACAAGGTCGTCTACTCGGTGCACGAGTATCCGTCGGAGATTGCCGGCACGGCCAACGACTCAGGCTCCGCCTACATCCAGCAGATGAACCAGGCTTGGGGCTACCTGGAATCGCAGAACATAGCGCCGGTTTGGATTGGCGAGATGGGTTCATCGATGCAGTCGGGCGACGCATCGAACTGGGCTTCCACGTTGCTGGACTACATGAACGGCAAGGATGGCGCGCAGGGCGGGCCGACATTCAGCGGGAATCAGCAGCCGGTGAGCGGCAGTTGGTGGCTGGCCGGCAACGAGACCGGACAGATCCCGGACGGGATTCAAAGCGCGTGGGGGACCGGCAACTACCGGCCTGAGCAGCAGTCGGTTACCGATCAGATGCTGTTCAAGCCGTCGTCGAACACACAGGCGACACCAACACCAACACCCACGCCTACGCCTACGCCCACACCCACGCCAACACCGACGCCAACGGCGACATCCACGGTGCTGACGCCGAGCAGTGGCGGCTCGCTCACTGACAGCAGCGGCAATGTGTGGACGCTGACGAGCGGTGGCGTTGTCGATGAGAACGGCTCGCCGGTTCCAGGCGGCGGCGGCACAGGCGCGTTCACCATCGTCAACAACGTGGAGTATGGGCAGGACGCCAGCAGCGGCCAGTGGTATACCTATTCAGCGACCGCGCAGACCTGGACCACTTCTTCGGCGCCACCAACGGCCGCATCTACGCCCACTCCTACACCTACACCTACACCTACGCCTACGCCTACACCTACGCCTACACCTACGCCTACGCCCACTCCGACGCCGACACCCACGCCAACAGCCACGGTACTGACGCCGAGCAGCGGCGGTTCGCTGACTGACAGCAGCGGCAATGTGTGGACTCTGACGAGCGGTGGCGTTGTCGATGAGAACGGTTCGCCGGTTCCCGGCGGCGGCGGCACCGGCAAGTTCACCATCGCCAACAACGTCGAGTACGGCCAGGACGCCAGCAGCGGCCAGTGGTACACGTATTCGCCGGCCACGCAGATCTGGACGACGTCCTCGGCACCGCCGACTGCGACACCGACACCGACACCGACGCCCACGCCTACGCCTACGCCTACACCGACGCCTACGCCTACACCGACGCCTACGCCTACGCCCACACCGACACCAACCCCGACTCCCACGCCAACCTCCACGGTGCTGACGCCGAGCAGCGGCGGTTCGCTCACCGACAGCAGCGGCAATGTGTGGACGCTGACGAGCGGTGGCGTTGTCGACGAAAACGGTTCGCCGGTTCCCGGCGGCGGCGGCACGGGCAAGTTCACCATCGTCAACAACGTCGAATACGGCCAGGACGCCAGCAGCAGCCAGTGGTACACCTATTCGCCAGCCACGCAGAT
>DATNEJ010000131.1:0-2265 GCA_035606775.1 Acetobacteraceae bacterium | reverse complement strand
TGCGGGTCACAGGTTCGTGAAGTCTGGCAGGTTGTTGATGCAGGGGGCCGCGCGCCGCAACGCGAACTTCGCTGCGAAGGGCACACCCGCGGCACGGGCGCGTGCCCCGGCCTACAGATCTACAGCCCCACGCATCACCGGCACGCAATCCCCGGCAACGGTCGCCAGAACCGGACCTTCCGCTGTCTTGCGGGCAGAGGCCACCAGCCGGCTCGGCCGCCCCATTTCCACCCCCTGCTCTATATCGTAGTGCAGATCGACGTCCTCCCCCGGCGCCAGGGAGGTCAGAAGGGCGGCCAGGCCGGCATTGGCGCTGCCGGTCGCCGGATCCTCCAGGACACCGGCCGACGGCGCGAACATGCGCGTGCGCAGACGCGTCGAATCGCCGCCCAGACGGACGTAAAGATGTAGCGGAAACCGCCTCTCCTCACCACCAAACCGATCCGTCGCCGCACGAAACGCGGCAAGATCGGGATTGGCCCGCGCCAGCGCGGCCTCGTTGGTAAGCTCCGCGAAAACAAACGGCGTGCCGACCGACGCCATCAGCGGCGTATGGGCGGTCGTAACGATATCCGCGGCCGTCAGGCCGGCGCAGGCAGCCACCACGTCGGTTGGAATGCTCACATCAATCGACAGGGAGCGCGGCGCGGAGATACGTGCCCCAGTGATCACGCGCGCCGCGTCACGCAGTATATGCACCCGCACCAACCCCGCGCGCTCCTCGAACGTGTAGTGCTCCGGCGGATGCTCTGCCTGCCGCGCGAGGACGAAGCCGGTGCCGACATTGGGATGGCCGGCGAAGGGCATCTCCAGCTTAGGGGTGAAAATCCTCACCCGCGCATGGTGCTGCGGGTTCTCGGGCGGCAGCACGAAGGTCGTTTCCGAAAGGTTGAACTCCGCCGCCAGGGCCTGCATCTGCGCGTCGCTCAGGCCCCGTGCATCGGGAAACACAGCCAGCGGATTGCCGCCGAAGCGCTGGTCCGTGAATACGTCGACGGTGACGAAATCGTAGGCGGGCATAACAACCTCCGGATACACTGAGACGGCCGTCGGCGCGAGGATGCCTCACGCGGGACCGGGATGCGAGCCGGCATCCACTTTCGCATCAAAAGCGCAGAGAGACTGCAAGCGACCCGAACTGATGCCATCCTCCCGCTTGGCCGCGGAACTCGTCAGTCTGGGCGACGTATTCCAGGATCAGTCGTACACTCTGTGTCATAAGATCAACGCCGCCCTGCAGTTCGGCCACGTCCCATACCGGACTGACATGCGGGCCGGAACGGAATGGGGTCGATTGCAGCAGCAGGTCATAGGCGACCGCCTGACCGTCCGCGCCGGCGAAGATGTACCAAGCAAAGGGTCGCGTCGGCACAAAGGCATCGCCACCGCTGAGGCCTGGCCGCAGCCGCGGCGCGCCAAAATCGGAATCCAGCCCCTCACCGATGCGGACGGCTATCCCAAGCTGCACGTAGTCGCGAACGTTTCCCACGCCAGCGGCGAGTGATGGAAGGATATCCGTCTCCAGCCCTGCCACCATGCCTGTCGGCAGGCGCCAGTTGCGCTCGGCCAGCAATTCGAAGGCCGGGGTATTGGGAATCTGTGACCCCCAGCCGCGGTCGGCGAATTGTCCGATCACGCTGTGGACGAAGTTTTGCAGCGCCTCGCCGCCGGCGGCCGGCCCGACGACGCCGGCGCTGAACAGCAGAAGGCTTCGGCTCCGGTCGGTATCGCTCAGCAGTGAGACGTTGGCAGTGAGGTAGCCGGCATAGGGACGATCGAACGGATCCGCCGGATTGGCCTGCGTGTTGGCAGGGGTATAGATTTGATGGGACAGCCCGAACCCGACGCGCTGCTGTCCCGCGCCCCACAGGAAACGGCCCAGAGAGGCAAGGACATCGGGCACCGCCCCGGTGGGTGAGGTCCAGCCCAAACGCAGGCCATTGGTGTAGAAACGGTCCGTCAGGGGGCTGAGGGTGACGGCTGCGCTCTCGTCCTGGAAGGTCCAGATGGCGGCCTTGTCGGCCGGCGGTTCGGCGTGGGCGAGGAGCGGCAGCAGCACTGCCGCAGCGAACGCTGCTGCGGTACGGGGTTTCATTCGGCTCCCGTGAGTTGGGGCAGGAACGGTGCGGCGGGCCGCCAGGGAAGCAGATAAGGCCGTGCCGTGCTTCGTCAACACTTGAGGCCGTGGGGGCTACGCTATAGAGGTCGGCTCGCCGGATGGGTGGCCGAGCGGTTGAAGGCAGCGGTCTTGAAAACCGCCGTGCG
>DATNEJ010000107.1:0-4723 GCA_035606775.1 Acetobacteraceae bacterium | reverse complement strand
CCGTGCCCCGGATGGGCACAGCAGTTTGAAGTCAAGCGGATAGCCGAGAAGAAGGTTCCGCACCTGCCGGCTGGTCCCCTGTTCTGGCGTATCGAGAACTTCTCCACGCTTGCCGAGGCGCAGGCCGCAGCCGGCCCAACGGCCCTTGCCGCTGAATCGGCAGGTAAGGCCTGGCTGTTCACGCTTGGTCCGAAGGGCGGATCAACGCCAGGCGGCACCAAGGTCGCCGAGGTCGGGCCGGTGCCGCCTTTCTCTGCGCCTGAATATCTGCTTCGTATCAACACGGGCGGCGGACCGCCGGGGGCCAAAACGCGCGTGCACACGCATCCCGGGGCGGAAACCTTCTACGTGCTGACTGGCGATCTGAGCCAGCAGACACCATCGGGCACAAGTCATGTCACCGCCGGTCAGTCCATGCCCGGGCATGCTCCGGGCACGCCCATGCAAGTCTCCAGCAGCGGCAGCAGCAATCTGACAGCGCTGGTGATGTTTGTGGCCGATGCCACCAAGCCGTTCTCATCACCGGCGACGATGCCCTGAGGCGTGGCGCGGCCGCCATCAACCTGGCGCGCGACCCGAACCGGCGCATGCGTCGGAAGAGCCAACGCGCTCGTTCTTGAATGTCACATCAACTTCAAGCTTCTCAGGCTCGCGTGACCGTCATGGCCGACGATGATGTGATCATGCACGGTGATGCTCAGCGGTTTTGCTGCCTCGACGATCAACTTCGTCATTTCGATGTCCGCTCGCGACGGGGTCGGGTCGCCGCTTGGGTGGTTATGCACCAGGATCACACTTGTCGCATGCAGTTCCAGCGCCCGTTTCACCACCTCCCGCGGGTAGGCCGGCGCGTGATTCACCGTCCCGTGGCTCTGCACCTCATCGGCAATCAGCCGGTTCCGGTTGTCGAGATACAGCGCGCGGAACTGCTCGACCTTCTCATGCGCCATGCCGGCGCGCAGGTAGTCCATCAGCCGGTTCCAGTGACTGAGGACCGGTGCCGACGCGACCTCATGACGTAGCAGCCGCAGCGCCGCCGCCTGCACTAGCTTGAGCGCCGCCACGCCCGCGGTGCCAAGCCCCTCTACCATGTGTAGATCCGGCACGGGGGCGCCGATCACGCCCCCGAAGCTGCGGAACCGCGTCAGCAGTTCACGGGCGATCGGTTTGGTGTCGCGGCGTGGCAATGCCAGGAACAGCACCATCTCCAGCATCTCGTGATCGGCGATCGCCTCGGGGCCGGCGGCCAGCAGCCGTTCCCGCATCCGCAGCCGGTGGCCATCGGCGCCCAGCGTGGCGGGGTCCTCGGGCAATGGCAGTCCCGGTAGGAACGAGGCTTCGGACAGGCCGGTCGGTGTGGATTTCCTGCGCGCTGGTGCTGGCATGTCCCTGGCATCCGGTCACGCCGGATCGCGCGACGCGGGCAGGTTATCGTGCGGGTGTTGCCAACCGGCTAACGCCGGCGCCGATCACGCCTTGAACGGCGGCTTGTCCAGGCCCGCCGGGGAGAGCGTGAAGATCTCGCACCCATCCTCGGTCACGCCGATCATGTGCTCGAACTGCGCCGACAGGCTGCGGTCCCGCGTGACGGCGGTCCAGCCGTCGTCCAGCACCTTCACCTCCGGCCGGCCGGCATTCACCATCGGCTCAATGGTGAAGAACATGCCGGGCCGCAGCACCGGGCCTTCGCCGGGGCGGCCGAAATGCAGCACGTTCGGCGGTTCGTGGAAGCGGCGGCCGATGCCGTGGCCGCAGAAATCCCGCACCACGCTGAAGCGGTTCGATTCGACAAAGACCTGGATCGCATGGCCGATATCGCCCAGGGTCGCGCCCGGCTTCACCGCACTGACCCCGCGCAGCAGCGACTCATACGTCACGTCAATCAGGTTACGCGCCCGCGTGCTGGGCATGCCGGCGGCATACATGCGGGATGAATCGCCATGCCAGCCGTTCAGGATGACGGTGACATCGATGTTCAGCACGTCGCCGGGGTCGAGCTTCCTGTCGCCCGGAATGCCGTGGCAAACCACGTGGTTGATGGATGTGCAGATTGACTTCGGATAACCGCGATAGTTCAGCGGTGCCGGCACCGCGCCGTGGCTGACGATGAACTCATGGCAGATCCGGTCGAGCTCCGCGGTGGAAACGCCGGGACGCACATGCGGGTGGATCATGTCGAGCGTTTCGGCCGCCAGCCGGCCGGCCAAACGCATTCCGGCGAAATCCTCCGGCGCATGGATCGTGATGCGTCTCGCGTCGGTTCCGCCGTCCATGTCTGCTGCTCCGCCCACCCTCGGTCATTCCGGTCCGTGCATTTCCTGCCCAGCCAAGATGCGCAAGCCTCCGCGCCGGCGCAAGGCCGGCGTCGCCCCGGCCGTGGCCGTGCGGCTGCACATGTGCCTTACCCGAAGTTGTTTCCGCCGCCCTGGCCGGCCGCGAAACGCACCGCCTCCTCGGCGGCCCGCACCAGCGCGCGGGCTTTCTGCCGGCATTCCTCGAACTCGGCCTCCGGCACCGAATCAGCAACGATCCCGGCCCCGGCCTGCACGTACATCGTGCCGTCCTTGACGAGGGCTGTGCGCAGGCCGATGCAGGTGTCCATCGTGCCGTTGGCTGCGAAGTAGCCGATACAGCCGGCGTAGATGTTGCGTCGGTCCGGCTCCAGCTCCTCGATGATCTCCATGGCCCGCACTTTCGGCGCGCCCGACAGCGTGCCGGCGGGGAAGCCGCCCACCAGCGCGTCCAGTGCGTCCAGGCCCTCGCGCAGCCGGCCCTCGACGTTGGAGGAGATGTGCATCACGTGGCTGAACCGCTCAATGACGAAGCTCTCGGTCACCTTCATCGAGCCCAGCGCGGCGACACGGCCCACATCGTTGCGGCCGAGGTCCAGCAGCATCAGGTGTTCGGCGCGTTCCTTGGGGTCCGATAGCAATTCGGCCTCCAGCGCCTGGTCTTCCTCATAGGTCGCGCCTCGCCGGCGGGTACCGGCGAGCGGGCGGATCGTCACGATGCCGTCGCGCAGGCGCACCAGCACCTCGGGTGAGGACCCGACGATGGAGAAGCCGCCGAAATCCAGGTAGAACAGGAACGGTGCCGGATTGATCCGCCGCAGCGCGCGGTACAGCGCGAAGGGCGGCAGCGCGAAAGGCACGGAGAAGCGCTGGCTGACGACGATCTGGAACGCGTCGCCGGCGGCAATGTACTCCTTGCAGCGATCGACCGCCGCAACGAATTCCTGCTTGGTGAAATTCGACGCCGGGGCCGGCGGGTCCGGCAGCATCACCGGCGGCGGCTGGTGCGGCAGCGGGCGGTCCAGCGCCGCCTCGGCCGCGTCCAGGCGCACCTGCGCCAGCGCCCAGGCGGACTCCGCCGACATCTCCGGCGTCGGATAGATCGGCGTCGCCAGGGTCAGCTCATCGTTGACGTTGTCGAAGATCGCGAACAGCGTCGGGCGGAGCATGATGCCTTCGGGCACGCCCAGTGTGTCCCGGTTCTTTTCGGGCAGCTTCTCCATCTGCCGGACCATGTCGTAGCCCAGGTACCCGACGAGGCCGCCCGCCATCGGCGGCAGGCTGGGCGGCACGTCGAGCCGGGTCTCGTTGATCAGGGCGCGCAGGCTGTCGAGCGGCGGCCGCCGTTCGGCCACGAAGGCGTGCGGGGCCGACAGCGCGTGGCGGTTGACGGACGCCTGTCCGCCCTGGCAGCGCCACACGAGGTCCGGTTCCATGCCGATGATCGAGTAGCGCCCGCGCGCCGCCCCGCCTTCAACGCTCTCAAGAAGGAAAGCGTTGGGCCGCCCGTGCGCGAGCTTCAGGAAGGCCGCGACCGGGGTTTCCAGGTCGGCAACGCCCCGCCGCCAGACCAGGCTGCCGCGCCCTGCATCGTAGGCGGAGCGGATAGCGGCGAAGCCGGGTGGGACGGTGACGTTCATCGTGGTTGCTGCTTCATCCTTAGGGTTGCACGGTCAGGGTTGCACGATCTGGTCGAAGTTCTGCCGGTTGATCCGCGGGTTGGTCCGCTGGCGCAGCGCCTCGGAGAAGACGTTCGCCAGGTCGCCCTCGATGGACTGCCGGATCGTGGTCCGGGTCTGATCATAGCCTGCCTGATCGGTCTTGGGATCAGGTTCGACGATCTCGGCCACCGCGGCAACGATGAAACCTTCCGCGGTCTCGACCATCGTCGCCTCGCCTTTCTTCAGGCCGAACAGTACGCGCTGCAGTTCCGGCGGCATGCCCTCGGCGCTCTGGCCGCGGGTGACCAGCGGCGTCATGCGCGGCTGCACGCCGGCCACAGTGGCCGCGTCGGAAAAGGACTGCCCGCCATTGACCGCGGTCATCATCTTTGTGGCGGCTTCGTTCTGCGTGCGCCGCTCCTGGTCGAAGGCCCAGTCCGTCGCCACTTTGTCGCGCACGGACGCGAAGGGCTTTTCCCCGGGCGGCGTGATGTCCTCGACGCTCAGCGCGTAATAGGCCGATCCGCCGACCGAGGGGGTCTGCACCTCGATCAGGCGGGGCGGCTCGCCCTTCTGTGTCTGGAACGCCGCTTTCACGATGGCGGCCCGCAACTCGGCGGGGCCGGGGATTGGCGCGTTTGCGCCCTCCATCGTCTGGCCTTCCGCATCCAGCGTCCCTGCGACGCCGGCAAGCCCCATGTTGCTGGGCAGGCTGTCGAAGCTGGTGCCGTTGGCCAGCAGGTCGTCCACCTTGTTGGCGCGGTCGTACAT
>DATNEJ010000099.1:0-4778 GCA_035606775.1 Acetobacteraceae bacterium | reverse complement strand
GTCGTGCCGATCCGCCTGCCGCCGCTGCGGGAACGGGTGGAAGACATTCCCCCGCTGGCGCGCCACTTCCTCGACCGCGCGCGCGAGGATGGTTTGCCGGCGAAGACGCTGGACCAGCGGGCGATCGAGCGCCTGAAGCAGCACGCCTGGCCGGGCAATGTGCGGGAGCTGGAAAACCTGATGCGGCGTCTGGCCGCGCTGTGTCCGGCGGAGACCATTACCGGCGAGGCGGTGGACGCCGAACTGGCCGATGCAACGCCGCCGGCAGCCCCGGGCCCCGCGGCACCGCCGGGGCCCGAGACCCTGTCACGCGCCGTCGAGCGCCACATCAAGGAATTCCTGGCCGCTCACAACGACGGCATGGGCATCACCGATGTCTACGACAGGATCATCGCCGAAGTGGAACGGCCGCTGATCCGGCTCACCCTGGCGGCCACGCGCGGCAATCAGATCAAGGCCGCCGCGATGCTGGGCCTCAACCGCAACACGCTCCGCAAGAAGATACGGGACCTGGAAATCCCGGTGGTCAGGGGCCTCATGTGATGGCGTGTCGAGCGAGAGGCATGGCGCCATGAATATCGCCGCACCCCGGCGCACACTGGATGCGGAGCCAGCGCCCCAGCCGCCGTCCCGGCCGGTTCCGGTGACCCAGGGCGGCACACGGTCCTGGTGGGCGAAGGCCGGCGAAATCCTTCTGGGCAAAGCCGTTACCCTGGTTCTGACCGCCCTGGCGCTCGCCGTTGGCCTGTCCACCTTCATCATCCTCGCCCGTGGCTCTCCGTTCGGCGTCAAATCCGGCGTCGGCGTCGGCCTCGTCCTCGCCAACCTCTCCGTCCTTCTGCTGCTCGGCACCGTTCTCGCTGGGCGGCTCACCCGGGTATGGGTGGAGCGGCGGCGCGGTTCGGCCGGCTCGCGGCTGCATATCCGCCTCGTGGTGCTGTTCAGTGGCGTGGCCGTCGCCCCCACCATCGTCGTCGCCTGCTTCGCCGTGGCGTTCTTCCATTTCGGCATCCAGGCCTGGTTCAACGACCCGGTGCGCGCATCGCTGCAAGAGTCTCTGCAGGTCTCGCGCGGCTACCTTGAGGAGCATCGGCAGAACATCCGTGCCGTCGCGCTGGAGATGGCGAACGATCTCGCCCGCGCCGGGCGGTTCCTGTCGGCCGATCCGACCGTGTTTGCCGAAGTGTTGAATACGCAGACGACGCTGCGCGGCCTGACCGAAGCGGTGATCTACGAACCGACGACCGGCCAGGTGCTGGCCGCCGCCGGGCTGTTCGTCGGCATGGGCGTGGAAGCGCCGCCGGCCTCCGCCACGCAGCAGGCGATGCACGGCGATGTGGCGCTGCTGAATGCGGGGGATGGCACCCGCGTCCGCGCCGTCGTGCGGCTGGAGTCCACGCCGCCGCTCATGCTGATGATCGGCCGCCCGATCGACCCGCAGATCCTTGGCTATATGCAGCGGACCGAGCAGGCGGTCTCCGCCTATGAGCGGCTGGATAAGAACCGGGGCTGGCTGCAGATCGCCTTCGCCTGGATCTTTGCCATTGTCGCCCTGCTGGTTCTGCTTGCCGCCGGCCTGATCGGCCTGGTGATGGCGAACCAGATCGCGCGCCCGATCGGCAGCTTGATCAACGCCACCGAACGCGTGCGCAGCGGCGAGCTTGGCGTGCGGGTGGCGGAGGAGGCCACCGGCGATGAGGTCGCCGGCCTGTCGCGGGCGTTCAATCGCATGACCGGGCAGTTGGCCGCGCAGCGTGCCGAATTGATGGATGCGTACAGCCAGATCGATGAGCGGCGGCGCTTCACGGAAACCGTGCTGTCCGGCGTCTCGGCCGGTGTCATTGGGCTCGATGCGGATGGCCGGGTCGAGCTGCCCAACCGCGCCGCCGATGAGTTGCTGGACCTCGATCTTCTGTCGGCCATTGGCCGGCCATTGGCGCAGATCGTGCCGGAACTGGCGCCTCTGCTCGAATCGGCGGCGGCATCGCCGGAACGCGCACGCACCGCGGAGGTGCAGATCGGTCCTGCCAACCATCGCCGCACCTTGCTCGTCCGCATCGGTGTCCAGCTATCGGGCGCGCGGCCCGATGGTTTCGTCGTGACGTTCGACGACATCACCGAACTGCAGTCGGCGCAGCGCAAAGCGGCCTGGGCGGATGTGGCGCGCCGTATTGCGCACGAGATCAAGAATCCGCTGACGCCGATCCAGCTTGCGGCGGAACGTCTGAAGCGGCGCTTTGCCCGGGAGATCCAGTCGGATCCGGAAACGTTCGGGCAATGCGCCGACACCATCATCCGCCATGTCGGCGATATCGGCCGCATGGTCGATGAATTTTCCGCCTTCGCCCGCATGCCGCACCCGGTGATCAAACGTGAAGATATCGGGCTGATTGCGCGTGAAACGCTCGTGCTGCAGCGGACGGCGCGCCCGCGCATAACCTGGGTCAGCGACATTCCGCCGCGCGGGCCGACGGCGCCCTGCGACCGGCGGCTGCTGCGCCAGGCGCTGACCAATTTGTTGCAGAATGCCGCCGACGCGGTGGCCATGCGCGACGGGGCCGGACGAATCGAGGTTTCGGTCAAGAATGATCCTGCCGGTGTTCGCGTAACCGTGACCGATGACGGAATCGGACTTCCGGAGGAAGATCGGGCGCGACTGACCGAGCCATACGTCACGCACAAACCGAAGGGGACGGGATTGGGATTGGCTATCGTCAAGAAGATCATGGAGGACCACGGGGGCAGCCTCGTGCTCGACGATCGGCCGGAGGGGCCAGGCGCGACCGCCAGCCTCATCCTGCCGGCCAGCCCGACGGCGGCGCCCGCAGCCGCGCCTGTGCCCGGTGAGCAGCAGCAGGTGCCGCATGGCGCATGATATTCTCATCGTCGACGACGAACCCGACATCCTGCTGCTGATCGACGGCATTTTGCGGGACGAGGGCTACGAGACGCGCAGCGCCGGCGATTCCGACGCGGCGATCGCGGCGTTTCGCGCGCGCCGCCCGTCGCTGGTGATCCTGGATGTCTGGCTCCAGGGCTCGCGCCTGGACGGGCTGGGGTTGCTGGAAGCCTTCCACAGCGAGGAACCGCAGGTGCCCGCGGTGATGATCTCCGGCCACGGCACGATCGAAATGGCGGTGGGGGCCATCCAGAACGGCGCTTACGACTTCATCGAGAAGCCGTTTCAATCCGATCGGCTGCTGCTGGTGGTCAGGCGCGCACTGGAAGCCGCGGCGCTGGCGCGGGAGAATGCCGAATTGCGGCTGCGCGCCGGGCCGGAGGCGAAGCTGACCGGCGACTCCGCGGCCATCGCACAAGTACGCGCGCAGATCGAGCGGGTGGCGCCCACCGGGTCCCGCGTGCTGATCGCGGGACCGGCCGGATCGGGGAAGGAAGTCGTTGCGCGCATGATCCATGGCCGCTCCCGCCGCGCGGCCGGACCGTTCGTGGTGATGAACTGCGCGACACTGAACCCGGCTCGGTTCGAGGAAGAACTGTTCGGACTGGAGGCCGGGGCCGACCCGATCGCCCATCCCAGGCGCGCGGGCGTGCTCGAACGGGCGCATGGCGGCACGCTGCTGCTGGACGAAATCTCCGACATGCCGCTGGAGACCCAGGGCAAGATCGTGCGCGCCTTGCAGGATTCGACGTTCGAGCGGCTGGGCGGTTCCGCCAGGGTGAAGGTGGACGTGCGCGTGCTGTCCACCACCAACCGCGACCTGCAGGCGGAGATCGCCGCGGGCCGGTTCCGTGAGGACCTGTTCTACCGGCTGGCCGTCGTGCCAATGAAACTGCCGGCGCTGCGGGAGAGGCGCGAAGACGTGCCGGCCCTGGCGCAGCAATTTCTTACCCGGTCGGCCGAATCCTCTGGCATCCCCGGACGGGAATTGTCCGCCGATACGCTGGCGGCGCTACAAGCCTATGACTGGCCAGGCAATGTCCGGCAGTTGCGCAACCTGATGGACTGGCTGCTGATCATGGCGCCCGGCGGAGCGGGCGAGGCGATCCGCGCCGACATGCTGCCGCCGGAAATCAGTTCCCGCGCGCCGGCTTTGCTCAACATCGACCCGACCGCCGACATCATGGCTTTGCCGCTGCGCGAGGCGAGGGATCTGTTCGAGACACAGTATCTGCATGCCCAGCTTCTGCGCTTCGGCGGCAACATTTCCCGCACGGCGCAGTTCGTCGGCATGGAGCGATCGGCCCTGCACCGCAAGCTGAAGCAGCTTGGCGTGAATTCGGATGAGCGGGTGGGGGGGTAGACCGTGACTGCTTGAGGCCTGCGGCCGGAAAGCGTGAATCACGCCCCCGACAAAGCATCAGCGCGATCGTTGGAAGCGAAATCATCGGAAAGCGTGGAACACGCTTCCAGACATAGAGTTTGATCGCTTCGCCTGACGGAAACGATCAGGTTCAAGCGTTCTGCCTCAATGCGAACACACCACATGCACTGTCGCGCGCCGCGCCCGGTCCAGTGCATCGTCGTCCGCGGCCCAGGTTTGTGTGGTGTCCAGCCCGGGTGCCTCTTGCTGCAGGAACGCGCTTAACCGTCCGGCGCCCGGGCCGATCGTGATGCCTGTCTGCGGCAGGCCCTTGATCAGCGTCAGGTAGCCGCCCACCACCATGCCCTTGACGATGCCCACCACGCCACCGGTCTGCGGATCCACAATCGGACCGCCGCTGTAGCCGTGCGTGACGGCGGCGGCTTCCATCCAGATGATCTTCCGCGGGTCGACCAGCGGGCCGGCCGCCGGCGGAAACTTATCGTTCTCCAGCGT
>DATNEJ010000063.1:0-20341 GCA_035606775.1 Acetobacteraceae bacterium | reverse complement strand
TTGGGATCAACCAGACCCTGTCGTGGGGAATGACATTCTACCTGCCGGCGATCGTCGCCGGTCCGGTCGCGCGCGGCTTCGGTGCGAGCCATGTTGCCCTGCTGGGCGCCTTCTCGTGGGCGCTGCTTATCACCGGCGCCTGCATGCCGCGGGTCGGGCGGTGGATCGACCGCCACGGCGGACGCGGTTCGCTGCTCACCAGCATCGTGGTCATGGCGGCGGGGCAGGTGCTGCTGGCGGCGGCGCCCGGCCTGCCGCTGTGGTACGTCGGCTGGACGGTCGTCGGCATCGGCATGGCGATGGGCCTGTATGACGCCGCGTTCGCCACGGTCGGAAGCCTGTTGGGCCGTGAGGCGGGACCGACGATCACCGGCATCACCCTGGTCGCCAGCTTCGCCAGCACGGTGTTCTGGTCATTGGGGGCAGGCCTGATCGGCCCGTTCGGCTGGCGCGGGCTGCTGCTGTTCTATGCGGCCCTGATGCTCGCTGTGAACCTGCCGATGGTCTGGCTGCTCGTGCCCGCCGCGGCGCCGTCATCGGCGGCAAAACAGCGGCAGGAAGCCGGAAACAGGCAGCCGGTGAACCGCCTCACTGCCGCATGCCTGGCAGGGTTTTTCACCCTGCGCTGGTTCATCACCTCGGCGATCGCGGTGAACGTGCTGATGCTGCTGCAAGGCATCGGCCTGACCGTCACCGAGTCCGTCGCGGTCGCCGCGCTCATCGGTCCCGGCCAGGTCGCCGGCCGCGTGATCGAATGGAGCATCGGTTCGCGCGTCGGCCTGCTGGTGCGTGCCCGCCTTGCCGCGCTGCTGTTTCCGGTCGCTGCCGCCACCTTGCCGATCGGCGGGCCGGCTATCGCCACCGGCTTCGCGGTGCTCTACGGCATGAGCAACGGCATCATGACAATCAACCGCGGGACCCTGCCGCTCGCGCTGTTCGGATCCGCCGGCTATGCGACGATGCTGGGGTGGCTGGCCGTGCCGGTGCAACTGGCGCAGGCAACGGCACCGACTCTCGCGGCACCGCTGGTCAGTGCCCTGCCCGCACTCGATGTCTTCCTGATCGCCGGCGGTCTGGGCGGCCTGGCCTTTCTGTTGTTGCTGCCGCTGCGTCTTCCTTCCATCGGTGCCGACGCGCCCCTCACTGCCGGGTCGCAAGCGGATGATGCGCCTCCACCAGCCGCTGCAGCCGTTCCGCCAGGACATGGGTATAGATCTGGGTCGTGCTGATATCGGCGTGGCCCAGCAGCATCTGCAGGCTGCGCAGATCGGCGCCGTGCGCCAGCAGGTGCGACGCGAAGGAATGCCGCAGCACGTGCGGCGATACACGCGCGGGATCCAGGCCCGCCGCAAGCGCCACCTGCTTCAGCAACAGGAAAAATGCCTGCCGCGTCATCGCGCGCTTCGGATCGCGTCCGGGGAACAGCCACAGGCCCGGCCGATCCTGGAACGCCGCCAATGCGGCCGCCGCATCGCGCGCCGAATCGGAGAGCGGCACGATCCGCTCCCGCCCGCCCTTGCCGCGAATCAGCAGCACGCGCGCGTCGCCGGCGAGCGCGCTGCGCGGCAGGGCCAGCAGCTCGGACACGCGCATGCCGGTGGCATAGAGAATCTCCAGCGCCGCCCGTGCCACCGCACCGGTCCGGCCGGGGCGCGAAGCGGCGGCCGCGAGCAGCGCGTCGACTTCCTGCTCGCCCAGGTATTTCGGCAGGCTGCGCGGCAGTTGCGGCGTATCCAGTAACGCGGTGGGGTCATCCTTCCGGATGTCCTCGCGCAGCAGGAAGCGGTGGAACTGCCGCAGCGCCGACAGGCGGCGGGCCGCGGTGCGGGCGGCAAGCCCGGTGCGGCGCAGATCGGCCATGTAGGCCTGCACGGTGGCGGCATCGGCTGCCGCGACCGCCTGGCCGCGGGCCGTCGCGAAGGTGGCGAATCCGCTCAGGTCGGCCTCGTAGGCCATCACCGTATTGCGCGCCGCCCCTCGCTCCGCCTGCAGCATTTCCAGGAATGCCTCGACGTGACGATCCATTGGGCGGCCCATTGGCGGCGGCCGGTCAGTGGGTCTGGAACTTGTCGTTCGGCAGTGTCTTTTCGACCTGATGCGTCTGTGGGGCCGGCGGGAACATGCCCAGCGCAAACACGCCTGCCGCGATGGCCAGCAGGCCCACCGCCACGACAACCAGGAAAATCCGCATCATCAGGTGACTCGTGCTCCTGGCAAAAGGGCCATGGACAATCGCCTGTCCGGCAGCCCGTGTGCTAGCGTCCGCCGCCATGACGCGCAACACCGCCTTGCGGGAGACCATTCCTCTTCCCGATACCCTCGCCGGCCGCAGCATCGTCCTCGTGGGCCTGATGGGCGCGGGAAAAACCTCGATCGGCCGCCGCCTTGCGGCCCGTCTCGGCCTGCCCTTCCACGACGCCGACGCCGAGATCGAACTGGCCGCCGGCTGCTCGATTCCCGAATTGTTCGCCCGCTACGGCGAACCAGCCTTCCGCGATGGCGAGCGGCGGGTGATCCGCCGCCTGCTGGCCGGCGATCCGATCGTCCTGGCCTTCGGCGGCGGTGCGTTCATGGACCCGGAAACCAGGGCCACGACTCGGGCCGAGGCCGTCTCGGTCTGGCTGCGCTGCCCGCTGAACACCTTGGTCCACCGGGTCGCGGGACGGGAGCATCGGCCGCTGCTTGCCAATGGTGACCGGGAGGAAACCCTGCGCCGGCTGATGCAGGTGCGCGACCCGTTCTACGGCGAAGCCGATGTCATCGTGGATTGCGGCGATGAGGTGCCGGACCACACAACCACCCAGGTGCTGCATGCCCTGCTGGCATGGAAGCCCGCGCGGCGCCTGTCGGTGGTGCTGTCCAGCACCAGCTACGACATCGTCATCGGCGACAACCTGCTGATCCGCGCCGGCGCCCTGCTCGCGCCGCGCCTGCCGCAGAAGCGCGCGGTGGTTGTCACCGACGAATCGGTCGCCCGGCTGCATCTGCCGACCCTGATGGCCGGGCTGGAACAGACCGCCGTGACCGCCAGCCAGATCGTGGTCAGGAGCGGCGAAGCATCGAAGAACCTGGACACCTATCTCGCGGTCGTCGACCAGTTGCTTGAGTCGCGGGTGGAACGCCGCACCGCGGTCATCGCCCTGGGCGGCGGGGTGGTGGGCGATCTGGCCGGGTTCGCCGCCGCCACCACCTTGCGCGGATTGCCGTTCGTGCAGGTGCCGACCACGCTGCTGTCGCAGGTCGATTCCTCCGTCGGCGGCAAGACCGGCGTGAACACAGCTTGCGGCAAAAACCTTGTCGGCGCCTTCTATCAGCCGCGCATGGTGCTGGCCGACACGGCCACGCTCGCCACGCTGCCGCCACGGGAACTGCGAGCGGGCTATGCGGAGATCGTCAAGGCCGGCCTGATCGGCGATGCGGCGTTCTTCGAATGGTGCGAACAGCACGGCCAGGCAGTGCTGAACGGCGACCGCGAAGCCCAGGCCGAAGCCATCCGGCGCGCCTGCGCCTTCAAGGCCGCGGTGGTCGGCGACGATGAGCGCGAGGAGAAACCGAATGACGGGCGCGCGCTGCTGAATCTCGGGCATACGTTCGGCCACGCGCTTGAAGCGGAGTACGGCTACGACGGCGGCCTGCTGCATGGCGAAGGCGTTGCCGTCGGCCTCGGCCTCGCCTTCAAGCTCTCTGCTCGCCTCGGCCTGTGTTCCTGGGGGGACGCGGACCGGGTGGTCTCCCACCTCGCCGCTTCCGGGCTGCCGGCGGAGCTTGCCATGCTCAATCGCCGGTTCTCCGCCGCGACGCTGATCGGACATATGCGCCGCGACAAGAAGATTCGCGATGGATCGCTGCATTTCGTCCTGGCGCGCGGCCTGGGCCAGGCGTTCACCAGCGCGGACGTGCCGCCCGACTCGGTGACGGAACTGCTGCGCGACGAAGGCTGCGTTGCCTGAGAAATCACGACTGGGTGAGTCCGAAACAAATCGGCCGCTCCAGTGGTGCGAATCACAATTCCCCTGGTAGTTCTCCGATACGAACGCCCGCAGCCCTGACCGGCCAATAGCCGGCCAGCGTGGAGAACGGGACATGCAGAACGCGGCGCGAACCTGCGCGGACCAGGTCATTCGGGATCAGCTTGCGGTTTTTCAGGGTCTCAGCCGCACCCTGCGGCTGGATACGGGCGAACAGCGCCGCCTGCTTCATATGACTCCCGAACAATGGAGCGACTGGCTGCGTTTTTTCCAAAGCGGTTCCCGCCCCACGGAACCGCCGGTGCCCGATCTGCTGATGCGGATCGGCAGCGCCGCGCACCGCCTGGCCGCCGCGGAATCGGGTCAGGCCGCCGCGCTGAACGCGTGATCGCCGCGGCCCAGCCCGCTCAGGCTGCGGCAGGCGTTAGTTCAAGTGCGATCCAAGCTTCCCGGCATTCGTCGTCGGTCGATCGGACGTTGAGCATGATCGCATCCGACAGTCGCGGCGATTTCCCCCTCGACCGGCCAACCGTCAGGCGGTTGAACCCACGACGCCTTGGCTGCCCGCGTGACACGCCCGGACCCTGCACCGGTATGTCGAACACCGCCGCCGCAATGCGACCGGAGGGTCCTCGTCAGGACTTGTAGGACAGGTGGACCGCCGCGCCTTGCGTCTGCCGCACGGGCGTAGCAATCGGGGACTGCCGCTCATTCAAAGAGCGCCCCGGGGGAGCGTGGAACCAGCCGAATACGCGCTGATGGACGATGCCGAGTCCGGCATGTGGTGGTACCGCGCCCTGCATGCGCGCCTGATCGATGCCATTGGCAGCGTGCACGGCCGCATCCTGGACGCGGGCTGTGGCACCGGCGGCTTCCTGGCGGTCATCCGCGCCCGCAGCCCGCATCTGTCGGCGATCGGCGTCGAATGGGCCGAGCAGGCGGCGCGGCGGGCGGCGGAGAAGTCGGGAGCGCCGGTGGTCAGCGGGTCGGTCAATACCCTGCCCTTCGCGGCGGGCAGTTTCGACGCGGCGGTGGCGGCCGATGTGCTTTGCCATGGGGCCGTCACGCCGGCGGCGGCACTGGCGGAATTGCGCCGGGTGCTGCGGCCGGCCGGCCGGCTGGTGATCAATATGCCGGCCTATGCCTGGCTCGCCTCGGCGCACGACGCCCGGGTCCACAATGTCCGCCGCCAGACCGCCGGCCAGACCGAGGCGATGCTACGCAGCGCCGGGTTCCGGCCCGTCAGCGTGACTTACTGGAATGGGCTGGCGCTGCCTCTGATGGTCGTGCAGCGCAAGCTGCTGGCGCGCGGTGATGCCGCTTCCGATGTTGCCCCGTTTCCGCCATGGCTCGATGCCACATTGCATGGCATGACGGAATTTGAACGGCATCTTCCCTTCCGCCTGCCGGTGGGCGGATCGGTGCTGGCCATTGCGGAGCGGCCATGAACGACGAAACCAGACCGATCGAATTGCTGCCGGCGACCACCCTGTCGCTGGGCGGTCCGTCCGGGCCGGGCCTGTCGATCGTGATCCCGGTCTATCGCGGCGCGGCGACCATCGCCCGCCTGGTCAACGCACTCTCCGCGTTGCAGCCAGTCGGCGGGCTGGAAGTCATCATGGTCAACGATGGCAGTCCCGACGAGTCGGACAGGATCTGCCGGGACCTGCTGCGCACCGCGCCGATCCCGCTGATCTATATCGAGCATGCCCGCAACTACGGCGAGCACAACGCGGTCATGACCGGCTTGCGCCACGCGAGCGGCAAATACGTCATCACCATGGATGACGACCTGCAGAACCCGCCCGAGGAAGTCCTCCGCCTTTACGACCATGCCCGGCTTGGCAACTGGGACGTGGTCTACACGCGGTATGCGCTGAAGCAGCATGCCGGCTGGCGCAACCTTGGCAGCCGGTTTGCCAACGCGGTGGCCGACCAACTGCTCGACAAGCCGAAGGGCCTGTATCTTTCCTCCTTCCGCTGCATGTCGGCCCTGGTGGTGCGGGCGGTGACGCGATACAGCGGCCCCTATCCTTATGTGGATGGCCTGATCATGCAGGTCACGCAGCGCATCGACAGTATCGAGGTGCGCCACCTGCCGCGTATCGAAGGCCGGTCGAACTACAACCTGACGCGGCTGGTTCGCCTGTGGCTGAACCTGGCGACCAGTTTTTCCCTGGCACCGCTGCGGCTCGCGATCTATGCGGGCGCGGCCATGGCGTTGCTGGGCGCGATCGGCGCGGTCGCGACCATCGCCGAGGCCCTGTTCATGCACGACACGCCTTCCGGCTGGGCATCGACCATGGTGGTGATCCTGCTGGTATCCGGGGTGCAATCGATGATCCTCGGCGTGCTGGGCGAATATGTCGGGCGCACCTTTCTGTCCGCCAACGGCAAGCCGCAGGGCACCGTGCGCAGCGTCGAGCGCAGCCTGTCGCCTGCCGACGCTCGCGACGCCGGTTAGGATTTCGGCATGGGGGCTTATTGGGCCGTGCTGGCCGCGGCCATTGTCACGAGCATGGTCGGGCAAACGCTGCTGAAAGCCGGTGCGAGTGCGCCGGATTTTATCGCTCAGGTTCTCGACGCGCGCACGCTGCTTGGCCTGGCGCTGTATGGCGGCGCGGCCCTTCTCTACATCGTGGCACTGCGGCGAATCCCGATGTCTGTCGCGCTGCCGTGCACGGCGGTCTCTTACGTCGCGGCCGCCCTGATCGGCCATCTGATGTTTGCAGAACCTCTTGGCGCGCAGCAGATTGCCGCGATCGGATTGATCTGCGGCGGGGTCATGCTACTGGCGTTCGCCTGACCCGGCAGGCTAAGCGCGATCGTCGCAGGCGGAATCGGCGGAGACGTGATTCACGCGATCAACCAAAGATATGGCGGATCGGGGCAACGCGGCCCAATGCGGAGCAGCCACCTATTTTTGCAGTCGTGCAGCCGCACCGGCAAACGCGCCATAAACTTGGCTGCGTGGTGCAAAGGCCGCGTAGACCGAGATCGGCGCGGCGAAGTCGTGATAGGCGCCAGCCGGCATGCGTGGATCGGCGTGCGGCCAGCGCGCCAGCACCAGGGCGCGGTAGGCATCCGCCAGGGCCGGTGTCTCCGAATGGTACGCGCCGATGGCGTGGTTCCAGTCATCGCCCGCCGCATGCAGGCTGTTGAGGAACCGTGCGGCGTAGAGCGCATTGGCCCGTGGATCGAATGCCTCATCGAGAGAGGCGAAGGCGTCCGGGTGATGCATGAGATTGATCTGCATGCAACCGACATCGATCGAGCGGATACCTTGGCTCTGCGCCGCATGCACCGCCGCCATGGCCTCCGCCTTGGTGGCGAAGAACTGCCCCACGCCGCCGACATTGATCGTCCACGGCCAGGGCCGGATCGTTCCGGTTTGTGTGTCCCGCCGCCCGCTCTCCTCCAGTGCGATGCTCTTGAGCAGGCCGGCCGGGAGCCGGCCGCTGTATTCCGCGGTTGTAATTGCGTCTCCACAGAGTTCTGTTGGTTGTAAATCAGACGAGCGTGGCGCCAAGGGGCGCGACGATGCTGGCGCGGCCGCCAGTAGCGTGCAGGGCAGAAGGGCAAAGAGAAGCCTCAACAGCGGTCGCATTGGCGGCGATATACACGAAAAATTTAGACAATCCACTATAATTTCATCGTTCTGGCCTGGCACTGGACTGACCAAACAGCGGGAAGCCAAGGTGGCATCGCAGCCGGCTAGCCAACGGGCGAATCATGATCGGCTAGCGTGACGGTAATAGCTGTACACCGGTTCCCCCACGGCTACAGAAATGCAGTACACGCGGCATTATCGTCCTGAGTGTGGTACTGCGTCCTCGCCGGCACATGCGAAACGCAAAATCCAGAGCGTGATTGTGTCGTTCAGCATCTGATGATCGCGCGGCACGCGCTCGTGATCGCGCGATCGCGACCTTTCCGCCTACTACGTGACGTGACGGAACGGGCATCGTTCAACGTGTCCGGCAATGGCGAGTCCGCCTTGTTCCAACTGGCCACGCATCGACCGGGGCGCGCATGCTTTCTGAGGGTACCTCATCATCCGCGGTGCGGGTGACGTTTCATGAGTTGTCGCGGCTGCCGCTCGAGCAGCTCGCCCGGCTGCTCCTGGAACGGGCGGCGGAGGACCCGATGCTGCTGAGCCGGCTGCATGCGACGATCGAGGATCACGACCAGGCTTCACGGCTGCATGTCCGTCAGGCATCCGCCGAACGGCCATGCATCATCGGCAACAGCCCTGCGATGCGGCAGATCGCCGATCTGCTGACGCGTTTCGTCCGCACGGATGAGCCGGTCCTGGTCACCGGCGAAAGCGGCACGGGCAAGGAGCTTTTGGCGCGCGCCATCCATGAAAACTCGCCGCGTTGCGAAGGGCCTTTCGTGGCGGTGAATTGCGCGGCGATCCCCTCGAGCCTCGTCGCGTCGGAGTTGTTCGGCTACGAAAAGGGCGCCTTTACCGGTGCCACCGCCCGCACCAGAGGACAGATCGAGCACGCCAACAAGGGCACGCTGTTCCTTGATGAAATCGGCGACATGCCGATCGACCTGCAAGGACATCTGCTGCGGTTCCTGCAGGAGGGCCAGATCGTCCGCGTGGGTGGGCGCGATCCGATCAATCTTGACGTGCGTGTCGTGTCGGCTACCAATGTCCGGTTGCGTCAGGCGATAGCCGAGGGCCGCTTTCGCGAAGACTTGTTCTATCGTCTCAATGTGCTGACACTGCACATGCCACCCCTGCGGGATCGGCCGGAAGATATTGAACCGCTCGCGACACATTTCCTGCAGGCCGCAGCCCGCGACTTCCGCCGGACCGTGACAGGCTTCGACGGCGATGCGCTGCAGACGCTGCGGGACTACCGGTGGCCGGGGAACGTTCGGGAACTGATGTCGGTCGTGCGGCGCGCGGTCGTCATCGGCGAAGGGGATACGATCGCCGCGGCCGATCTCATGGGTATTGCCGACAGTGGCGAACCGGACCATCCCGCCGCGCGCCCTTCGAAGTCCCTGCCAAGGCCAGGCTCGCAGGAGGAGCGCTCGACCTTGCTCGACGCACTGGGCCGGACCCGGGAGAATATCACGATGGCCGCGCGGGAGCTCGGCGTGTCGCGGGTCACCCTCTACCGGATGCTGCGACGCCACGCGATTCAACTGAGCCGCGGCATGAACGACGCACCCGGTGCACTCGCCGAACGCGGCTGACGCGATCGGCATCCTGCGGCCGGGACGGATTGGCCTGATCCCTTCACATCGGTACCGATCACCCCACCTTGCGGAGGGCGTCGCTTCTCCATAAGCACCGTCCCCGCTCCCCCGGCATTATCCGGGGGTGGACTCTCGTCAGCCGCGCCGCTTCCGCGCAGGTTAAGGACCGACGCCTCCATGCGAATGCCCCCCTCTTCGTTCGCGGCGCTGATGCTGGCCTTGGCCGTGATTGCCCCAGGGGTCGTCCCAGGGATTTCCTCGGGGGTCGCCTTTGCGCAGAGGCCGCCCGCCGGACCTGTCGCGGTCGGCGTGATCCGCGCGCAAAAGCAGCCGATAACGGAAACCTCGGAATTCGTCGGCCGGATACTCGCGACCGATCGGGTGGCCCTCGTTGCCCGCGTGACCGCGTTCCTGGAGAAGCGGGATTTCACCGAAGGCGCGGAAGTCAACAAGGGCGACCTGCTCTACCAATTGGAGCAGCCACCGTTCCAGGCCGACGTCGCCGCGAAGCAGGCAACCGTCCAGCAGACCCAGGCGCAACTGCAGAACGCCACCCTCGCCTACAACCGTGTGGCTTCCCTGCTGAAGACGCCGGCCGGCCAGCAGTCGAGCGTGGATGACGCGAAAGCCACCATGCTGTCGGACGCGGCGCAGGTGCAAAACGCGCAGGCACAATTGCAGACGTCACAGATCAACCTGGCCTACACGACGATCCGTGCGCCGATCGACGGCAAGATCGGCCGCAGCAGCGTGACCGTGGGCAACGTCGTTTCCCCCAGCTCCGGCACCCTGGCGACCATCGTCAGCCAGGATCCGATGTATGTCGTCTTCCCGATCTCGCTGCGCACCGGCCTGGAGCTGCGCGACCGCTACGCCGACAAAGGCGGCTTCAGCGCGGTCGTCATCAAGCTCCGCTTGCCGAACGGCAAAATCTATGGCCACGACGGTACGCTGAACTTCGTCGACAACACGGTGTCACCCACCACCGACACGATCATCCTGCGCGGTACCGTCCCGAACCCGAAGCTGCAGAGTGACGAGGTCGGGCATGCCACGGTGCGCGAATTGGTGGATGGGGAGTTCGTGACCGTGCTGCTGCAAGGTGTGCAGCCGGTGGAGCTGGTGACCGTGCCGCGGGCCGCGGTACTGTCTGACCAGCGAGGCGATTACGTGTTCACTGTCGACGCGCAGAACAAGGTCGCGGAGACGCGCATCCAGTTAGGCCAGTCGACGCCGGGGACCGCGTCGGTGATCAGCGGCCTGGATGCAGGCACGATGGTGATCGTCGATGGCGTGCAGCGTGTTCGTCCCGGCCAGGTCGTGCAGCCCGGCCCGGCGAGCCCGCCAATCAGCGCCAGCCCGGTGACCCTGCAAGGCGGCGCCGGAGGCCCACCTGCCGGCAAGACCTCGGACGGCAGCGCATCCGCCGCCCCCGCGACCGGCGGCAAGTAGACCATGATTTCGTCGGTCTTCATCGACAGGCCACGGCTGGCCATCGTCATCGCTATCGTCATTACCCTGGCGGGTGCGCTGGCGATGCTGCGCATTCCCGTTTCCCAGCTTCCCGACATCGTGCCGCCGCAAGTCACCGTGTCGGCCACCTATCCCGGTGCATCGGCCGAGGTAGTGGAGACCGCGGTCGCACAGCCCATAGAGGCGAAGGTCATCGGCGTCGACAAGATGCTGTACATGAAGTCGAACAGCGGCAACGACGGCAGCTACACGCTAACGGTCAGCTTCGACAGCAGCTCGGATCCCGACATCGACACCGTCAACGTCAACAACCGGGTGCAGACCGCGGTGTCCCAGTTGCCGCCGGAGGTCCAGCTTCAGGGCCTGACCGTGCAGAAGCGGTCCTCGGCGATCCTGGAGTTCCTCGCCTTCTACGGTGACGATCCGAAGATGGATCCGCTGTACATAACCAATTACGTGCTGATCAACGTGCTCGACTCGCTGTCGCGCACGCCGGGCGTCGGTCAGGCCAACCTGTTCAGCAAACTGAACTACTCGATGCGGGTGTGGTTCGACACCGATCGGCTGGTGAGCCTGAACCTGTCGCCGGCCGATATCGTCGCAGCGATCCAGTCGCAGAACGTGGTTGCCCCGGTCGGACGCATCGGCGCGCGCCCGATCGGCGCGGACCAGCAGGTCCAGTTTAATCTGCAGACGCAGGGCCGGCTGATCACGCCCGCCGAATTTGGCCACATCGTCATCCGTGCCAATCCCGATGGCTCCGTGCTGCGTCTCAGCGATGTCGCACGCATCGAGCTTGGCGCGCAGAACATGGACAGCGAGACGCGGCTGAATGGCCGGCCAGGCGTGCCGATCGGCGTCTACCTGGCGCCCGGTGCCAACGCCGTGCAGACCGCAGCCGCGGTTACCGCGACATTGAAGCGGCTGGAAGCGCGCTTCCCACCCGGCCTGCATGCGATGGTCATGTACGATTCGACCGCCTTCGTCAGCGACACGATCCATCAGGTGATCAAGACGTTGGCGGAAGCGTTCATCCTGGTGGTGCTGGTCGTCTTCCTCTTCCTGGGCAGCGTCCGCGCCACGATTGTCCCGACCGTCGCTGTCCCCGTCAGCCTGATCGGCACCTTCGCGTTTCTGCTGATGCTCGGCTACTCCGCCAACACCGTCTCCCTACTCGCCATGGTCCTGGCGATCGGCATCGTCGTCGATGACGCCATCGTGGTGGTGGAGAATGTCGAACGGGTGATGGAGGAAGAACCGGACCTGCCGCCGGCCGAAGCGACGCGCAAGGCGATGCGGCAGATCACCGCGCCAATCATCGCGATCTCCCTTGTGCTGCTGTCGGTGTTCGTGCCGATCGGCTTCATCCCGGGCCTGTCCGGGACACTGTTCCGCCAATTCGCCGTGACGATCAGTTGCGCCATGCTGATCTCCGCGCTGAACGCGCTGACCCTGTCGCCGGCCCTTTGCGCGGTGTTCCTGCGCCACAACCCGAACCGGCGGCGCGGCATCATGGCCCGCGTGCTGCGCGGGATCGACCATGTGCGCGACGGCTATGTGGCGGTGGTCACGCGGCTGCTGCGGGTCTCGGTGCTCTCG
This sequence comes from Acetobacteraceae bacterium, assembly GCA_035606775.1. Taxonomy (GTDB): domain Bacteria; phylum Pseudomonadota; class Alphaproteobacteria; order Acetobacterales; family Acetobacteraceae; genus Rhodopila. Next base: position 8,084 of record DATNEJ010000063.1, on the reverse strand, counting down.
ATATTGCTGGTGGCCCTGTTCGGGCTTGGCATCTATGGCGCGTCCCTCACCACACCGACCGGCTTCCTGCCTGAGGAGGACCAGGGCGCCTTCTTCATTGCCGTGCAACTGCCGGATGGCGCGTCGGTTTCTCGGACGAGCGAAGTCGTCGGGCGCGTCGAGAAGACGCTCAAAGGCATGCCGCAAATCCAGGACACGTTGTCCATCATCGGCTTCTCGCTGCTCGACGGCATCTCCGAATCGAACGCCGCGCTGATGGTGGCGCGGCTGAAGCCGTTCGCGGATCGGACCGGCCCTGGCGATGGCGCGGCTGCCCTGGTCGGCAAGACGTTCGGCGCCGTTCAGGCCATCCGTTCGGCGGTGATCTTCCCGTTCAACCTGCCGCCGATCCTGGGATTGGGGACTGGGGCCGGTTTCGAATATCAGCTTGAAGCCTTGCAGGGACAATCACCGTCTTCGAACGGCTCCGTCATGCAGGGTTTGGTCGCGGCGGCGAACCAGGATCCGAGGCTGACCCGCGTCTTCTCAACCTTCACCGCGACCAATCCTTCGCTGTTCCTCGACATCGACCGCGACAAGGCACAGGCCCTCGGCCTGTCGATCAAGGACGTGTTCACCGCGTTGCAGTCCACGCTGGGCGGACTCTATGTCAACAACTTCAACCTCTACGGGCGCACCTGGCAGGTGAACATCCAGGGGGAGGCCGTCGATCGCGCCGACATTCCGGCAATCTGGCGCATCTTCGTGCGCAATCGCGACGGCCAGATGGTGCCGCTGCGCTCCATCGCCTCGCTGCGGATCGTCACCGGGCCGCAGGTGGTCAGCCGCTATAACAATTACCGCGCCATCACCATCAACGGCGGCCCCGCTCCCGGCGTATCGTCCGGCACCGCGCTGGCCGCGATGTCGGAGATCTCCGCCAAGACGTTGCCGCCGGGCTATGGGTTCGAGTGGACCGGCACCGCCTATCAGGAACAGCTTGCCTCGGGGCGGACAGGCGTCATTCTCGGACTGGCGGTCCTGTTCGCCTATCTGTTCCTTGTCGGCCTGTATGAGAGCTGGACGATCCCAATTCCGGTGCTGCTGTCCGTGACGGTCGGCGTGCTCGGCGCCTTCGCCGGTATCCGCATCGCCGGCCTGTCTGTCGATTTGTATGCACAGATCGGGCTGGTTGTGCTGATCGCGCTGGCCGCAAAGAACGGCATCCTGATCATCGAGTTCGCCAAAGAGCAGCGGGAAGCCGGTGCGTCTATCCGTGAGGCCGCCACCCTTGGCGCGCGCATGCGGTTCCGCGCCGTGATGATGACGTCAGTTGCCTTCATCCTTGGCCTTGTGCCGCTGGTCTGGGCAACGGGCGCCGCGCAGCTCAGTCGCCGTGGCGTCGGCACCGCGGTCTTCGCCGGCATGATCGTCGCCACCAGCATCGGCGTGTTCCTGATCCCGATGCTCTACGTGACCTTCCAGGCGATGCGGGAACGGACCAAGGCCCGCTTCGGCCGTAAGGCGGCGACGAGCCACTGACGCTGCTGCACAGGCAGGCGATGTTTGCCGGCAAGAAGGATCGTCAGGCGATCACGTGCCGATTCTTCGGAGTTCACATGGCAGCCAGGTGTGCGTGTTCGTTTGGCACACACCTGCTTCACCCCCGATCATCGTTCGCAGGCGTCAGCCGAATTCCGTCAGCACATAACGCACGGCCTCACTGCCGATGACGCTGGGCTTGTGCCGGTGCTGGCGGCCGGCGGGGATATGCAGCATGTCCCCTGGTCCGGCGTCCACCGCATGGTCGTCGAACCGGTAGCGGAGGTGTCCGGACAAGATGAAGATGGAATGGCCGGTTTCGCACCAGTCGCCTTCCGCCCCGCCCGGTGCCCTCTCCTGGTAGCGGAGCGCGATGCCGAAACCGGACACTGCTTCCCGCACGCGCAGACGGTCGTTTGCGGCATGGAGCGGATAATCCGCAGCGCGGAAGAGATAGGGGCTTTCAGCCATCCGCGCAGTATGCCGCAAAGTTCACGCGACGTCGAAATGCGTGCCCGCCTGTCCCAGCGCGTCACGGCATGCGGCCGCCAGATGGGAGGCAAGCGCGCGATAGTCGGCCGTACGTGGGGCGTTCGGCCGCCACGCCAGCCCCAGCGTGCGCGAATTCTCCTGCCCCGCGAGCGGCCGCAGCACCAGGCCTGTGCCGTCGGCGATCCCGGCTGCCACCGCCAGTCGCGGCAGCAGGGTGATGCCAAGCCCGCCGGCAACCATCTGCACCAGCGTGTGCAGGCTGGTCGCCGCGAAGCCGTCCTGCTCATCCCGCTCCCGTGCCAGCAATCCGCAGACCGAAAGCGCCTGGTCGCGGAGACAATGCCCATCCTCGAGCAGCAGCAACCGTTCCGCAGCCAGTGCAGTCGGCGGCACGACCTCCTCCTTCGCCAGCCGGTGATCCGCCGGCAATGCGACCAGGAATTCATCCCGTGCCACCGGCGCCACGTCCGCGGCGCCGCAGTCGCACGGCAGCGCCAGCAGCAGGAGGTCGAGACGGTTGGCAGCGAGGCGGTCCACGAGGCGTGCGGTGGTGTCTTCCCGAAGATAGAGCCGTAGGCGTGGAAAGGCGGTACGCAAGGCCGGCATCAGCCGCGGCAGCAGGAACGGCCCGATGGTTGGGATGACGCCGAGCCGCAGGGGGCCTGCCATTGGTTCGCGGGACGCTGCGGCGGCTTCACTGACAGCTTCCAGGGCGGCCAGCGCGGTCCGTGCGCGCTCCACCAGTTCTAGCCCCAAGGGGGTGAACACGACATGACGCCCTGCTGACCGGTCGAGGACGGCCGCATCAAGCTGCCGTTCGAGCCCCAGCAGACCCGCGGACAGCGTCGATTGTGTCACCCCGCAGGCCAAAGCGGCGCGTCCGAAATGGCGCGTTTCCGCCAGGCTGACGAGATAGCGAAGCTGCTGCGGACTGGGCAGGATCGTCATCTATGACATCAATCAAAACGTCCAACGAGAGGAACGGTCAATCCGGGCCAGGACGCAGCGGCGGGTGGATCAGCGTATCGCCGTTGTCGGCTTGGCTTCCGCCGCCACCCATGAATCGACGCAGCCTGCCTTGCCACGGCGATAGACATTCAGCCCATTGAAGGTGGCAATCAGATGGTATCTGGACCAAGCGCGCGCAAAGGCCGGCGAAGCGGCGCTGAGCACGCCGATATAGTTGGTCGGCTCGCGCGTATCCACCACGGCGAGATCAGGGCAGCCGGTGATGAAGTCGTGCACCACCCATCGGGCGACCGGCCATTGGCGCGTCGCTGAGGGGTCGAAATGCGCCCGCCACAGCTCGCCCTTCAGCGCCCACATCGAATCAAACCGCGACGCCCAGGTCACGCCGGTGTTGTTGACCACGGGAAAGCCGAGCGCGATCCACTCGGAGAAGGCGATGTAGGTGCGTGCGTGTTGGGTCCGCACCAACTGCTCCAGGCGCGCCACCGTGGTGTCCTGCGGCTCGACCGCCTGCTCGACCTCGGGTTCAAGGTGCTGGATGGAGACATAACCGAAGACCGCGACGGCGACCCCGGCGAACGTCAGGGGCAAGGCAAGCCGCCGGAACGTGAGATGTCGGTGCACCAGCTCCGAAGCCGCCCACAGAACCAGCGCCAGAACCGTCACGATACTGGCCGGCAGGCGGTGATAGTACCAGTCCTTGCCGTCGACGAAGCAGATCACCGTGCTGGTGGCCGCAAAGACCACAAGCGTCAGCATCAGGTTCCGCTCCGGCAGGCGGCGTCCGCGCAGCCACCACAGCACGACCGCGATCGCCTGGCCGGCCAGAATAAGGGCCGTGGCGTTCAGCATGTCCATGAACGAAACGTCGGTTCCGCCGTACAACGCCAGCGCCAGTGGCACGGCGCGCCGTAGATACGCCGGGCACAGCAGCGCGATCAGCGCGGCATAGGCTGCCAGCGTGAAGCCGGCGGCTAGCGGCATCAGCCGCCACGGACGGAGGCCACGGGTCAGGGCCAGGATTTCCAGCACGGCGAAGACCGCCCCGTAGCGCGGCTTCAGCGCACACCCGAGACCGGCAAGTACACCGGCGAGCAGCGCTGCGACCGGGGCCGGTTTCTCGCCGTCCAAAGACCGGGCGAACAGCACCAGATAGGGGAGTGTCGCCGCGATGAGCAGATGTTCGCGCTGGCCGAGTTCCGCGGCGGGCACAAGCAGAAGCACGATCCCCGCCACCGCGAAAACCGGCAGACGATCGGCGAAAAGCGTATCCGGCTGCCGCAACAGGGTTGCGCACCACCAGGCACTCCCAAGCACCCCGGCGATGAAAATTGACATAGCCGTAAATTGCGCGTCGACGTGGAACCATCGCGCGAGCTCCACCGGGATCGCGGAGATCCAGATGATCAGCGGCGGATTGACCTCGACGACGTCCACATAGAGCTCTCGCCCGGCCATCCAGCGGCGCGCGACATACAACAGCCAGGCAATGTCATCCTTGAGGGGAGAGCGGAAGGTCGCAAAGAGGACCAGACCGAGGACGCTGAGGAGCAATACCATGCTCACCGCCGCGACCATCGGCCGAAGCACCGCATTTGCCGGACGCACAGCCCGGACCTGGACCTTGTTCATGTTTGGTTGTCAGAGACTGCTTTGCGGCGGGGGCAGACGGCGTTATCGGCGCGTGTTGTTGCCATACCGTTAACGCTTAGCCAAGTGGCAGAATGATGGCGCTGTTTAGCTGCTTGCTGCTTTTTTGCCCCCCGCCGGGTCGCCGCATTCCGAAGTGAGCACGCATAGATTTGGCGGCCACGCGCACGCAGAATTGCATCGGCAGTTTTTGCTACCTTCAATTGCGGCAGAAGTGTTTATGCCAGTGGCCGCAAAGGACAACAGTGGGCGCCAGCTTTCTCTGGCACTCCAGCGCCCTCGGCGGACAGACGCACCGAACCAACTCTATGTGTTTGTCTGGTCGCGTGGCTGACGCCTCGGGCGATTTCCGCCTGCGATGACCGCGCTGTCACGAACCATCGGTACTGAGATTACCGGTCCCTGCCGGCGGGACGGCGCCTCTGCAATATCGCCGCGATCTGTCGCATCACTTCGCCCTGTGAGTAGGGCTTTTCGATCACCCGCGTGACGTCACCACGGTCGTAGTTGCCATGACCGCTGTAGCCGGTTGTCAGCAGGACCGGCGTCGTTGGGTGATGCTCGCGCACCCATCGCGCAAGCCCACGCCCGTCCATCGGGCCCGGCATGCGCACGTCACTGAATACCAGGTCGATGGAGCCGTCCGCCTCCAGAACCTCGATGGCACCAGGCGCATCAGCCGCTTCCAGCACCCGGAAGCCGCAGTCGCGCAGATATTCGACGATTGGTATCCGCACCATGCATTCGTCCTCGACCACCAGAACAGTGGGCGTGGCACCGGATTGTGTGACAGCATGGTAATTCATGGCGGTCATGTTCATAGGGTCGAAAGCGCCCGGCCGCCTCCCACGATGCCTGTAGAACTCGGCAATTTGTCGTGATTTCAATTTACTATCGATGATATTTTGAGCCGGACCCGGAATAGACAAGGCGCGTTCGGCCCGCCGCCCATGCGTTGCCTACCACCACGTGACCGCACCGCGACAACCGGTGGTGCGTTACGATCCGTGTGAGCCTCGGGTTGCGCACTTCCTGCCTGGGGGCCTGGGTGACGCTCCGCCTGCGCCGACCCGCATCCCGCCGTTGCGGCAGGCGGTCCGTGCAGTCAGGCGCTGCCGGCCTGGATCGCAGGCTGACCGGGACGGGTCAGCCCCGCCGGGGGCGGCGTCACCAGCGCGCCCAGGACACGTGCGCCGTAGCGCTGCAGCTTCGACGCGCCCACCCCCCTGATCTGCCCCAGTTCATCGAGGTTCACCGGACGCACAGCGGCAATCTCGCGCAGCACGGAATCATGAAAGATGACGTAGGGCGGCACGGACTGCGCCTTGGCTTCCGCGGCTCGCCATTGCCGCAATGCCTCGAACGATTTGTCCGTCCCGGACGCGGGCGTCACTGCCGGCCCGCCATCCGAACGGCGCCGATCGGGCCGCGCTACGTCCCGCTCTCCCTTCGGCCGGTCCTGACGCAGGATGACCCGCTTTTCCCCGCGCAGGATCGGACGGGCCGCATCCTCCACCAGAAAAAGTCCGCCGTGGCCGGCGGTATCCACATCCACAGCATGGACGGCAATGAGCTGACGGATTAGCCCGCGCCAGTAGGGGATCGGCCGGTCGGCGCCGATGCCGAATGTCGGCAGGCGGTCATGCCCATGGCGCAGCACCGCTTCGGTCTTCTCCCCGCGCAACACGGCGATAATGTGCAGCGCGCCGAAAATCTGCTCGGTGCGGTAGACGGCCGAGAGCACCTTCTGTGCCTCGATCGTTGCGTCGGCGGTGATCGGTGGCGCATCGCAATTGTCGCAATGGCCGCAATCGTCTGCCATTGCCTCACCGAAGCAGGACAGCAGGGACCGCGTACGGCACGTCACCGCCTCGGTCAGGGCGATCATTTCCTCCAGCTTGGTGCGCATCACGCGCTTGCGGGACTCCGGCGCGCTGGATTGCGCCAGCCAATGGCGCGCCTGCGCCACGTCCTGGCCACCGAACAGAAGCAGCGTATCCGCCGCGTCACCATCGCGCCCCGCGCGCCCGATCTGCTGATAGTACGCTTCCGGGCTGTCCGGCATGTCCAGATGCACGACGAACCGGACATCGGGCCGATCAATGCCCATGCCGAATGCGATCGTCGCCACGACGATCAACGGCTCACCGGAGCGGAACCGGGCCAGGGAATCCCGCTTGTGCCGCGGATCGAGGCCGGCATGGAAAGCCAGTGCCGGATAGCCCTTGTCGGACAGGCGGGCGGCAATCCGCTCAGTCTTGGTTCGGCTGCCGCAATACACAATGCCGCACTCGCCCTTATGGCCCGCGAGGAACGACAGGAGCTGCGCAGTTTCGCCGATCTTAGGTGCAGCGGACAGGTGCAGATTGGCGCGATGGAAGCTGGAGACAAAGATCTCGGCCTGATCCATGCGCAACCCGGCCAGGATATCCTGCCGCGTCCGCGGATCGGCGGTAGCGGTCAGGGCTATGCGCGGTACGCCGGGAAAGTGGTTCGGCAGGCAGGCGAGCTCCCGGTACTCGGGGCGGAATTCGTGGCCCCATTGGGAGACACAGTGCGCCTCGTCGATCGCGAACAGGGAAAGCGGCACGCGGGACAACCGCTCCATCGTGCCATTGCCCAGCAATCGCTCGGGCGAGACATACAGAAGATCGAGTTCGTGCTCGATCAGGTCCCGCGTGACACTGCGCGCCTCTGCCGGGTCAAGTTCCGAATGCAGCGCCCCGGCATTCACGCCGACCTGGCGCAGTGCCGCCACCTGGTCGTCCATCAGCGCGATCAGTGGGGAGACGATCACGGCGGTTCCGGGCCGGCAGAGCGCCGGCACCTGGTAGCAGACGCTCTTGCCGCCGCCGGTCGGCATCAGCACCAGGGCGTCGCCGCCGGCGACGAGATGGTGGACGGCAGCTTCCTGCTGGCCGCGGAACCCGGGAAAGCCGAAGACGCGGCGAAGGACGGACGCGGGGTCGGCTGGGATCGGCAGTTGCAGCACAGTCCGCGCTCAGCGGCTGCCGACCTCGACCTCGACCCGCCGGCTCTCCTGCGACGTCAGGGCGAACTTGACCGAACCCCGGCCATGGCGAGACAGCCGCGCGTGCGGCACGCCATCGGCCTGAAGCTGATCGATCACGCGTTGCGCCCGCAGCTCGGACAGCAGCCTGTTGGCTTCCTTGCTGCCGGTCGGGTCGGCGAAGCCGGTCACCGTGGCAGGACTCCGGGGATGCGATTTGATGGCCTGAGCGGCCCGATTGATGACGTCCTGCGCGGAGTCATCGAGCGCCGCCGACCATTCCTGGAAATAGACCACGAAGCGCACGGAGCCCGGATCGGCGGCACGTGCCCCGCCGCAGACGGCGCAGAGCAGCGAGACCAGCAGGGCGAGGCGCGGCATGTCCGATTCCCTTCGAACGGAAATGATACCCTACCTGCCCAGCAGCGGAGGCAGCGTCAAC
>DATNEJ010000055.1:0-5949 GCA_035606775.1 Acetobacteraceae bacterium | reverse complement strand
AATCCCCGCGTCGGCGACGCCGAGGTGAGAGGCGACGGTGCCGAAGCCCGTGGCGTACAGTGCCTGGAATCCCATGCCGTCGGCCAGGCGGGCCGAGATCATGTCGAAGATCCCCGGCGCCACGATGAACTGCTTTGCCTTGAGTGCCGCCTTCAGGCGCGGGTCAGCCATGCTTCCCTCCCTACGTGTAGAACCTGTGCCGCGCGGGGACATGGGCCTGTCGCCGGTTGATGCGCGCGGTCGCTATGGACCGTGGATTGCCCCGGCGGGAAGCGGCGGTCAACGACGCTGCCGCGGCCGGCAGGACCGCGCGTTCAGGGGCGGCCGGCGTTGCGAGGGGGGCGGCGGCGCCCCATACTGTGTGCCATGCAGAGCTCCGTGACCCTGACCTTGAACGGCGAAAGCCGAGCGTTCGAGGGGCCCGCGGGCGGACCGTTGTCCGTCTCGGGCCTGCTTGTGACGCTCGGATTGGACACGCGCAAGGTGGCGGTGGAGCGGAACGAGGAGATCGTTCCGCGCTCCCACTATGCCGAAACCTGGCTGGCCAACGGCGATTCGCTGGAGATCGTGCATTTCATCGGTGGAGGCTGAGGATGGACGGATCGGTCGTGGCGGATGAAGCAAGGGTGGACGACACCTGGACGGTGGCCGGCCGCACCTTCCGCTCCCGCCTGATCGTCGGCACAGGCCGCTACAAGGACCTGGAGGAGACCGGGGCGGCGATTGCCGCGAGCGGGGCGGAGATCGTTACGGTGGCGGTGCGTCGGGTCAATCTGTCGGACGCGAATGCGCCGATGTTGCAGGACTACGTGGACCCGAAGAAATACACCTATCTGCCGAACACCGCCGGCTGCTTCACCGCGAAGGACGCGGTGCGCACCTTGAGGCTGGCGCGCGAGGCGGGCGGCTGGAACCTGGTGAAGCTGGAGGTGCTGGGGCCGCCGCCGCTGCTGTATCCCGACATGCAGGGCACGTTCGAGGCGGCGGAGGCGCTGATCAAGGACGGGTTCGAGGTGATGGTCTACTGCGCCGACGATCCGCTGGCGGCGAAGCGGCTGCAGGAGATGGGCTGCGTCGCGATCATGCCGCTGGGCGCGCCGATCGGCTCGGGGTTGGGGATTCAGAACCCGGCGATGATCGCCATGATGATGGAGCAGGTGACGGTGCCGTTTCTGGTCGATGCCGGGGTCGGCACGGCGTCGGACGCGGCGATCGCCATGGAGCTTGGGTGTGACGCGGTGCTGCTGAACTCGGCGATCGCGCATGCGAAGGACCCGATCCGCATGGCGAAGGCGATGAAGCTGGCGGTGGAGGCGGGACGACTGGCGCACTTGGCGGGACGGATGCCACGGCGGATGGGCGCGGACCCGTCCAGCCCGCTGACCGGGCTGATCCGGTAGGCGGGCGGGGGGTGTGCCCGCGGATATCGCGGGGATGCTGTCTTGAAATGAAGGGCCAGCTAGCGCCACGCGGCTAAGCTGCCAGCGTGGTCCGGGAAGAATCGTCTGGCTGGAACGGCAGAACGGGGCGCGCTGTGATCTCCAGCCGGAACGGATCACCTACGATGCAGCCCTGAATTTCAAGTGTGCAGGGAGATCGGGGCATTGCGTCTTCTGCCTTGCGCGGCGCTTTTGCCGTGTCGGTCTGTCAGCCCGATGTGATCCGCCTCGGAGAGGCTGGCAGGTAGCACCAGGCGCATCTGGGCCGCAAAGATTGCGGCGAAGCTTTCCGCATAACGTGGGGCTGGCCGTTGCCTATCCCACAGCACGGCCACCTCCATGTCGAGAGGTCTGCCCCGGTGCGCAAGTCGGCTGAGCCGCAGCGCCCTTCTGGTGATGCGCGCCGAACTGGGTACGACGGCGACGCCATGTCCGCCTTCCGCCATCGCCAGCAGCGTATCGGTGGAGGCGCTTTCCATGACGATATGCGGGACCAGTCGCTCCAGCCGGCATACCGCGTCCAGCAATTTGCGGGTGACGAAAGAGGGACGGAGCACCAACAGAGGCGCTTCTGAAAGTTCGCGAACGTCGGCGATGTCGCCAAGCGCGATCCGGCTCAAGCGAGGATTGAAGACGACCAGTGCCGAAAGCGACGGCAGGGGATGACTTGAAAAGGCAGCTTCGGCACCTTGCAGAACACTGATGGCGGCATGTAATTTGCCATCTTCCAACAGGCTGAGCTGCTCTATCGCGCCTGCTTCGATCGGGCGCACTTGCACGCCAGGATGCCGCTTGGCGAATTGCCGCAGGAACCCTGGGAAGACACTCGCTATCATCTGCGACGTTGCGCCAACGTGCAGCACCCCGGCATCGCCCTTCCGAAGCGACCGCGCGCTTTCGATCAAGGCATCGGCCTGGCCGAGCAGCGCACGGCACTGGTTCAGCAATCCCTCCCCGGCGCTTGTAAGGACAAGCCGCCGGCCTACCAGGGAAAAAAGCCTGACGCCGAATTCCTCCTGCAAATCCCTCAACTGACGCGACAGCGCTGGTTGCGTAATGCGCAACTGCTCCGACGCCTTGGAGACACTGCCACGCTCGACGACGGTGACGAAAGTGCGCAGACGCCTGAGATCCATGATTATGCCCAGACGGCATGGTTTCGTAGAACGATTATGCATTATCATGTTTCGCCGGGGAATGCGACAAAGGCGATTGTCCGATTACGTCAATCTCATCAAGAGGAGACGGATCATGTTTGATCGGGATCAATTCATCGTCGATTGTCGCGCGGCTCTTTCCGGAAAAGAACCGGAGCGCCAGGTGCGAGAGGTCGTTGCCCGCGCTGTTTCTGACCCTGCTGCGGTCCTGCGCGGGTTAGGTGAGCCGAAGGAAGCGGCCATTCAGAAGCTGTTTGCGGCGCCCGACATTACGATCCTGAACGTAATCTGGGCGCCTCGCATGACGATCATGCCGCACAATCATCGAATGTGGGCCGTTATCGGCGTTTATACCGGGCGCGAGGACAACATATTCTGGCGCCGCCTGCCAGAAAACGGCGGTGCCAGGATAGAAGCCGCGGGAGCAAAGGCCCTGTCGCGAAAAGATGCCGTGCCGCTCGGCCGGGAAATAATTCATTCCGTTACCAATCCTATCCCGCGCTTCACCGGTGCCATCCACATCTACGGGGGTGACTTGGCGGCAGCCGAGCGAAGCGAGTGGGATCCGGAGACGCTTTTGGAGGGACGATTTGATCTCCAGGCCGGTATCCGGATGTTCGAGGAGGCGAATGCGATTTATCGTGGTGGGTGACGCCGGTCACACCGTGCCTGGAGAAAGGCTCTCCAGCGCCCACGAGGAAAGGGGGGCTCAGCATGAAGGTCGAAGGCCACTGTCACTGTGGCGCCATTACCTATGAGGCCGAGGTTGAACCGGGCACCGTCGGCATCTGCCACTGCCTGGATTGCCAGCGCCTTACCGGTTCGGCGTTTCGCGCGAACATTGCGGCACCCGCCAGCGGCTTTCGCATCGTCAAAGGAAAGCCGCGCCAATACGTCAAGACCGCCGACAGCGGCGCCAGGCGCGTTCATGCCTTCTGCGAGACTTGCGGCTCACCCATCTACGCCTGCGCGGCCGAGAACCCGCGCAGCTACTCCCTGCGGGTCGGTGCCCTGACGCAGCGCCAGGCACTTGGCCCGCCGGCGCGACAGATTTGGGTGAAACGTCGGCTGCCCTGGGTGCCGGCCCTGGTCGACATTCCGGAGGTCGAGGGGGCGCCGTAACCGGCCTGGGGCTGACAAACCGGAATGCGGAATTCAAGTGACGCGGATCTGCTGCCGTAGCAACGATCTCATAATATCGCTGCTCCTGACCACGAGTTTTTGTTCGTCGTTCACCAGCCGACTGCGTGCGCCGGGATATTTCGGCTTTGACGCGCGGCCTGGTCTGTGCGCCAGCTTGTATTGTGAGGGTGGATTGTACGTGGCGCATAGCTGGCTCGATCCAGGGTGCGTTCTGCCTTCGGGCCGCTGGTATCTCATTGATTTCGCGCGCAGCCGCCACACCAACCCTGCGCGCATACCAGTCAGCCCTGCGGGCTGCTGGTATTACCGCGTCAACCATCCTGCGGTAAATTGAACACGAGCTGGCTACATAACCAGGAGAACCCCAATGGATCGTCTGGAGTTCGAAGCGGAGTTGCGGCGCGAAGGTTATCGCGTCGTCAACAGCAGCCTGAAGCCCAACATGCTTGAGGCGAACCATTGCCACGACTTCGACGCCAAACTTCTCGTGCTTGGCGGCGAAATCACCATCACCCGTGACAACAAGGCGGAGACCTTCCGCGCCGGTGAGTGTTGCATGGTGCCTGCCGGCTGTATGCACACCGAACAGGTGGGGCCGGAAGGTGTCGCTTATGTCTCCGGTCGCCGCCGCAACGGGGGGCCACTGACCCGGGAAGCCTTCGAAAGCGATCTGCGCCGGGAAGGGTTCGAGGTCGTGCATGGCGGGCAAAAGCCCGGCTACTCGGCTGATCCCCATGCGCACGACTTCGATGCGCGGATCATGGTGCTGGGCGGCGAGATTACTGTGGTCAGGGATGGCAAGCCGGAGACCTTCCGCGCAGGCGACCATTGTGAGGTGCCGGCTGGCTGCATGCATGGCGAACAGGTCGGTCCGGAAGGCGTCGCTTTTATTGCAGGCAAGGCGTACCGGAGAGCCGCAGCCGGTTAAAGCGCGACCCGCGCAGTGAAGGCGGTTGCCGGGCGCCGATAACCCGGCAACTGCCTTCGCTTGTCGGCGGTGACGCAGGCGTTGTGAAAGACCCATCAACCAGGGCGGAGCCCGCGAAGCGGTGACCAGAGCAATATCGGGCTGACTGCACGGCCCGACGGTGCTCTGGTCCATTATTTTACCAGCAGAGTCGCGCTCCTGGCGTTCCGCCCAGCGCACTCATGCTCTATCGCGGAAGCCGCCCAAAGCAGGGCAGTCCTTCGGGGATCTGATGGAAGCTCTGCTTGTCGATCGTATAGATTGCCATGTCGGGGCCGCCAAAGGCGGACGGATCGTCCATCGTGCCGACCTTGACGATGACAGCCGGAAGGCGTTGCGGGCGGGTCACCAGGTGCGTTCCGCATTCGGGGCAGAATTCCCGCGTCACCGGCCGTTCGAGATCGCTGCGCGCAAAGGCCTTGGGGGTGCCCTTGGTGTAGGAGAAACCCGCAACAGGCATCGCCAGGAACAGGTTGACGGAGCCACCGGTAACGTACTGGCACTCCCGACAATGGCATTGCGCCTTCATCATTGGCTCGCCCTCGGCGACATAGCGCACGCTTTTGCAGTAGCATCCACCTTCGAACCCCATGCAAACCTCCCAGCTTCTGTTGGACGCCGCGAACCGCGCGCCGGCCTCGATTGTGATCAATTCACGCGGACACTGCCAGCGCACCTTGCCGGGTTCGGCGTGGACAGCCCGCCCTACTGCTTCACCAGCCTGCACCCGCCTTTATCGAGCGGGCGGAACGCCTGCGCGCCGGGAATCGTCGCCACCACATGGTAGTCATCCCACCGGCCTTTCGACTCGGCCGGCGTCTTCACCCGGAACGTGTACATGTCATGCACCGCCCGCCCATCCTTGCGGATCGTCACCGTGCCGAACAGCAGGTCATGGATCGGCGCGCGCCGAAGCTCCGCCACCACGGCCTCGCCTTCGATCGTGTCCACCGCTTTGACGGCATTCAGATAGGCCAGCACCGATGAATACACACCCGCCTGGTTCGCCGTCGGCATGCGCCCATTGAACCGCTGGGCAAAACGGCGGGAAAAGGCACGCGTCGCATCGTTCAGGTCCCAGTAGAACGCTTCCGTCACCAGAAGGCCTTGCGCCGATGCCAAACCCATCGAATCGACATCGACGATCTGTGTGAACAACCCAGCCAGGGCCTGCTTCTTCGTCAAGCCGAACTCCGTGGCCTGCTTGACCGCGTTGATCAGATCCGCGCCGGTATCGGCCAGC
>DATNEJ010000054.1:0-15254 GCA_035606775.1 Acetobacteraceae bacterium | reverse complement strand
GCGTTCAGGTTCGGGCATCGGGGCCTCCTGGTTCCGACGGTAAGCCGCTGGCCGGCGAAATCAAACACGCGATGGCAGCTTGTGAAACAGGGGGACGCCTTCGTTGTGGGGCGGCACTTCGATCCGCTGATGCGGAATAAGCGGAAATTCCTATTGTCGCGAGGATTTCGGTCTCATAGAATGTTCCCTTTCCGTTCGAAAAGGGAACTCCCTCATGCCAAATCGCCCGACAGCCGCTTCGCCCGCCCATCCTCCCGCGGCTTCTCCAATCCAGCCTTCCGCCGGCTCCCAGGCCCTTCCTCCGGTCGCCGCCGATCCTACAGTAGGCGCCGCAGCATCTTCCCTGCCACCGGGGCCCATGCCCGCTATGTTTGCTCGCACCGTCCGTGCCACCGCTGCCGCGGTGCCCGCCCTGGGCGATGACCCCGCCACCCGCCTCGCCGCCGTCATCGATGCCTTCGAGAGCTTCAACCCCCGCAGCCTGACCGACTTCCTCCTGGTCTCCCGCTTCCTCATCCTGGGCGGTGCCTTCGAGACCCTCCAGCAGCGCGCCCTCGACCCGGACCTCCCTGCCGCTCAGGCCGAGCGGCTGACCCGCACCGCACTGGCGGCGTTCCGTTTGCAGGAGCGCATCCTGCGCCTGCTCAGCCGCGACGATGCGGCGGCCAGTGCCGAGGCGGAGGAAGGTGTGTGGCAGCACTGGCGCCAGGACCTGATGCGCCGTGAGGAACTGGAGCGCGCGGCGGAGGCCGCCCGCGCCACCGCCGAGGCAGCCAGCGAGGCCGAGGCAGCAGCGGACGCACAGACCGCCGAGGCGGCGACACCCTTACGCGGCAAGTCCAAGGGCCGTGTCCCGGCACGCCCCGCGCCCGCGGAACCGGAATCGATGGACGTGATTGCGGCGCGTGACGGCTGGGGGGAGGCCTACAAGAAGGAGCGGAGCGAGTTCGACATGTTCGTCGAACAGTCCATGGCGGGCTGCGACCCCAACACCGGCGCCAAGCCGGTCAACGGCCAGGCCGCGCCAGGACCCCACGCGCCGTGAGAGGCAGCGTCGGTTGCCGCAGACGATCACCGGCGCGAGCCGTCGCAGCACCATGGCGTGATCGGGTGCGGAGCGGCACGACCATGCGAAGCCGGGCAACGAACACCCCATGCAACGTGAGGCGCACCATCGGCCGCAGACGATCACCGGCGGGGACCGTCGAAGCGTCGCAGCATGATCCGGCGCGGGGCGGCGCGACCCTATGCACAGCGGGACCGGACAACCCGATGCGCCGTGAGAGGCAACTCCGTCCTCCGGCCGCTCGGGAAGACACGGCACAGCCCGCCACGCGCAACGCTGCGCGCCGTGGCGCACCCATGCCGGCGTGCAGCGTCCTAATTCGCCCGATGAAACGGCCTGTCGCCCTTCACCGTTACCCGGTAGCCGGACCGAACCTCCGGGAAGTAGTCCCACATCGCGATGTGCTGCACGCAGCGATTGTCCCAGAACGCCACGCTGTTCGGCTGCCACCGGAAGCGCACCTGCCAGTGCGGGCGGCTGCAATGCTCGTACAGGAAATCGAGGATCGCTTTGCCCTCGGCCTCCGGAATGTCCTTGATCCCCACGGTGAACACCGGATTGACAAAGATCGCCTGCCGTCCCGTCACCGGATGCGTGCGGATCACCGGATGTTCGGCGTGCGGGAACGTCTTCTGCGTCGCGTCGCCGATCAGCCGGTTGGTGCGCATGTAGTTGGGCGCGCCGTCATGGATCGCCGTCAATCCCGACAGGAACGTCCGCATCGGCGCCGACAGCGCCTCATACGCCGCATACATGCTGGAAAAGATCGTATCGCCGCCACTTGGCGGAATGACCTTCAGGTTCAGGATCGATCCCATCGGCGGTTCCGGATCGCAGGACACGTCCGAATGCCAGCGCTCTCCCGCGATGCGCTTGGAGTTCGCGTCCGCGTGGACCGGCAGGATCTCCGGATGGCCTTCCGGCCCTTTGGTGTTGGGATGGACCGCGAGCTCCCCGAACAGCCGGCCGAACGCCTTGTGCTGATCAAGCGTCAAGTCCTGATCGCGGAAGAACAGCACCTGGTGCGCCATCAGCGCGTCATGCACTTCCTGGAACTGCTGATTGCCGAGCGGACGTGACAGATCGACACCGGAAACCTCGGCGCCGATTGTGGGCGTGGATGGCTTCACCTGGATCGTTTCGTAGATCACGGAACGGCCTCCCCTGCATGCGGCACGGAGCATGCGCCCAGCGGTTTAGCCGGGCAAACCTTGGGGCGGGCAAACCTTGGGGCGGGCAAACTTCCGGGCGGGAAGAGGCGGACATCGCGCTACGGCCCCCCATATCGTTCATGCCGCCATCGCGGCGGCGCAGCGCAACCGGAACCGAGGAGACACGCACATGGCCCAGATCAAGCGCCACGCATCGGCTGAATGGCACGGCAGCGGCAAGGACGGGACCGGCAGCCTGACCACGCAAAGCGGCACGCTGAAGAACACACCCTATGGCTTCAATGCCCGCTTCGGCGACGGCAAGGGCACCAACCCCGAGGAGCTGATCGCCGTGGCGCATGCCGGTTGCTTCAGCATGGCGACGGCGTTCCAGCTCAGCGGCGCCGGCCACGTGCCGGAGAGCCTGCATTGCGACGCCACCCTGACGATCGAGCAGGTTTCCGGGGGTTGGAAGATCAGCGCCGTTCACCTGACCTTGAAGGGCAAGGTGCCCGGCATCACCGCCGCCCGGTTCACGGAGCTGGCCGAGGAGGCGAAGACCAACTGCCCAGTGTCCAAGGTGCTGAACGCACAAATCACCCTGAGCGCCACGCTGGAATAGCGCGCAGGCGCCGATCAGTCGCGTCCCGACCGGGCGTCGCGCAGCCGCCGGCGCCCGAACTGGCGGATATCGGCCTCCGGCGCCATGGCTTTAATCGCGGCCTGCAACTCCGAGCGCTTCTCGTGGATCGAGGCGATCACCGGGCCCATCGGGACGCCGACATCCACCAGCACAGCCTCGGAAAGCTGCAGGCTGGCCTCGATCGTTTCAGGCACCGCATCGGATGCCCCGGTGCGATAAAGGCGCGCCGCGTGTGCCGCGTCACGGGCACGGGCCACGATCAGCAGGTCCGCCCGTTCGGCGCGCGCGCCGGCCACCAGCGCATCCGCCTCGGTGGGATCGTCCAACGTCACGACGAGGGCGCGCGCGGTGTCCAGGTGCAGGCGCCGCAGCAGCTCGATCTGCGTCATGTCGCCGAAATACACCGGCTTGCCCTGCCGGCGCTGGTTCGCGACGCGATCGGGATCGTGGTCGATCGCGACATAGGGCACCTTGTGCTCGCCCAACATGGCCGCGACCGTCTGCCCGACGCGACCGAAGCCGGCGATGATGACGCGCGGCATGGCGTCGGACGAGGCCGGCATCAGCAGGTTCGGATCTATCGTCGCACTGGTTGACAGGTGCGGCGCCACGCGCTCCCCCAGGGCCGACAGCAGCGGAATGGCGCCCATGGTCAGGGCGGTGATGAACAGCACCACGCTGGCAGCATCCGGGGCCAGCAGGTGCTCGCTGATTTCCACCGCAACGATGACGAAACCGAACTCCCCGCCGGGGCCGAGCAGCAGGCCGGTGCGAAAACTGTTCGCCCAGCTCAGGCGGAAGCAGCGGACCAGCGGCGCGATGACCACGAGCTTCACCAGCACCAATCCGATCGCGGCGCCCACCACGATGGCCGGGTGAGCGATGACAATGCGGATGTCGAGGCTCATGCCCACGGAGATCAGGAACACGCCGAGGAACAGGCCCTTGAAGGGTTCGATCGTTACCTCGACCTGGCGGCGGTATTCCGTGCCGGCCAGCAGCAGCCCGCCGATCAGCGCGCCGAGGGGCATAGAGAGGCCGGCGGCGGCGGTGGCGAGGCCGGCGCCGATCACGACGAGCAGGCACGCGGCCACGAACAGGTCCGCGCTGTGGGTGCGCGCCACGCTGCGGAACAGCCGGCGCAGGACGAGCCGCCCGATGGCCACGATGATGGCGACGGAGAGCAGCCCCTGGCCGATGGCGAGGCCGAAGCCGGCTGGGCTGCCGGTGTCATGGTCGGGGCCGAGCGCGCCGAGGGCGAACAGCACCGGCATCACTGCCAAATCCTGGAACAGCAGAATGGCGAAGCTGGTCCGGCCGGCCGGGGTGTTGAGCCGCCTGGCATCGGCCTGCACCTGGATGACGACAGCGGTCGATGACATGGCCAGCGCGATGCCGATGACCACCGCAACGATCGGGTCGAGTCCGAACAGCATGGCGGCGCCGGCCAGGGCTGCCGTGGAAAGAACGACCTGAAGGGCACCCAGGCCGAAGACGAGCCGGCGCATCAACCAGAGGCGTTCGAACGACAGTTCCAGGCCGATCATGAACAGCAGCAGCACCACGCCGAGCTGGGCGATGGGCTGGATCGATTCCGGCTGGGAGATGGTGACGGCGGAAAACCACGGAAGGTGCGGGATGAAGGAGGCGAGTCCGAACGGGCCGACGACCACGCCGACGAGCATGAATCCCAGCACGGGACTGACGCGGAGGCGATGGAACAACGGGATGACGATGCCGGCGGCACCGAGGACGACGAGGGCTTCCCGGTAAAGGGAGAAATTGACTGCTTCGGCTTCCATCCGGACGGTCTAGCAGGTCTGGGGGACTTCGGGGCTGGTATGCGCCTTCAAAGCCTTATCGAAAGCCAGGCAACGCAGCCGCATTGCCATTGCACGACTCTGCCTCGCGATCGGGAGATCGATCGGCAAGGCCATAACATTGCCACATGGATGTGGTTTATTCGGTAGAAACGGCTGAAAGTCTGTCGGTATGGAAAATAACCCGACCCCGGCGGGGTCGGCCGATAGCCTAAGGCATTACAATGAAGCCACCGCTCGGACGATATCTGCTTTTCTCTCCACATCATGTCCGGTCAATGTGATGCACCGGGTCCGCCGCGTGACACATGCAAAATCCTGATCGATCCATCGCCGCGAAAAAGGCCGAACTCGATCGGCTGCGGCCGCTCGCGCCCGGCGGCCTCACCAATCTTGAGCATGTGCAGGATGTCGAACTGACCTACACCTCGAACGCGATTGAGGGAAACACGCTGACTGCGTCCGAAACGACGCTGGTCATCGAGCAGGGCATTACCGTCGCGGGCAAGAAGCTGCGTGACCACCTGGAGGCAATCGACCATTATGAGGCGATCCGCTACGTGCGCGGGATCGCCCTTCGGGCCACTCCCCTGGTCGAGATCGACGTGCGCAACCTGCATCGGTTGGTCGTGCTCCGGTCGGATCCCGGGATCGCCGGCAGTTATGCCAGCCAAGGCCGCTATGTTCTTACGGATGCCGGCCGGCACGCCTTTCCTTCACCGGCGGAGGTTCCGCCGCTCATGCGCGATTTCGCCGCATGGCTTGCCGGCGCGCCCGACACACCGGAGACGGCGTTCACCGCGCACCGCCGCCTGGTGGAGATTCACCCGTTCAATGACGGGAATGGCCGCACGGCGCGTCTCCTGATGAACCTGATCCTGATCCGCGGTGGCTATCCGCCGGTCGCGGTGCGGCCGGACGATCGTCCCGCCTATGTCCGTGCCTTGCAGCAGGCGCAAGCCGGCGGGCGCGCGGATGCTTTCAACGATCTGCTGCTTGCGCGCCTGGAAGTGGCGCTTGATGAAACTCTGGCGGCCCTGAAACAGGCGCTTGCGGCGCCGCCCAAGAACGATCCCTGATCGTGACGACACCAAGTGCGGACCGCTGCGATAGAGCCTGTTCGGTGCGGATAGAGGCAACGAACAGGCTCTGTGTTTTTGTCTGATCGCGTGATTCACGTCTTCGGATGCCGCCTGCGACGCGATCACGCTCTACACGTTGAAGCGGAACAGCAGCACGTCGCCGTCTTTCACTGCGTACTCCTTGCCTTCGACCCGCATCCGGCCGGCTTCCTTCGCGCCGGCCTCGCCCTTGCAGGTGACATAATCGTCGTATGGGATCGTTTCGCAGGCGATGAATCCGCGTTCGAAATCCTTGTGGATCACCGCAGCGGCCTGCGGCGCGCGTGTGCCCTGAGTGATCGTCCAGGCGCGCGTCTCTTTCGGTCCGCAGGTGAAATAGGTCACCAGGCCGAGCAGGCTGTAGCCGGCACGGATCACGCGGTCGAGGCCGCTGTCGGAAAGGCCGAGTCCTTCAAGGAACTCTGCCCGGTCGGTCTCCGGCAGTTGCGCAACCTCGGCCTCGATCGCGGCCGAGACGATCACAATGCGCGCGCCCTCGGCCTCGGCCCGTGCCGCGACCTGCGCGGAGAAGGCATTGCCGCCGGCAGCCGCTGCTTCCTCGACATTGCACACATACAGCACCGGCTTGGAGGTCAGCAGTTGCAGCCGGCGCACGGCTTCTTCCTGCCCGGGCGGAATCGCGGCGCGCGCGGGCCGGCCGTCCCGCAGGGCGGCGACCAGCGGTTCCATCACCGCGACCGCGGCGATGTTTTCCTTGTCGCCGCCGCGGGCGCGCTTCTGCGCCTGGGTCAGCCGCTTCTCCAGGCTTTCCAGGTCAGCGAGCATCAGCTCGGTTTCCACCACGTCCGCGTCGCGCAGCGGATCGATGGTGCCTTCCACGTGGGTGACGTCGCTGTCCTCGAAACAGCGCAGAACGTGGATAATGGCGTCCACTTCGCGGATATTGGCCAGGAACTGGTTGCCAAGGCCCTCACCCTTCGAAGCGCCACGCACCAGACCGGCGATATCGACGAACTCGAGCGATGTCGGCACGATTTTCGCCGATTTGCCGATAGCCGCGAGCACGTCCAGACGTTTGTCGGGCACCGCGACGCGGCCAACATTCGGCTCGATGGTGCAGAACGGGTAATTGGCCGCCTGCGCCGCGGCGGTGGCCGTCAAGGCGTTGAACAGCGTCGATTTCCCGACGTTGGGCAGCCCGACGATGCCGCAGTTGAAGCCCATCTATATCTGTCTCCCGGTACGCCAAATCCGCATCATGTTACGCCAGACCATACCGCCCGTTCGGCAATTCGACGCGCTCTCGGCTACGGGATACTGGCTGAAGAGCGTTACGCCACTTCAATCCGCGCATGCTGGCCCGCCGCGGCAGCGAGGCGACGGTCGCGTGTCAGCAGCCGCGCATCAAGCGCCTCGGCCAGCGCAACATACACCGCATCGTAGGCAGTAAGGTTGTCGCGCAGTTCCCACACGCGCGGCAAAAGGAAGCCGTGTGGGTACCGGCGCAGCGGAAAGTCGGCGAGGTCAATGAGCGCCTCACGGCCGCGGTCCTGGTCGATCTCTCCGGACGTCGCGTATCGACGGATCACCTGCGTCACCTCGACATCAAGCAGGTGGGGCGCGTGCAGTGTTTCCTGGGTATCGAACAACCGCTTCTCCACCGCGCCGGCCGCCGGCGTGCGCAGCAATATTTCAATGAGCGCCGAGGCGTCGACGACGATCACCGGCTGTCGCGCTCGGCGCGAACAGCCTGAGCTGGTGCCGGCGACGGCCTCGCGGCCGATCGGCTCTGCAGACGGGTTCGCAACTCCTCCAGGGTCGGCCGTTCGGCGACTTCGCGAAGCTCGCTCAGCAGGTAATCGGACAGTGACATGCCCGCCAGCGCGGCGCGCGACTTGAGGCGGCGATGCAGCGCGTCAGGAACATGGCGGATTTGGATCATCGCTGGCATGCGAATGTGATAAAAACATGTGCTGCACATGTCAATGCAACGCGCCCGAGGCGCGGCCGGAGCACCGTAACGTCCATGTCGTGCCCACCTCTACTCCGTCTCCCGGCTCAGGAGGGCGACCTTCGTCATGAACGCGTCCGGCTGGCCTTCGACCAGCAGCGGCGCGGCTTCCGCCACGGCATCCAGCATCGGCAGCAGCCAGTCCTTGTCCTCCTTGCTGAAGTCGCTCAGCACGTGACCGAGGACGCGGTCCTTCACGCCGGGATGGCCGATCCCCAGCCGGACCCGCCAGTACTCCGGTGTGCCGAGCTGGCGGTCCATGCTGCGCAGGCCGTTATGGCCGGCGGCCCCGCCGCCGCGCTTTACCCGCACCTTGCCCGGCGCAAGGTCCAGCTCATCGTGGAAGGCGGTGATCGCCTCGGGCAGCAGCTTGTAGAAGGCGGCAGCGGCCTGCACCGCCTCGCCCGAGGCGTTCATGTAGGTCAGCGGCTTCAGCGCGAGCACCTTCTGGCCGGCTATGCTGCCTTCCGAGACCAGGCCCTTGAAGCGCTGCCGCCACGGCGAGAAGCCATGGTGGATGGCGATCACGTCGAGTGCCATGAAGCCGACGTTATGCCGGTTCCGTGCCATCCCCGGCTCGGGATTGCCCAGGCCGGCCCAGAGCAGCATGACCCATCTCCTGGGGTTGGAGCATGTTCGCTTCCGAAAGGCGAAGCGACCATGCTCCAAGTTCATGTTTGAGAGCGTGATTCACGCTTTCCGGCCTTCGGCCTCAAGCGATCACGCTCTAGCCCTTCCGGCCGCCCTTGGCGGGCGCCTTGGCAGCGGCTGCCGCCGGTGGCGTAGGCGCGCCCGGCGTCGGTGCAGCGTCGGCTGCCACGACCTCTACCTTGGTCGGCGGCACCACGGTGGCCACCACGAAGTCCCGGTCGATGACCGGGCGGGCGTTCTCGGTGCCTTTGAGGTCGTGCCAGCGCACGTTGTCGTTGAAGTCCAGCGGGCCGAGGTCGGCGATGAACTGTTCCGGGATCTGGTCCGGATCGCAGTAGACCTCGACCGCGTGGCGCACGACGTTCAGCACCGCGCCGCGCTTGATGCCGGGGCTGATGCCGTCATTCTCGAAATGTACCGGGACCAGAACCTTGATGCGCTCGCCCGGGATCAGGCGCTGGAAATCCACGTGTTCCGGCGCGTCACTGACGGCGTGGAACTGCACGCCGCGGATCAGCGCGCGGACCGGCCCACCGCCGGTGTTGATCTCATAGAGGCGGGACTGCCAGCCGGGCCGGTGCAGTTCGCGCAGCACGATGCGCGGGTCCAGTGCCAGCAGGCCGGGTTCCTGCCGCCCGCCATAGATGACAGCGGGCACCTTGCCCGCACGCCGAGTCGCCCGCGCCGCCCCCTTACCGGCTCGCAGACGTGCCTCGGCCTCGATCGTGACGATGTTGGCCATAGGTCGCTCCTGAAATGCCAAAGCGCCGGCCTCCAGGGGTGCCGGCGCGGCCGGGCATGTAGCCGTACCGGATACACAAGGCAAGGCAGCGGTGCGGGGTCGGGTTTCGCCCAGGTTGCGAGAGGGGACTTGGCGGCCGGCGGTTCGGCCGCGTGCCAACCGCCCACTTGCTTTTGACCATGTGGGATATCATTTTAGCCCAGTTGGTCAGGAGCGAACCGAATGCTCACGAATTACGATGCCAAGGCCGTCGCGGACGTGATGGGCATCGCCTTTCAGGAGTACCAGGGCCGCGGTCCCGCCGGAGCCGTCAAGCCGGCGAGACATGCCAAAGCGGCCACCAGCGCCGAAATCGGAAAATTCGTTATCACCATCGATCATGATTCGGTGCGCATCGTCGAAGCCAGGACAAAGCGCGCGTCTGGTGATCTCCGAAACGTCAGGCCTGCCTCATCTGTTCTTATCGAGAAAGCCGTCGAAAAGGGCCTTCCGAGACTCGCCCTTCGCTCTGTCGCCGAACAGATAGCCGGGACCGACAAGGCGAAAGTCGCTTCATTGGAGTGGGGGATCGTTCCCAAGACCACACTTGAACGCCGTGCGGCGCAACTCTCACCCCGGGAAAGCGAGCGAACCGAACGCGTGGCGCGCCTGTTCGTGCATGCCCGCAGCGCCCTCGGCAGCGAAGCGGAAGCGCGTGCATTCATGACGACGCCACACCCTCAGCTTGACGGACGTAGTCCGATTGATGCGGCGAAAACCGACCTGGGCACGCGTCGCACGGAGCAAATCCTCAATGCGCTGGAATACGGTCTTGCTCTTTGATCGCTCCGCCTCGCCGTCTTTGGCGCATCGCCACAGGCAAACATCCGATCTGGTCCGGAGAGGGAGCCCGTCTCTTCGGCCAGCGCTGGAACCCGCCGGGGTTGTCGGCCATCTATACCGGCGCGAGCTTCGCGGTCTGCCTCGTTGAGGTTCTTGTCCACGCCAACCGAACGGCGCCTCCGAGTGCTGCACGCTATGTCGAAGCCGACGTTCCCGAAGATGTTTCGTGGGAATCATTCGATCCCACTTTGCACAGTGGATGGGACGATCCGCTTGATACGTCGATCGCGCAGGCCTTCGGCAAGTTCTGGATTGAAGAGCGCAGATCGGCCCTTCTGATCGTTCCCTCTGTCGTGACGGATGGGCGCGACACAAACGTTGTCGTGAACCCGGATCATCCGGACGCTGCGCGAATTTCGGTGGGGCCGGAGACGCCGGTCGCGCTGGACCCGCGCCTGTTTCCGATATGATCTGCCGCGTCGATCTCGCCTCAGCGCGCTACTCCCGCATCGCCCGCGCCTTCTTCGCCGCCCGGCGGTCCCAGCAGCGCTGTAGCCAGTCCCGCACATGTGGCCACCGCCCCAGGTCCATGAACGGGCCGCGATACAGCGCGCCGGCGACATTCAGGTCGCCGGCCGAGAAAGCCGGCCCGGTCAGCCAGGTCTGCTTCGCCAGCGTCGTTTCCGGAACGTCGAAGGCCGGGACAACGTCCTTCCAGGCAGCCTCCGCCGCCACGGCCGCGCACAGCGACGCCGTCAGTGGCAGCGCACGGTGGAGCGCCGGCTCGTCAAGCGTCCCGTGGAGGACCCGCGACGAAAGCCGGTTCGGTCGTCGCAACCCAGATACCCGCAAAGACCGCGACGAGTCCCGCGATCAGGCCAGGGGTGACCGGTTCGCCGACCAGTTGCGTGGCGAGCAGCGCCGCCGCGATCGGATTGACGGTCATGGTGGTCGCCACCCGTGTCGGTGTCGTCCTTTGCAGTGCCAGAACCCAAAGAATGAAGGCAAGCGCGCCGCCGGCGATGCCCAGGTAAAGGCCGGCGATCCATTGCGGCACACCGAAACTGTCCAGGACCACCATCCGGTTGGTCAGCACGCCGATCAGGACCAGCGCCGCCGCACCGGACCCCATGCCGGCCGCGAGGAACCCGAGCGCACTCGATCTCTCGATGAACGGGCGCGACCAGACATTGTAGAACGCCATGCACAGAACGGCGCCCGTCATGATCAGCTCGCCGCGCCAGGCGCCGGGTGGCGCCGCGGCCAGACCCGACGCAAGTGCCGCGAAGACGCCAAGGACCGCGATGCCGACGCCCATGGACTTTCGCGGGGTCAGCGGCTCCACACCGAGAAGGGCGCCAACGAGCATGGTCTGCAACGGCAATGTCGACAGAGCGAGACTGGCGCGGGCTGCCGTCGTGTAGCTGATCGCCAGATTGTACAGGATGAAGAAGAGGCCGAAAAAGCACAGTCCCAGACCGGCAACGCCGAACCAGTCGCTTCTGCGTGGCCAGCGCACACGAAGGATAAGCGCGACCGGCAGCACACAGAGAAACCCGATGCCCCAACGCAGAATGGCGAGCGTGAGCGGATCGGCGTTGCCGGCAAGATAGCGTGTGACTGCCGCGGCCGTTCCGCCCAGGCAGCTCGAAACAATGGCGATCAGCACGCCGAACCGCTCGCCCACTGTCATCTCCTGTTTGAATTTCGCGGCGCATGCGATGTTCCCGACCGGCGTCGTTCCCGCAACTACTTGGCAGGTATTCATGGCGCGCGATCCCGCCTTCGCAACACGGCTTCGCTGGTGGCGCCAGCGGAGGGGATGGTCGCAGCTCGATCTTGCCGGGCGCGCGGACATCTCGCAGCGGCACCTGAGCTTTCTGGAGCTGGGGCGATCCTCGCCGAGCCGGGAGATGGTCATCCGGTTGGCCACCGCCCTCGATGTGCCGCTGCGCCAGCACAACGCTCTGCTGCTGTCGGCTGGATTTGCGCCGGTCTGGCAGGAGACCGATCTCGGCGCGCCGGCACTCGCGCGGATTCGCGATGCGCTCGACTACGTCATGGCGCAGCAGGAGCCTTTTCCCGCAGTGGCCGTCGACCGGCACTGGAACCTGCTCAAGAGCAATGGGGGCGCTGTGCGCCTCGTCGAGTTTCTGGTCGGCCCTCTTGTGCCCGGCGCGCCGGTCAATCTCGCCGATGCGCTTGTTGCCCCGGACGTACTGCGGCCATTCCTGGTCAACTGGGCAGACGTGGTTCGCTATTTCATTCGCAGCGTGGAGGCGGATGCCGCGGCCGATGGTACCGCGGAGACCGCGGCATTGCTGGAGAGATTGCTGACATACGAGGGTGTGCGGTCGAGTCTAAAGGCGCCTGCGTCCGACGCTGCGACCGGCCCAGTTCTTCCGATGCATTTCCGCAAAGGGGCCGTTTCGTTGCAGCTTTTCACGACAATAGCCACGCTCGGCACGCCTCAGGACATTACGTTGCAAGAGCTTCGCATCGAATGTTTCTTTCCGATGGACCCTGATACTGCGACGGTGCTGCGCGGTTGGGCCGCAGAAGCAGGTCCAGCGTAACCTTCTTCGGCAATCCCCTGATGACGGCGCGCGCGCCAGTGGTACCCCTACCGCAGCGACCTTGCCTCAGCAGCTTTGAAGAGAACCGAGCCGGATCGGCCGGCGCGCTACTCCCGCATCGCCCGCGTCTTCTTCGCCGCCGGGCGATCCCAGCAGCGCTGCAGCCAGTCGCGCACATGCGGCCATCGCCCCAGGTCCATGAACAGGCCGCGATACAGGGCGGCGGCGACATTCAGGTCGGCGACGGAGAAGGCAGGCCCGGCCAGCCAGGTCTGCTTCCCCAGCGTTGTTTCCAGGACATCGAGAGCCGGGACAATGTCCTTCCAGGCTGCCTCCGCCGCCGTGGCGTTGCGGTCGGCCTCCGGCAGGGCGCTGGTGTTGTTGACGTAGGTGACGATCTGCCGGTCCAGCCGGTCGGTCTCCCACAGGCTCCATTGCCAGGCGAGCGCTTCGTTCTTCGGATCCGCGGGATACAGCGCGCTGCCATGCTTCTTTGCCAGGTAGAGGTTGATCGCCATCGATTCCGACAGCACGAACCCGTCATCCTCGATCACCGGCACACGCCCGTTCGGATTCAGCGCCAGGAACGCCGGCGAACGTGTGGCGGGTGCGCGCGGCAATACGTCGTCGTGCTCGTAGGGCAGGCCGAGTTCGCCCGCCATCCAGAGCGTGCGGATTGCGCGGGACCGTGCGGCGCCGTGGATTGTCAGCATGATCTCCCCCCAGGACAGGCTTCTGTGCAACTTTGCACTCGCCTGGTGGATCGGGAAAGATCCGGGCGCCCGTCGCATCGCCGTGGAGTCTGCGCCCGTTATGTCCAGCCGAACCGATCCCACGGAAATCGAGCGCCTTGTGCTGGCCGACCAGGCGGTGCCGCCGGCCCTGGCGGACGTCGTCACCGAACTTCGGCTGCCGCGCCGCCCACTGGGCAGGCTCGCGCCCTTGGCCGGCCTGCACCGGCTGGAGCGGCTGAACCTGAAGCTGACCCGGATCACCGACCTCGGGCCGCTGGCGGGCCTGACCGCGCTGCGGAGCGTGGTCCTGTCGTTCAACCCGATCCGCGACCTGTCCCCACTGGCCGGGCTGACCCGCCTGGAATCCTGCCTGCTCGCCGGCACGCTGGTGGAGGACATCGCGCCGCTCGCCGGCCTGACCGCGCTGGAACGGCTCGACCTCGGCGGCACCAACGTTGGCGATCTCGGGCCGCTGCGAGGGCTGGTCCGGCTAAGGAGCCTGGAGCTCGCCAGCACGCAGGTTGCCGACCTGTCCCCGCTGGCGGGCTTGGCGGGCCTGGAGTTCCTAGACCTCGGGGACACGCCGGTCACCGATCTGCGGCCCTTGGCCGGCATGACCTGCCTGCGGCAACTGGACCTGCGCGGCACGCGCGTGACGAACCTGTCGGTGCTCGCCGGGCTGCCGAACTGCCGGATCGTGCCGGCAAGCGGGTTGCGTCCCCGCCGTGCGCGGCCTGGTGCCGATCAGCGGGGCACGTAGACCCGGCCGTCGAACAGCCGGCGCGCCGTCCGATAGAACGCGCCGCTGCGTGCCAGCCAGGCGCCGGCCTCGTCCCTCGCCACGTCCGCATCCACCGTCAGAATGCCGGACGGCATGCCGATCCGGACCGTCTGTCCCGCTTCCGGTCCCAGGGCCTGGTTCACCACGCTGCCTGCGATGCACGCCGCCACCGCGGTGCACAGCGAGGCCGTCAGCGGCAGCGCCCGGTGCGGCTGGCCGTTGGAGATGAAGCGCACCGTCAAATCCACCTCGCCGGCGCGCAGCGGCTCCCCCGACAAGGTCGGCGCGTCCATCGGCGGGGCGACGAAACCGATGATGGGCACGGCGTTGATCGTCCGCGCCTCCGCGTCGCTGCCGGCGATCCCTATCGCCACCGACGCGGCGCGGCGCACCGCCTGCAAGCGTTCCAGCACCGCCTTGTCGCCGTCGAGCTGATCGGGCAGCTCCCGCCCGGACAGGCCGAGGTCGGCCGCGCGCACAAACACGCAGGCATTGGCCGCGTCGATCATCGACACCTCGATCGTGCCGGCGCCCGGGATGTCCAGCCGATCGGCGACGTGCCTGGTCGGCAGCAGCCTGCCTGTCGTGGCGCCGCCCGGTGCGAGGAAGTCCAGCCGCACCGGCGCACCCGTGCCGGCCACGCCTGGGATCGCCAGTGTGCCTTCCGTCGCTGCCCGGCCCTGCATCAGCGGGAAGGTGGAGCGGATGATCTTCCGCGTGTTGGTGTTGAAGATGCGCACGACCGCGGTATCGCCGTTCGGCCGCACGATCCCCTCATCGACCGCGAAAGGACCGACGGCGGAACTCATGTTGCCGCAGTTGCCGCGGTAATCGACGGCCGCCTCCTTTATCTGCACCTGGGCAAAAGTATAGTCCACATCAGCATCGTCCCGCGTCGAGGGTGCCAGCACGCACACCTTCGACAGCGAGGAGATACCGCCGCCCATGCCGTTGAGCTGGCGCCCGTTCGGATCGGGACTGCCCATCGCGCCGAGGAAGATCCTGTCCCACGCCTCCCGCTCCGGCAGATCCCGTGCATGAAACATGATTGCGCGGCTAGTGCCGCCGCGCATGAACACCGCCGGCAGGGCAAGGAGCGGCATGAAAGCCTCCTGTATGCATCGTTCAATCAAGGCGTTTGGTCATATAGACCCGGTCGAAGCCCTTTTCGCTGA
>DATNEJ010000037.1:0-2682 GCA_035606775.1 Acetobacteraceae bacterium | reverse complement strand
AACAAAGCACCGAAGGTGTGCCGGTTCGACACGCGGAAGAAGCACAAGGCGCTGATCATCATGTGCAGATCCACCGGATCGATGTCCGTGCGGAAGACGCCTGCCTGCTGGCCGCGAGTCAACACCTCCCGCAGGGTTTCGATCGCCGCCGTGTTCAATTCCCGCAGCGCCTTCGACTTCGCCAGGTGCCTGCCGTGATGGATGTTCTCGATACTGACCAGGCGGATGAAGTCGGGATGCGATTCCTGATAGTCGAAGGTACGTTCGATGATCCGGCGCAGCGCTTCGATGGGGTTAAGACCATCCAGGTCGCGCTGGCTGTCGGCACGGCGCATTTCGGCATAGGCTTGTTCCAGCACGGCCAGGTACAGCCCCTCCTTGCTCCCGAAGTAGTAATAGATCATCCGCTTCGTCGTGCGCATCCGCTCGGCGATCGCATCGACGCGCGCGCCGCTCAACCCGTGTTCGGCAAATTCCCGGCACGCCACCTCAAGGATGTCGCGGCGTGTCCGGTCGGCGTCCGGCTTGCGCGGCGTGGACGTGCTGCCGGCAGCGCGTCTGGTTGGTGCCGGCATCTGGTGCGTCCTCTCAATGGCGGTGGCGGTACCGCCCAGGATATACAGGACTTCCGCCGGGAGGCGGATGGGTCTTATGCGGCCGCGCAGCCGCCACATCAGTCCCGCGCACGTTACCGGGGTCGCTTGTCCGGCAACGCACGTGGCCGGGATTCGTTGTCAGGCAGCCAGGTAGCCGCCATCGACGTAAAGCTCCGCCCCGGTGATGTAGGACGCTTCATCGGAAGCCAGGAACAGGATCGCGTTCGCGACCTCATCCACCTCCCCCGTGCGGCCGAGCGGCACGGCTTTGAGCATTTTGGCGCGGACGGCGGGATCGGCGGTGGCGCCGGAGGTGCGCATCGGCGGCATCAGGCCGGGATGCACCGAATTGCAGCGGATGCCGTCCTTGCCGAACTGCACGGCAGTGGATTTGGTCATGGTGCGCACGGCGCCCTTGGACGCATTGTAGCCCATATGCACCATCGTCTGGCCGACCACGCCGGAGATCGACGACAGGTTGATGATGCAGCCGCCGCCGTTCTTCTGCATCTGCCGCACGGCGGCGGCGGTGCCCAGGAACACGCCGGTGCAATTCACGGCTATCAGGCGGTCCCAGATGCCGCTTTCCAGCAGGTCGTTCATCGCGCTGCCGCTGATGCCGGCGTTGTTCACCAGGATGTCCAGCCGGCCGAATTTCGCGACGGTGGCGGCGACCACCGCGTTCCACCGGGCCTCATCCGTCACGTTCAGCGCCATGAACTCCGCGGTGCCGCCGGCGGCAGCGATGTCCGCCACGACCTTCCGCCCCTCGTCTTCCAGCATGTCGGCAACCACCACCTTGGCGCCTTCCCTGGCAAAGCGGCGCGCGGTCGCGGCCCCCATGCCGGATGCGGCGCCGCTGACGACGGCGACCTTGTTTGCAAGACGCATGGCTGCTTCCTCCGATGACGACGACATTGTCAAAGGTGCCATGCCGCAAACGGCTTGGCTACCAGCCGGTATCGGCGCACCATCGGCGCCGGCGCACATCTCAGTAACCCACGGAGATCTTGTTCATGGCCCATCGCGGCTTGAAGTTTGGCATCTTTCTGGCACCGTTCCATCGCCTTGGCGAAAACCCGACGCTGGCGATCGACCGTGACGTGGAGCTGCTGCAGTGGCTCGATCACCTCGGCTTCGATGAAGCCTGGATCGGTGAGCATCACTCGGCTGGGTGGGAGCTGATCGCCTCGCCGGAGCTGATCATTGCCGCGGCGGCGGAGAAGACGAAGCACATCCGGCTTGGCTCCGGTGTCACCAGCCTGCCGTACCATCACCCGTTCTTTGTCGCGCAGCGTTGGGTGCAGCTCGATCACATGACCCGCGGGCGTGCGATGCTGGGCTGCGGACCCGGCGCGCTGACGTCCGATGCCTACATGCTGGGTATCGAGCCGACGACACAGCGCCCGCGCATGCTGGAGGCGATGGACGCTATCATGGCCCTGCTGAAGATGGACGGACGGGTCACGATGAAGACCGATTGGTTCGAAATGAACGATGCGCGCCTGCACCTGGCGCCGTACAGCGATCCGCATTTCGAGATCGCGGTCGCCAGCACGATCACGCCGTTCGGCATGATCGCGGCCGGCACGCATGGCGTCGGCGTGCTGTCGATCGGTGCGGGTCTGCCGGGCGGACCGGAGGCTCTGGCAAGCCAGTGGAAGATCGCCGAGGACGCGGCGGCGAAGAACGGCAAGACCATGAGCCGGAAGAACTGGCGCGTTGTGGTGAACGCCCACATCGCGGAAGACGACGAACAGGCGTTGGCCGAGGTGAAGAAGGGCGAGCGCAACGAGACGCAGACCTACTTCGAGGACACGCTGGGCCGCCCGCCAGGCCGCGCGGACGATCCGCTGCGCGACGGCGTGAAGATGGGCACGACGCTGGTCGGCTCCCCGCAGACCGTGATGAAGGGCATCAACCGGCTGCTGGAGTACAGCCAGGGCGGCTTCGGCGGCATCCTGTTCCGTGCGCACGAATGGGCGAACCGCGAACAGACGATGCGCAGCTATGAGCTGTTTGCGCGGTATGTGATGCCGGCGTTCCAGGGGTCGCTGGTCTCGGTGGCCGATTCCAACGTCTGGGC
>DATNEJ010000022.1:0-15398 GCA_035606775.1 Acetobacteraceae bacterium | reverse complement strand
TGTCCTTCGAGTTCCCGTCTTTTACGGCTGGCGCGTCGTCGCTGTCTGTTTCGTCGCTGCCGTTTTCACCTGGGGGTTCGGCGTCTACGGCGCCAGCGTCTATCTCAGCGCGATCACGAAACAGCACGGCTGGTCGGTCTCCCTGGTGTCCGCCGCCGTCACCATCTTCTATCTGATCAGCGCACTCTCGCCCACGCTGACAGCCAGCCTCATCGCTCGCTTCGGCGCGCGGCCGGTCTTCGTCGGCGGAGCAGTGGCCCTTGGCCTCGGAACAATGGCCGTCGGCCAGGTTGCGACGCCCTGGCAGCTCCCTGCCGCATTCATCCTGCTTGGCGCCGGGTATTCCTCGCTCTCGCTCACGGGGATCAGCACGACCCTCGCCCCTTGGTTCGAGCGGCACCAAGGCCGCAGCGTCGCGATCGCCCTCACGGGTGCCAGCTTCGGCGCGATGCTTGTCGTGCCGGCGCTGTCCTCGGCGATCGCCCAATTCGGCTTTTCCGCCGCGACGCTGGCGGGCGGCGTGCTGACGGTGGCGGTGCTGGCGCCGCTCGCCGCCATCGTGCTGCGCTACCGCCGGCCGCAGGAGCTGGGGCTGGCGCCGGACGGCACGCCCGTTGCCGCCACGGCCCTCCACGACACCCGTCGTTCGGCAGCACCGGGCTGGAACCGGCGTTCGGCCATGCGCACTGTGGCCTTCTGGAGCACTACCGTCGGGTTCGCGCTGGGGCTTCTGGTGCAGGTCGGATTCTTCACCCACCAGGTGATGTTGGCCAAACCGTTTCTGGGCGTGTCCGGCGCCGGCTGGCTGGTCAGCGCCACCGGTTTCGCCAACATGCTCGGACGCCTTGTTCTGGCGCGCATCGTCGATCGTCTGCCCCTGCGCCCCTATACCGCCGTCATCCTCGCCACGCAGGCGGTCATGCTCGGCCTGATCGCGCTGTACTCCACCGTTTCTGTCCTGATCGGCGCGAGCCTGATCTACGGGTTCTGCCTGGGGCAGATCACCACGCTGTCACCGATCATGGTGCGGCGCGAGTTCGGTGCGGCCGCCTTTGGCGTGATCTACGGCGCCGCGGCGACGCTGATCCAGCTCACGTCCGCTTTTGGTCCGGGCCTTTACGGTGTGCTGCATGACGCATTCGGCGGCTATCCTCCGGTGTTGGGCCTTGCCGGCGGCGTGGAGTTGGTGGCGATGGCCGTTATTCTGCTGGGCGGTCCAATCGGCCGCAGGGCCGGCAAACCGGTGGACCTATCGCATAGGTGATGGCACATCCGCGGGGTCAGGCCCCGCGCCGGCGACATAGCGGGTCACCGAATGCCCATGGTACGGCACCGGGATCGTCGGCCGCATTCCTAGCTTGCGCGCAACATTGACCGACGCCGTGTTCGCCGGATCGATATCCGCGATCACCGCATCGAGTCCGAGCGTGTTGAGCGCATGAGCGAGCACCGGCCGCGCCGCTTCGGTTGCGTAGCCGCGCCCCCAGGCGCTGCGCACGAGGCGCCAGCCAATCTCGATTTGCGGGCCATGAAGGTTGAGCGGTGCCAGCAGAATCCAGCCGGCGAACCCCTCGGAAGCAATCACCGTCCAATAGCCCATACCGTCGGGATAGGTGTGCTGCATGCGCGCTTCCACGAACCGGCGATGGGCGACCGGATCGGTCCACGGGCCGGCGACGAAGCGCGTGACCAGCGGATCGCGATCCATGGCGAGGCAGTCCTCGAGAGCCGCCATTGTGCGGGGGCGGATCGTGAGTCGCGATGTCCGGAAGACTGGGAGCCGCGCATTCATGCAGGCCGACCGGGGACGGTCACAGCACAAGCTGAGTCTGCGTCACCAGCGCGACCAACTTGCCGCCTGGCAGGGTAATCCGGGTCTGCCACACCATGGTGCGGCGCCCGCGATGGATTGGCGTTGCTTCACCGGTAAGGCAGGTGCCGACGGGTGCCGCGCCGACGAAGTTGGTCTTGCTTTCGACGGTCGTGGTGCCGGCGCCTTCCGGCAGGTTGGCGACAGTGCCCATGGCGCCGAGCGTGTCGGCAAATGCCATGATGGCACCGCCATGCAGGACGGCGGGGCGGGTGCACAGCTCGTCGCGCACGGTCATTTCGGCAACAATTCTATCCGGCTGGGCGGAGACGATCTTGATGCCGAGCAGCGCGGCGAATGGCAGGGGAGACGCGTTGAAGCGTTCGGCCAGGTCGGATGCTGACTGGGTCATCTCGCCGCTCCGTGCGTGTTGCCGAGTAGAGTGGCGCCGTTCCGATAGAGGCGCAAATCGGCGAAGGGATACCCGCGACGCGGGGGCGCGAGTGATTTATCCGCCTGCCTTGCGGCCCATCCGGCCGGTGGCAGGAACCATCAGACGGTCGTGGCCGGTGGTCACCTGCGGCATGTCGTTGGCGACAATCGTTGCGGAGACTGAGCGGAAATCCGCGTCAGGGTCCAGAGTTTGCAGCGTCCACTGTTTCGCGGGGCGCGCGCCCTTCGCGGTCCCGGTCTTTATCCTGGCGGATTTTCGGGCAGCGGTTCGGTCCGCTTCCATCAGGGTGACAAGTGTCATGACGCCGACCGAGCGGTGGATCTGCATGGGTGTCGCCGATCAGTGGATCGAATGGGGTAGAGCTGCATGAACATGCAGCTTCGCTGTCTGGTCGTCCGCCAACGTCATCGAAGGCGCTTTGCGCCTTTGGAACATCAGTCTTGCACTGGCGAACATCTCCGCAAGCGATTCAAGTGAACCCAGGGTGCAGTCGGCACCCGGTGCGGAAAGCAGTGCGATCCGCAAAGCACGTTCGGCGCGTGCGGATTCGCCCGCCTGAACGAGGCTTGCCGCGTGCAGAAGGTGCTTCTCGTCTTCCCCCACCTGCGGGCAGTGCGGGCAGTGGATAAGAATGGTCCGACGGGTGGCACGCGCCAGAGCGGCCATGAGCCGGTCCACCAAAAATGCCGCATCAGGCGTTCCGGCTATCGCCATGGCATCGCACAGGCGGGGCAGCGGATCGATATCCTCACGGTGATCCGCAACCCACCATCGCACCGCCAGCAAAAACACGCATTCCGCCGTATCCAGTTCCTGCATCGTGGCGGGATATCCGGAGTCCGGAAAGACGAGTCGAATGACCTGACCCATGAAAACCTCCTTGCTTAGCGAGGCGCTACAAAACCGACACCGATGCGGAATTGCGGTGTCTTTCCCCCTGGCCGTCATGACGCGATGTTGCGTCGGCAAGCCGTGACCCGGCCCGATGCCCGATCTCCCGCAAAGCCGGTTCGGCCGAATCGCGCAGTGCCGTCGCCATGATTTGCAGAACGTCGGGTGACGCAGTCGCGACCGCCTTCTCAAACCAGCAAGCAGCGCCGACAATATCTCCGTCTCGCGCGAGGCATGACGCGAGATTGTACTGGCCGCGATAGTCGCCGCCTTCCGCGGCACGACAGTACCAGGCGACGGCGGCGGCCGGATCGGCCGTCACCTCCCACCCTTCTTCCAGAAAGCGCCCAACAAGGCTCATCGACTTGGCGTGCTGCTGGCGCGCGGCGCGCATGTACCACGCGAACGCTGCCTTGCGATCGCGCGTGATGCCGCGGCCTCGCAGCAGCATGTTGGCAAAATTGTACTGCCCCCAGTCGAGCGATGCCTCGGCCGCCCGCCGGTACCACGCCACGGCCGCGGCATCGTCCCTGCCGACGCCCCACCCGTTCTCATAGCAGCGGCCGACCATGTTCATCGCCGGTGGGTGGCCGGCATTGGCCGCGACGCTGAACCATCTGAAAGCACGTGGCGAATCGTGCCTCGCCCCGCGCCCGTCCAGTAGCATCTGGCCCAGCAGCACCTGCGCCTCCACCAGGCCATAGCGCGCCGCTGCCTCCATCCACGGCCCGATTTCCTCCGGTCGGCCGCCAAGCATCCTGCTCAGCTCATCGCGTGTCAGCGTCCGCAGTGCGGACAATCGCACACGCGGCTGCTCGGTCTGCGGCTTCCTCATAAGTCGCACTCGGTTGCTCCTCGTCGTCCACGGGTCTTGCCAGCGGGTGCGCAATGGCATATCGAGAATGCGAGTCATTCGCAAGTAGTCAGGAAGACCGATGCCGACCCGACCCGATACAGCAACCCCTGCCCCGCCCACCCTGCGTTTCTTGGCAGGAACCATGGTAGGCGTGACGGCAGCCCATTTCGGTGTGCCGCATGCGGCCGAGGCGCAGACGCCTGCCGAAGCGCCTGTGCAACTGCCGCAGGTGTCCGTGGAGGGAAACCAGGGCGGCCAGGGCAGCTATCAGACGCTGACGCCAAGCTACAACAAGCTGACGGGACCGCTCGTCGAAACCCCGCAGTCGATCACCGTCGTGCCAAGCCAGCTAATGCAGGATCAGGGTGTCACCACGATGCGCGACGCCCTGCGCAATGTGCCCGGCGTCAGCCTGGCGGCCGGCGAGGCTGGCCAGCAAGGCGACAACCTGTCGATTCGCGGTTTCAACTCGCAGAACGACTTCTACCTCGACGGCATGCGCGATTTCGGCAGCTACTATCGCGACCCGTTCAACCTGCAGGCGGTGGAGGTGCTGAAAGGCCCCGCCTCCGTGCTGTTCGGCCGCGGCTCCAGCGGCGGCACAATCAATCAGGTATCGAAGCAGCCGCTACTGCAATCAATCACCAGCGGAGCCTTTGCCTTCGGCACCGACGGGACCGTGCGATTCACGTCGGACGTGAACCGTCAGATCACCGGCCTGGATGGGTCCGCTATCCGCCTCAACCTCATGGGCAACCTCAACGGCACGGCAGGACGCGACGTGACCGAGTGGCGCCGGTTCGGCTTCGCCCCCGAAATGGCGTTCGGCCTCGGCACCAGCACGCGCCTGACGCTGCAATATCTGCACCAGCAGTCGTACGACACGCCCGATTACGGCATCCCGTGGCTGAACGGCACGCCGGCCCCTGTCGCACACCAGAACTTCTACGGCTACGACAGCAGCGACTTCTTCCGCACCATCGTCGATATAGGCACCGTGAAGCTGGAGCACGACATCAACGACAACATCACCGTGCGGAACCAGCTCCGCTACGGCAGCTACAAGCGCGATCTGCAGGTGACCGAACCGCAGATCATCGGCTTCGGACTCGCCACCAATTTCATCAATCCGGGCGTGCCGCTGTCGTCCGTGCTCGTCACCCGCCACGTGATCGGAGTGTCCAGCCAGGAAACGCTATTGGATAATCAGACCGAGGGCGTGTTCCGCTTCAAGACCGGGCCCGTCTCACATGCCTTGCTGGCCGGTGTGGAAGTTGCACGCCAGACCTCCGATCCCACCCGCATTGCCTTTCCGAATACGACAACCAGTTTGCTGTCGCCCAATCCCTCCTCCCCGGCCTTTCCGGGAGGCGGCACACCGACAAGCATCCAGGGCACAACCGTCAACAACTATGCCCTCTACCTGATGGACACCATCAGCCTGGGCGAGCACTGGGACCTGCTCGGCGGCTGGCGCTGGGATCGTTTCAACAGCAGCTTCCATCAGATCATCCCGCCGCCGACATCGCTTTCCAGGAACGATGACCTGCCGACCTACCGCGCGGCCCTGGTCTACAAGCCGAACGTCAACAGCAGCGTGTATTTTTCCTACGGCACGTCCTTCAATCCTTCCGCCGAGTCGCTCAGCCTCAGCGCGGCAACCGCCTCCGTCGCGCCGGAAAAAACCACGACCTATGAGCTCGGCACGAAATGGAATGTCCTTGACCAACGGCTGTCACTGAACGCGGCCGTCTATCAGATCCAGAAGGCGAATGCCCGAGAGGTGAATCCGGCCGACCCCACCACCGACATCCTTGCCGGCAATTACCGCGTGCGAGGCTTCGAGATCGGCTTCAGCGGCTATATCACCGATGCCTGGGAAGTCTTCGGCGGCTACTCTTTCAACGACGCCGAGGTCGTCTCCTCCCCCAATTCCGCCGAAGTGGGCCACAGCCCGCCCAACGCGCCGCGCAATACACTGAGCCTTTGGACCACCTATCGCCTGCCCTGGCACGATCTGGAGATCGGCGGGGGTATGAACTACGTGTCCAGCCGCACCGCCAGTTCCACACCGGCGCGCGGCACCAACGTCATCCTGCGGGCGCCCGGCTACTGGACGATGCAGTTGATGGCCAAGTATCCGATCACGCCGAATCTGAGTGCGCAAATCAATCTTACGAACGTCACCAACACCTACTACTATGACCTGTTGCACCCCGCGCACATCATCCTCGGCCCTTCACGCGCGGCGATTTTCACGCTGGCTGCCAAGCTGTAATCCATGCTTGTGCACATTCCCGACGTGCTGTCGGAGGACCAGCTTGGCGCGTGCCGGCGGATGCTTGACGATGCACCCTGGCTGGATGGGAGGGTCACCGCAGGTTTTCAGTCGGCCCTCGTCAAGCACAACGCCCAGGTGGCCGAGGACCATCCGGCGGCGCGCGAGCTCGGCAGCATGATCGTCGCATCGCTGGAGCGGGTGCCGCTGTTCATTGCCGCGGCCCTGCCGTTGCGCGTGTTTCCGCCGCTGTTCAATCGCTACGAAGGTGGGCAGTCGTTCGGCACGCATATCGACAATGCGATCCGCCAGGCCAAAGGCATGCCGTATCGCATCCGCTCGGATCTGTCGGCGACGCTGTTTCTGAATGCGCCAGACGAGTACGACGGCGGCGAGTTGGTCGTGGAGGATTCCTACGGGACACACGCCGCAAAACTCCCTGCCGGGCATATGGTTCTCTACCCCGCCGGAAGCCTGCACAGGGTCAATCCCGTCACCCGCGGCGCACGTCTCGCGGCGTTCTTCTGGGTCCAGAGCATGGTGCGCGACGATGGCAGGCGCGCGCAGTTATTCGACCTCGATGCCGCCATCCAGCAACTGGCACGCGACGTGCCGGACCACCCGGCGGTCACGCAGCTTCTTGGCGTCTACCACAACCTGATTCGTGGCTGGGCGGAACTCTAGGTCTATGTGGACGGCGCTGCGAAAGCTGCATCGCTGGATGGGACTTGCCCTGTCCCTGCCGCTGCTCGTGACGGCCGTCAGCGGATTCATTCTGGCAGGTACGCCGGTCTGGGAAGAACTATCCGAGCCGCCCGATTCGCCGGCGGCAGGACCGGTCCATACAGCCTCCGCGATCATCGCCACCTCGCGGGCCGCTTCCCCTGGCCTGACGCCGGTCCGCTATCATCCCGGATCGGGACCACGCTCATTGGCCGTTGTCGATCTGGCCAAACCGGCGCAGCGCATGCCGGAACTGCGGCTGGTGATCGATCCGGTAACATTGGCTGTCACGCGGACCGTGCTTCGTCCGGGCCGGTTCTATCGCTTCATGCACGGCCTGCATGAACAGTTGCTGATTCCGAGGGCTGGCGGCCGCGCCATCGTCGGCTGGATCGGCGTCGGATTGCTGATCCTGTCGGTCATCGGCCTGCCGCTTTGGTGGAACACAAGACCGATGGCCGTTCCGCGCAAAAAACGCCGTGGCCTGCTGCTGTGGCACGCGCTGCACCGGGGATTCGGCATCTGGCTCGCGGCGATGCTGATCCTGCAGGCCGGCAGCGGGATAGCGTTGGCATTTCCCCGAACCTTCCGCGCCCTTGCAGGCCTGCCCGATCCCGGCTCGCGCCGTGGTGCACACGGCATTGCGGCTGCGCCCGACATCGACACGGCGCTCGAACGAGCGCGGGCGGCGATCCCACACGCGCGGTTGCTGGACCTGCTGTTGCCGTCGACAGCGGGCCGACCGGCGATCGCCGTGTTTCAGCCCGACGGAACCCGCGACGGCGGACCATTTGCCCGGGCCGATATCGATCTTGGAGAGCAACGGATACTCACCGTCCAGGATCCGCGCAGCCAGAACTTTGGTGCCAGACTGCTTGGCTGGGCGAGAGCGTTGCACAGCGGCGGTGGCCTCGGCTTCCCCTGGCGCGCGGCGACCTGTGTCGCCGGCCTGGCTCTGCCCCTGTTCCCCGTCACCGGTCTTGCGATGTGGCTGATGCGGCGACGCGGTGCGCGCGCCTCGCGGTCGCGAGTGTCGATCCCGCTCAGTGCGGAATGAGGTGAATTCCATGACGAACGTGCTTCTCGCGGGGAAACCGCTATTTCCGATTGCGCTCCTGATGGCGCTGGCAGCCATTACGCTGCCGGCACATGCCCGGACTCTGTCAACCGGAGCGGCGCAGGCCATTACCACGCCGCCAGTCGCAGCCGCTTCACCAGTCCCGGCGGACTCGCATTCCGCCGCACCTGTGCAGCCGACATCTGCATCGTCTGCGCCCGTGCCCGCTGCCGATCCGCCCGCCGCGTCAAATCAGGCAGCCGGCGCCATTGAACCCGCACCGGCGAGCGGCGCGACCTCAACACGAACGCAGGGGACGACGCCACCTTCGCAAGCCGCCGATGCGCCGCCGGAGCCGAGGCCGGCGGCCGATACCGCCCCGCCTGGATCAAGAAACGATGCATCCCCCGCATCGGCTCAGAAGGACGCTGCGCCTCCCGTTGATGGCGCTTCACCCGTGGCACCTCCCGACAGCGCCAACGCCTCGGCCGGCACGACAGAAGCCGATCGGCTGCTGCCGCAGGACCTGACCATCACCGCGATGTTCCTCCACGCCGACGCGGTGGTCAGGACAGTCATGCTTGGGCTGATCGCCGCGTCGATCCTGACCTGGACCATTCTTCTTGCAAAAGGCATCGATGTCGCGCGCGCCAAGGACCGTCTGCGCCGCAGCGTTCCCGTCGCCGACGCCGACGAAACGCTGAATGAACTGCATCTGCGGCTTGCCAACCGGAAGGAGCCGCTGACGGCCATGGTCGCTGCCGCGTTCGACGAAATACGCCGCTCGGGCGATGCGCCGCGCGCCGGCATCAAGGAACGCGTCGCCTCGCACTTGCGCCGCATCGAGATCGCGTTCGGACGCCGCCTGACCCGCAGCACCGGCCTGCTCGCGACCATCGGTTCGACAGCGCCGTTCATCGGGCTGTTCGGCACGGTGTGGGGGATCATGGACAGCTTCATCGGCATTTCCCAGGCACAGACCACGAACCTTGCCGTGGTTGCCCCAGGCATCGCCGAAGCCTTGCTGGCGACCGCGGCCGGCCTTGTCGCCGCCATTCCGGCCGTCGTGATCTACAACGGCTTCGCGCGCTCGATCGGCGGCTATCGCGCCATGCTCGCCGATCTTGCCGCCGCCGTCGAACGGCTGGTCTCACGTGAGCTCGATTCGGGCCGACGGTCCTCCAAGGCAGCAGCGGAGTAACGCACATGGCCGTTCGCCTGGACAGCGGTGAGGACGATCTCGAGGAAGCGCACGAGATCAATGTCACGCCGTTCATCGACGTGATGCTGGTGCTGCTGATCATCTTCATGGTCGCCGCCCCTCTGGCCACCGTGGATGTGCCCGTCGATCTGCCAAGTTCCACGGCGGCGTCCCATCCGAAGCCGGACAAGCCGGTTTTTCTGACGCTGAAGGCGGACAAGACATTGGCCCTGGGCGATGCCACGATCACGGCCGACGCGCTGAAACCCGCTCTCGATCAGGCAAGCGGCGGCGACCGCACGCAGCGTATCTTTCTGCGCGCGGACAAGACCGTGCCGTATGGCGAGTTGATGACCACGATGGATGCCCTGCGTGCAGCCGGATACCTGAAGGTTGCGCTGGTCGCGCGGGAAACCGCCCCTGCGCAATGAATACCGTTCGATACGACGCAAGCGAAGGCAACGGCGCCACCCTTTTGCGGTGGACCGCCTGCCTGCTTCTCGTCGTCGCGACGCACATTGCGGTGTTGCTGCTGCTGCGAACCATTCCATCGGACCATGGCATTCCGGCGACACCGCCGCCGGTGCTGCTGGAGCTTGCGCCGGAACCGCAGGCGCCGCCGGAGCCCGAACGCATCGAGCCGCCACCCGAGGTGACCACGCCACCCGAACCGCCACCGCCCGACGCCGTGACGCCACCGACCCCCGAACCGCCGCCGCAAGAGGGGATCCCACCCGAACCGCCGCCTGTCGAAACGCCTCCACCGGAGGCAACACCGGCGCAATCGGAGGCCCTGCTGCCGGAACCGCCGCCGCCTCCACCTCCACGGAAACCGCGTGTGGCGAAGCGGCCGGTGCCCGAGCATCTGGAGCAGAAGCCCGCGCCACCGCCCGTGCCGATCCAACAGGCTGCGCCGGCCCAGGTGCAGGCCGCGCCCACGCCGGGCGCGATGCCCATCACCTGGCAGGATGCGCTACGCGCGCACCTCGCACGCTTCAAACGCTATCCCGTTCAGGCACAGCGACGCGGCGAGCAGGGCGTGGCCCTCGTGCGCTTTGT
This sequence comes from Acetobacteraceae bacterium, assembly GCA_035606775.1. GTDB lineage: Bacteria > Pseudomonadota > Alphaproteobacteria > Acetobacterales > Acetobacteraceae > Rhodopila. Next base: position 5,069 of record DATNEJ010000022.1, on the reverse strand, counting down.
CATGAACCACGCCGGCATGGTACTGTCGGTTGTCGTCGTGCGCGGATCAGGCCATGCGGATCTGGATCAGGAAGCGCTGCACTGGATCGAACGCGCGCAGCCGCTGCCTAGGCCGCCACCGGAGATCACCAGGGATCCGATCGAGCTGGTTATACCGCTGCACTTTGAACTGCGGTAAGCGCACTCGCCTCACCGCCGGTATTGCTCGTCCGTGACGTGTTCAAGCCAAGTGACCGGCGAGCCGTTCAATTTTTCCTGAACCGCGATATGGCTCATGGCCGTTGTCGGCGTTGCACCGTGCCAGTGCTTCTCGTTTGGCGGGAACCAGATTGTGTCACCGGGCCGGATTTCTTCAACCGGTCCGCCTTCGCGCTGCACCCAGCCGCAGCCAGCGGTGACGATCAGCGTCTGGCCGAGCGGATGAGTGTGCCAGGCGGTGCGGGCGCCGGGCTCGAAGGTGACGAGCGCCATGGCGACACGCGCCGGCTCGGGCGGGCTGAACAGCGGATCGATCCGCACCGTGCCGGTGAAATACTCGCTCGGCCCTTTGCCGGATGGCTGCGTGCCGCTGCGCCTGATCTCCATGACACTCTCCTTCGACGATGCCGGGTCAGTTCCTATCATCTCTACCACCCAGGCAGACGCCATCACACTCGGCCTCCGCCGTTCCGGTTGATGCATTGCGCGACCGGCGCCACGTTCACCTCGTCCCGCCGTTGCGCTATACGCGGTGCAAGAGCAGCCTGAATCTCCAGCGTGCCCGGAGCAATGGCTGACTCGCGGTCACCGACGATTAGGCGCCACGCCGCATCCCGGTAGCGAGACCACTGTGAGGAATGTGCCCGATGTCCCGATCCAGCGATCCATGGCAGATGACAGCCACACAGGCCGTTCGCCTGATCCAGGACGGCACGCTCCACCCGCGCGACCTGATTGAGTCATGCCTCGCCAGAATTGCGGAACTGGAACCGTCGATCCGCGCCTTCACCTGCTTTGACGCGGACTATGCACGCAGCCAGGCCGCTGGCGCTCGGCCAGGTCCCCTGCAAGGCATCCCCGTCGGCATCAAGGATGTCCTCGACACCGCCGACATGCCTTCGGAATACGGCTCGCCAATCTGGAAAGGGTGGCGCCCAAGGGCAGACTCAGCGCCGGTTGCCTGGGCCAGGACGGCGGGAGCCGTGCCGTACGGCAAGACGGTCACCACCGAGTTCGCTACGCGCAAGCCAGGGCCCACCGTCAATCCGGCGAACCACGCGCACACACCGGGTGGCTCGTCCTCGGGGTCCGCCGCGGGCGTGGCGGCCGGGTTCTTTCCGATCGCCTACGGCACGCAGACCGCTGGCAGCGTGATCCGTCCCGCCGCGTATTGCGGCGTTGTCGGCTACAAGCCCAGCTACGGCATGATCAACCGGATCGGCATGAAGGTGATGTCCGATACGCTCGACACCGTCGGGGTCATCGCGCGCAGTGTCGCCGATTGCGCGCTGTTCGCCGGCGCCGTGTCGGGACGAAATCTGGGAAATCCGGAATCCAGACCGGACAGCGCGCCGCGCGTCGGCATCTGCCGTTCGCCCGCCTGGAGCACCGCTCTGCCGGAAACCGAGGCACTGCTGCCGCGCGTCGCCGAGGCGCTGGCACGCGCCGGTGCGCGCGTGACGTCCTGCGAACTGCCGGACGCGTTCGCCGGCCTGATGGAGGCGCATCCGATCGTGATGAACAACGAGAGCGCACGCGCCCTGGGCTGGGAACTGGCAACGCATCCGGATGGCATCAGCGAGAGTCTGCATGAGCGCCTCGCCTTCGGCCTGCGGCAGAGCGAGGCGGCCATCGCACAGGCGTACGCGGTGTTTGCGCGCACCCAGGCGCAATTCCCCGCGGCGATGGAGGGCTTCGACGTGCTGGTGACACCGTCCGCGCCGGGAGAGGCACCCAAGGGCCTGGAATGGACCGGCGATCCGGCCTTCAACCTTATCTGGACCTCGCTGCATGTGCCTTGCGTCACCGTGCCGGCGGGAAACGGGCCGAACGGATTGCCGCTGGGTATTCAGATCGTCGGCCGGTTCGGCGACGACCGCGCCGTCCTGGCGCACGCCCAGTTCGTCGCCGCCGCCCTCGGCTGATCCAACGAGCGCCTGATACGTTGATCCTGTTCGCCGGCGACCCGCACGGGAACTTTGCGCCGATCATTCGGGCCTGCCTGGCGCGGGAAGCCGGCACGCTGATCCTGGTCGGCGATTGCGATTGTCCGGCGCCGTTGCCTGTCCTCCTCGCGCCGGTGTTTGCGGCGGGATGGCAAGTGCACTGGATCCTCGGCAACCACGACACGGAGACCGAGGCGGCCTTCGACAACCTGGCCGGTGCCTGGCCGCAGGGTGATATCGGTCTGCGCGTGGTGACGATCGACGGCATGCGAATCGCCGGCCTGCCCGGCGAGTTCAAGCCGCGGGTCTGGTATCCGCGTCCCGATCCGGTCTCGAAACAGACTGACCCGCCGCAGTTTCGCACGCGCGCCGCCTTCCTTGCCGCGCTGCGGCCGGAGGAGCACTGGCGCGGCGGACTGCCGCTGTGGCACCGCGATACGGTGTTTCCGGAGGATATCGAGCGCCTGGCGGGCGAACGTTTCGACGTACTGGTCTCGCATGAGGCGCCGTCATCGCACCGGCACGGTTTCGCCGTGATCGACCGTCTCGCCGAGGCCGGCGGTGCGCGCCTGATCGTCCATGGGCACCACCACGAATCCTATGCCGCGGTGCTGCCGAACGGCGTCCGCGTCCGGGGGCTCGGCCTCGCCGAACCCTGGATGCTCGAACTGCCGGCATAGCGGCCTCCGCCACGCCGAAGGAACCTCCTGGCCTGTTGCGCGGTTCTGCATCATCTGCCGGCCTCAGTGGCTGCGCTCGGCTGAGACGAAATTCCCGGGGGGCGCGGATCATGGCGCCAGCAAAGCGCCGGCGGCCGGAGCGATCCGCCATGATCGGCGGCATATCATGGAGGAGCTCAGGATGGCATCGCCGTACGATCTCGTGGTCATTGGCACGGGCACCGCTGCCTCGGTCGCCGCCTATCGCTGTCGCGATGCCGGCTGGCGCGTGGCGGTGATCGATCATCTGCCGTTCGGCGGCACCTGCGCCCAGCGCGGCTGCGATCCCAAGAAGGTTCTGGTCGGCGCGGCCGAAACGGCCGATCAGGATCGCCGCATGCGCGGCAAGGGCATCGCCGGCGGCGAGCCCGTGATCGACTGGCAAAGCCTCATGGCCTTCAAGCGAAGCTTCACCGTGCCGGTACCGCAACGGCGCGAGGCAGAGTTCGCCGAGGCCGGCATCGACGCCTTTCATGGCCGCGCGCGTTTCCGCGGCACGCGCATGATCGAGGTGGCCGGTGAAAGTCTTGAAGCGCGCTTCATCCTGATCGCCACCGGCGCGGTACCGATGCATCTTGGCATTCCGGGTGAGGAGCACCTGGCGACCAGCACGGATTTTCTCGATCTGGACGTACTGCCGAAGCGCATCGTGCTGGTCGGTGGCGGCTATATCGCCGCGGAGTTCTCCCACATTGCCGCGCGCGCCGACGCGACGGTCACGGTGCTGGAGCAGACGGACCGCATCCTGCCGCAATTCGACCAGGCGCTGGTGGGATGGCTGCGGGAGAAGTCGGCCGCGCTGGGCATCGATCTCCGTCTGGGGACCAGGGTTGAGAGGATCGATAAGGCCGGCACCGGATTCCAGGTCACAATCAATGCCCATGGCGTGAGCGGGAGTGTCGAGGGCGATCTGGTCGTCCATGCGGCCGGGCGTGTGCCGGATCTCGAGCCGCTCGATCTGGATAGTGGCGGCATCGCGCGCGAGAAAGGACGGCTGAAACTCAATGGGTTCCTGCAGAGCACCAGCAATCCGGCGGTGTATGCCGCGGGGGATGCCGCATCGAGCGGTCCGCCCCTGACGCCGGTGGCGAGCCATGATGCGCGCACGGTGGCGGCGAATATGCTCGAGGGCAATCACGCGAAGTCGAACTATACCGGCGTCCCCAGCATCGTGTTCACCACGCCGCCGCTGACGCGTGTGGGTCTGCTTGAGGAGGACGCGCGCAGGCAGGGGCTGCGGTTCCGTGTCAACCACGAGAAGACCGCCGACTGGTACACGGCTCGTCGGATCGGGGAGGAATGCGCGGGATACAAGGTGCTGATTGAGGAAGCGACTGACCGCATCCTTGGTGCGCACCTGATCGGCCCGCACGCCGACGAGGTGATCAACATTTTCGCCATGGCGATCCGCAACGGCCTCACAGCCGAACAGGTGGGCGGGATGATTTTCGGCTATCCGACGGCGACTTCGGACGTGAGCTACATGATTTGACTCAGCCGCCCAGGCGCGCACCGCGTTTGCGACGGACGAAGCCCAGACCGAGGAGGGCGGCACCGATCAGCACCAGGGAGCCTGGTTCCGGCACCGGGTCGTAGCCGATGGACTCCAGCATCTTGTATTCCGGTGACGTCGTGGAGATGTCGGCTGTCTGATTGAAATTGGTGAATGCCGCCTGCACGGTGTTGCCATCGGCGAAATCGCCCATGTCACCTGCGGCGTTCTGATCAAAGGCCGCGATGCTGGTGACACCGCCATCGACCGACAGATAGGAACTGGCGCTGCCGCATGTCGTGTAGCTGGCGGTGCCTGGGGCGGAGTACCGATACAGGTCAAGCGGTCCGTAGGCAGTCGGCGAAAGCGGATCGCAGGTAACGCTTTGGCTGTTCAGGGTCGATCCCTGGCCTCCCGCGCCGAGCACCTCATCGATTTCATGCTCGATGACACGCAGCGCGTCATAGCTGCTGCCGTCCAGCGGCCGCGTGTAGTCGATCGGGTTCGAACTGCTGAGGGTGATCACCGCATCGTAGGTCTGGCCGCAACCAGCGACGAAGACGCCGACGCCGTTGTAGCAGGGCGTGGCACCGGAAAAGCCCAGCATGCGCAGAAGCGCGCTGCTGGCGCCGATATTGAGGGCGCCGTTCGCATCGTTGCCGCTCGATAGGTTCGCCAATGCGCTCGCCAGGACGGTGTTAGCCGGATTGGCGG
>DATNEJ010000566.1:0-17945 GCA_035606775.1 Acetobacteraceae bacterium | reverse complement strand
CTGAACGGCACCGACAGGGACCCGAGCAGCAAGGTCAGCGTGTTGTTCTGGTTCTGCACGCCGGTGGCGATACCGCTGACCGTGAACGGCAGGGCGGTGCTGCTGCCGTCCGTGCCGGTACCCGTCACCGTGACCTTGTAGGTCCCGTCCGGCAGTGCGTTGCCGGACGCGTCAGTGCCGTCCCATGTCCAGGTGTTCGTGCCGCGCGCCGCGGTGACGGACGTATCGAGGATCTTCGCCCCGGTATCGCTCGTGACGGAAATGGCGACCGGTTCCGTGGCAGGCGACGTATAGTTCAAGGCGGCATGGCCGCTCTGCAAGGTCAGATCAGCGGACTGCACGGCAACCGTCTTACCGACCATGGCGGAAGACTGCATGATCTCGCCGGCCTGGGTGAGCTGGATAAGCTGGGTCAAGCTGGAGTTCGTGTTGATCTGCTGCTCGACCGAGGAGAACTGCACAAGCTCGCTGGTAAACTGGTTGGTGTCGAGCGGGCTGGTGGGATCCTGGTTCTGCAACTGCGTCATCAGCAGCCCGAGGAAATTGCCGAAATTCGAGGAGAGCGAGGTCAGGGCCGTGTTGCTCGCGTTGCCGGCTGTGGATGCGGCACTGGCGGCGCTCTGCTGTGCGGCGACGGGGTCGGTGCTCATGCGGCTGATCCTTTTCGGGTCAGGCGGTGATATCGAGGCCGGCGCGAAACCACCGGTAGACGGACTGGCCTGCGGGCCTGTCGTCCCGCGGCTGACCGGAACCGGAGGGGTGCCCGCTGCTGCCATTGCCGTTAAAGCCTCCACCGGCAAACCCGCTGCTGCCCGCATCGGTTCGGCTGGACATATCGCCCGACGCAGCCGGGACCGGCGCAGGCGCCGCAGCCGGAGGTGCGGGGATGGCGACCTGGATTGTCAGGCTGCGCCCATCTTGCGGAATACCTGCCTGATCCAGCGCATGCTGCAGTTGCGGCTGGTCGTGCAGAAGCAACGCCGCCGTTTCCGGCCGCTGCACGGTGATCTCCACTTTGGCCGGCGCGCCGTCGGCGCGGTCGATCCGCACCTGAACCTGGCCCAGTTCGGCGGGCTGGAGGTGCAGCACGAGCTGGTGCGTACCGTCGTTCCGCTGCACCAGGGAAACCACGGCAGGAGCAATCTGCGCGGCCGGCCCGGAGGTGGTGCCATCCGGGTTGGAATGGGCGCCCGATGGGGCGGCTGGTGCCATGGGACTTGCCGGCGGCGACGGTCCCGATGGCGGCATCTGTCCGTGCATCGGCATGGCAACGGCAGGTGTCCCGATGCTGGGGGATTCTGTCTTGCTGTCCCTTTGCGCCAACCCAGTCCGGGCTACGACTCCTTCTCCCGCAATAGCACCGGGAAACCCCGCTTGACCGGTGTTCTGCGAGGCCATTGTGTCCCCGGACATCACCCGTTGCGACAGGCCAAGAGATGGTGAGAGGCCGTGCCGATCGGATGGCGCCGCTGACGATGGCGAATGGGACCCGCCCGGCAGTGCGATTTCCGCGGACGGCGGCAACATGCCAACCGCGAGCACGGCAACGGAAGGTTGCTGCTGCGAGGGGCCGGTGTCTTTCGAGTCCGTCAGGTTGCGGGTGTCCGTTGAGGTGGTATCGCGTTTCGCCTTCGACGACCCGCCGGCCAGCGCGCGGCCCGTCAGGTCATGGACCGCGCCTTGGGACAATTCGACGACCGCCGGGTCCACATCGCGCTGCGGCGCGGATGCGGGAGGGGCGCCACCGTTCGGCAAAACGATCGGCTGACCCGCGGAGAGTGACGTCAAAAGCGCCGCCGTTTCGGGCGTCTTCCCGCTGCCGGGCGACGCGGCATTGGTCGCTGGATCGGACGGCGTGGCCTGTCCATTGAGGGGTGCGTTTGCGGCGGCTGCCGTTTCGTCTTCGGATGCGCCGGCCTGTTCGTTCGTCGCGGCCAGTCCGAGCGTTTTGGCAAGCCACTTCCCGAACCGCACGGTATCCTTGCCCGACGGCGCGCCTTCCGGCGTGGACGCGGCGGCGGCCATGGCAGGCGCCGGTGTCGTCTGAGCGGGTGTGGTGATCATCGCTGGCATTGCGTCGTCCCTTGCGCCATCGCCGTTGCGCGCCAATGGAAGCGACAGCAGTGCAAACGGCAGGCCACGATAAATGGCGACACCACACGCCGCTGTTCCGCGGGACCACGCACGTCACCGGCCTTCTATGCCCCGACAACCCCTGCCGCTCGGCAGGAAATGCCGTGTCATCGGTGCCGGGCACCAGTGAGTTGGGCGCAGGAAGCTGACGTTGTCGGCGCCGGACGGTCTGGCATCCATCCTGCACTGGCAGCCATGACAGACTTACGCAGGAGCCTTGCGATGTCCTTGTTCGGCGCCATGAACACCGCAATCAGCGGACTGAGCGCTCAGTCCGATGCCTTCGGCAATATCAGCGACAACGTCGCCAACAGCCAGACCGTCGGGTTCAAGCGGATCGACACGAATTTCGTCGATTACCTGACGACCAGCACCGCCACGACCAACAATCCCGGTGCCGTGGTCGCGCGCCCCGACTACGTGAACGACGTACAGGGCACGATCACCCAGACAGACAATCCGCTGGCACTGGCAGTCACCGGGCAGGGCTTCTTCGCCGTGTCGCAGCAGGTCGGCAGCGTCAACAACGTCCCGACGTTCAGCCCGCAGCAATTCTACTCCCGCGCCGGCGACTTTCAGCTCAACGACACCGGTTACCTGGTGAACAGTGCGGGCGAATACCTGAACGGCTGGACCGTCGATCCCGCGAGCGGCATCGTCAACCAGAACCTCCTGGCGCCGATACAGGTGACGCAGACGGTCTTCAATCCGGTCGCCACTTCGTCCGTTACCATGTCGGCCAACCTGCCGGCGACACCTGCCACCGGCACGGCCACCGCGGCTTCGCCGATCTCCTCCGACATCAACGTCTATGATGCGCTGGGGACCATGCACACGGTCACCTTGAGCTGGGTGCAGAACAGCGGGAATGACTGGACCGTGTCGCTGAACGCACCCGACGCCACCACCCCCTCCCTCGGATCGGCGGATGTGAAGTTCGGCGCGGTCAGCGGCAACCCGGTGCCGGAAGGCACGGTCGGGCAGATCGGTTCGGCCACGGGCACCGTCACAACCTCTGCCTACGCCCCCAACACCGCCGCGACGTTGGATTTCACCGCGGATTTCGGTTCAGGCACCCAGGCGATCCAGCTCAACCTCGGCAATTACGGGCAGACAGGCGGGGTGACGCAATACGCCGGCACCACGTACAACCTGCGCGGCCTGACGCAGAACGGCGTGCCGCCGGGCAGCTTTTCGGGCGTGACCACCCAGACCAACGGCAATATCGTGGTCAACTACGACAACGGGCAGACCCGCACGATCGGCCAGGTGCCTCTGATCACTTTCAACAACCCTGACGCCCTGCAACGGCAGAACGGCCAGTCCTTCACGACAACGCTCGACTCCGGCACGCCGCTCGCCGAGGCCGCCGGCACGAACGGTGCGGGCAGCCTGGTGACCAAGGCGATCGAAAGCTCGAACGTCGATATCGCGACGGAGTTCAGCAAACTAATCGTGGCGCAGCAGGCCTATAGCGCCAACGCGAAGATGGTGACCACGGCACAGGCGATGCTGACCACCACGATCGATATGAAGCAGTAGCCGGGCGCCGCCCGCCGATCCGGCGCGCGACATCAACGCGTCCGCCCGTCGATTTCATCCCTTGACGCCGCCCATTGTCAGGCCGGCCGTCATGCGGCGGCGGAACGCGTAGTAGATGGCGACAGGCGGAAGGGCATAGATGATGGCCGTCGCCATCATGTAGTTCCATGGCGCTTCGTCGCTGTTGAGGAACTGTGCCAGCGCCACCGGCACTGTCATGCTCTTCTTCGACGACAGCAGCAGGAATTGATAGAGATACTCATTCCAGGCCAGCAGCAGCGCATAGGTGCCGATCGCGACCAGCGCCGGCGCCATCAGCGGAAGATAGACACGAAAGTAGATTTGCATCGGCGATGCGCCGTCGATCCTGGCCGCCTCATCCAGCTCGATCGGAATGCTGACGCCGTATTGCTGGAAGATGAAGATGGCGTACGGCGTGGCGAACGTTACCTCCGCGGCGATGACCGACCACAGGTCGTTCGCCAGTCCGTAGGTCTGCATGATCCGATAGAACGGGATCGCCAGGAACGATGCCGGGATCACGTAGGTCAGCAGTGCGGCGTTGCTCACCAGCCAGCCGTGCCGGATACGCATCCGGCCGATCGAGAAACTGGCGAGCGACCCGATCAGCAATGTCAGGAGAACCGTCCAGAAGCCGATATAAAGACTGTTCCCGAACTGGTGCCAGAAATACTCGAGATACCAGTAGCCTTGCGTGATAACGATCCGGAAGCTCTCGATGGACGGATGTTTCGGCCAGATGTCGTTCGTGAACACGTTGCTGTGCCGCTCCAGCGCCACCGCGACCATGTTGTAGATCGGCGTGAGCGTCCACAGCACCACCACGACGGCGATTACCAGCCCGGCAGCCTCTTTCAGATTGCGCCGCAGCCGATAGCGCGGGCGGCGCCGCGCCGGCCGGCCGATCTCCAGCGCGGCGCTCACAACACGACCTCCGTGGTGCGCAGCTTGCGCATCAGCAGGATCACCAGCGGGATCAGCAGCGGCAAGGCCGACATCACCACGGCAACGCCCAGATCGGGCCGCGCCGTATCGAACGCGTCGCGGATGCCCAGCGTGGCCAGAACATGCGTCGACAGGGCGGGGCCGCCGCCGGTCACGAAGAAGACCGTATTGAAGTCACCAAGGGTGAAGATCGTCGAGAGGAGCGTGCAGACCAGATACAGGTTGGCGAGCAACGGGAAGGTGACATGGACGAAGCGGCGCACGCCGGTCGCGCCGTCCACTGCGGCAGCCTCATACAATTCCTGCGCGATCGCCATCCGCCCGGCCAGCAGAATCACGGTCCAGAACGGCAACCACTTCCAGATATGGGCGACGATCACCGACCCCAGCGCCAGCCAGCGTGACGTCTCGATCCAGCCTGGGCCATCGATCCCGAAGAGTGCCCACAGCACGTTGTTGAGCAGGCCCCACTGGCCGTTCAGCATCCAGTGGGTTGAGATGAACGACGGCAGCGAAGGAACCGCCCAGGGCAGGACGAAGATCAGCAGCAGCCCCTTCACCCACCAGCGCCGCCACATGAAGAAGCCCGACATCAGCAGCGCCAGGAACATCTTCAGGTTCACGCCGATGCCAAGATACAGGATCGTATTGACCACCGCCCGTTCATACACCGGATCGGTCGTCAGCTCGGCGTACAGGCTCGGTTTGTGACCCAACCACAGGCCGTAGGCGACGGGATAGACGACGAAGGCAAGAAACAACACGACATAGGGTACGACAAACGCGACGGCCCAGGCGTACTCTGACCCTTGCAGGCTGCCGCGCCAGATATGCCGCCGCGCGCGCGGTGCCTGGTATGGCGCGATGCGAATGGCCTGGGCGGATTGCGGAAAGCTGCCGTCCATGACCGCACCTCAGCTTTGCATGATCGGGTATTTCGCCAGGATCGTGGCAATTCTCTTGAATGCCTTGTCCAGCGCCTGCTGCGGTGTCGCGCCCTCCCGCATGATCTCTGCCGCGGCCGCGCCCCAGATCTGCTGCGCCTCCACTTCCGCATAGCCGGGATTGAATGCGGGATAGCCGGGGATTGTCGGGCTGAACAGGCCTTCCCGTGTGTACACCGGACGATGCGGATCGGTCGGATCAAGCCAGAACGGATCGCTTTTTGCGAGTTCCGGCATGGCCGGAAGCGAGCGCCCGAGCCCGCCTTTCAGGTAGGCGTTCACCACCTGCGGCTGGATCAGGTATTTCAGAAAGTCCTTGGCCACTTCGATGTTCTTCGCACCTTTCGGAATGAAGCCACCACCGATGCCAAGTTGCGCCGGAACTGGCTTGCCCTCGTTGTCCATCGGCAATGCCCGCGTGACGATGTCGTTGTAGGCCTGTTTGTCGTGATACAGCGCAACCTCGGTGGAGATCGTGCCATCGAAGTCCATGATCACCTGCCTGGAATGGAACGCGTTATTATCGTCGGCATCGTTCCAACTCACCGCTCCCGGCGGGACGTAGCCTTCCTTGAAGGCGGTTGTCAGATAGGTCAGCGCCTTGATCGCCGCTTCCTTCACGTGCGGGTCGTCCAGGTGGGCGGCGCCGTCGGCCGTGATGATGTCTTTTCCCCCGTAGGCGATCAGGAAGCCATGAAACAGCGCATTGCCGTCGGCCGGGCCGGTCGTGGTGATCTGCAATCCCATGGCATACACACCACGCATGCCCTGACTGCGCAGCTTCTTCTGCATCGGCTTGAAGAAGTCGAAAAATGCATCCCAGGTGTTCGGCGCGTCCGACATCTTGTAGCCGGCTTTCTCGACCAGCGGGTTCCAGATGTGGAACGGCACCACGCCTGACAGGAACGGGGCCAGATAGAAGGCGCGTGCCTTTTTGACGTTGTTGTAGTACTGCGCGGCGAGCAGTGCCGTGGGATGATAGTGGGACTTCTGGGTCTCCACGACATCCGTCACATCGACCAGCTTATCGATCCAGGCATTCTGCGGCAGGATCCGGGCCGGCGCGCCCGCGTGATAGATCAGATCCGGAACATCCCCGCTGGTCAGCGCGGAGATTACCTTCTGGCCCAGCGGGGCAAAGGGGATGATGCTGTAATCGATGGTGTTGCCGCTGGCCTTTTCATAATCCGCGACAATGGCGCGGAACGACGCATCCTCTTCCGGGACAAAACCCTGAGTCCACCAGGTGGCCGCGGTCTTCGCCGCGGCATTGGCGATATAGGGGCGCGCCAACGTTCCCACTGCCGCCATGCCGACGGATGCGCGCAGCAGCCCACGCCTGTTCAGCTTGCCCATCGTCAGTCCTCCCGGTTTTTTCCACGCCGAAATAACGCGGTCCGTTTCCGGCCACGTCAGGCTGCTTCATTAACCGGCAGGGGTACGCCCGCCGGCCCTCGGTCGACTGCGTTGGCGCACACTCCGCGCAAACTTGGCCGGGAGACAACAGCATTGTCTTGCGCCCATCTAAACTTTCCGTGATCTACCCGGCGACCCGTATCGCCGACCAAACACGAAACGGCGTTGCCGGTTCGTGTCAGGCATCCACATCAGACGCAGCGTGGATCAGTCCCCCGATATGTCCGCGGTCCTGCCGGGTCAGGCAGTTGCCGGAGGCTGCGATTGGCGGCCGCCACCTTGCGCCAGGTGCGAGAACGCGGCGAAACGCCCTTCGGCGAGCAGAGCCTCCGGCGTGACGGTGGCGAACACATGCATCAGCGTCGCGATGACTCCCGTCCAGCCGGTCTGGTGGCTTGCGCCCAGCCCGGCGCCATTGTCACCGTGGAAATACTCATAGAACAGCAGGCAATCCCTCCAATGCGGATCGTCCTGAAACCTGCTGGAGCCGCCGAACACTGGCCGCCGTCCCGTGGCGTCGCGCAGGAAGGTTCCCGCCAGCCGCCGCCCAATCTCGTGCGCCACCTCGAACAGTGTCATCAGCCGGCCTGACCCGGTCGGGCATTCCACCCGCAACTCGTTACCATAATAGGTGTAATGCACGAGCAGCGCACGGACGAGCATGGCGTTGACCGGCATCCACACCGGTCCGCGCCAGTTCGAGTTCCCGCCGAACATTCCGCTGTCGGACTCCGCTGGACGGTAATCCACCCTGAACTCCCGTCCGCCCGCGTGCAGCACATAGGGCTGGGTCGCATGTCGGCGCGAAACGGACCGAATCCCGTGCGGGCCAAGGAATTCCCGCTCGTCCAGCATCACGGTCAGAATGCGCCGGAGTTTCTCCTCGTCGACAATCGACAACAGATGCCGCCCGCGCTGCCCAGGCTTATCCAGCGGATGCACGAAGCGACGGAGCTCAGGGCGGCTCCGCAGCAAATGGCTGACACGTTCCGAAACCTTTGGCAGATGTTCCTGGAACTCCGGCTCGAACACCGCCGCGGCGCAGATCGGCAGCAGACCGACCACAGAGCGTACCTTGAGACGCTCCGCGCTGCCGTCCGGCCGGCGCAGGACGTCATAGAAGAACCCATCCTGCTCGTCCCACATGCTGTCGTCGCCGTGCCGCACCATGGCTGAGCCGATGGAAAGGAAGTGCGACGCGAAGCGCAGCACCATGTCGTCGTACAGCGGGTCCTGATACGCGAGCACCGCGGCGATCCCGACCATGTGCTGGGAGAACACCGCCATCCAGGTCGTGCCGTCGGCCTGTTCCAGGTAGCCGCCGGTGGGCAGCGGGGCAGAGCGATCGAACACACCGATATTGTCGAGACCGAGGAAGCCCCCCTCGAACAGGTTACGCCCGGTGCGATCCTTGCGATTGATCCACCAACTGAAATTGAGCATGAGCTTGTTGAACTGCGCGGCAAGCCACCGGTGGTCCCCCACGCCGCCACGCTTCGCCTCATCGAGTTGATAGAGAAAAGCCGTGGCCCAGGCATGGACAGGCGGGTTCACGTCGCCGAAGTTCCATTCGTAGGCGGGCATCTGCCCGTTCGGATGCAGATAGCTTTCTCGCAGCGTTAACGTGAGCTGATCCTTGGCGAAGGTTGGGTCCACGAGCCCGAGCGCCAGCGTGTGGAAAGCAAGATCCCAGGCCGCATACCAGGGGTACTCCCACTTGTCCGGCATGGAGAAGATGTCGGCATTGTACATGTGGGACCAATCGTCATTCCGCGGTGCGCTGCCACGCTCTGTCATCCACTGGCGTATGTCGTAGAAGTAGTATTGCTTGCTCCACAGCATGCCGGAGAGGGCTTGCCGATACACGCGTGCTTCGTCTTCGCTGAAGGCGACAGGTGCAACCGCCCGATAGAATTCATCCGCCTCGGCACGGCGCGCCGCGAAGACGCGATCGAATTCGGGGCCGGAGGGCGCATCGCTAGCGCCCGTATCGCGAAGCCGCAACCGAAGCTCGGCCTGACCGCCGGCGGGGATTGTATCCTGCCAGTGCAGCGCTGCCTTGGTGCCGGTCTTCCCGGGATTCACCGCCGCGTGGCGCCCGCCCACGACAAAGTCGTTGATACCGTCCTTGGCATAGCGCGCGCCGCCGTTGCGACCGAAGATCCGCTCTTCGTTCGTCTCGTTCTCGACGAAAAGCACCGGCAGGTCATTCCGCTCGCACAGCAGCGTCTTCGGTCCGAGCTCTTGGTGCGTCGCCTCAATTGCGGTCGCGCCGGAGGCGGCGGCCTTCAGGGACGGTTTTGGCGCGCCGTCCGCCCACGACCAGGTGTTACGAAACCACAGCGTTGGCAGGATGTGGAGTGAAGCCGATTCCGGTCCCCGGTTGTGCGCCGTGACGCGGATCAGCACGTCCTCGGCGCTGGCCTTTGCATACTCAACGAAGATGTCGAAATAGCGGTCCTCATCGAAGACCCCCGTGTCGATCAGTTCGAACTCGAAGTCCTGCCGGCCGCGCCTTCTGTTCTCCTGAACGAGACGGTCGTAGGGAAATGCCGCCTGCGGATATTTGTAGAGGAAACGCATGTACGAATGGGTGGGTGTGCTGTCGAGGTAGAAGTAATATTCCTTTACGTCCTCACCGTGGTTGCCCTCGGAATTGGTCAGGCCGAACAGCCGCTCCTTCATGATGGGATCGCGTCCATTCCATAACGCGATCGCGAAGCAGAGTATCTGGCGGTCGTCGCTGATGCCGCCGAGCCCATCCTCACCCCAGCGGTAGGCACGGGACCTGGCCTGATCGTGGGTAAAGTAGTCCCAGGCGTCACCGCCTGCGCTGTAGTCCTCGCGGACTGTTCCCCACTGCCGTTCCGATAGATAGGGTCCCCAGCGGAGCCACGGCCTGCCGCCATTGCCGGAATCCGCCAAGCGTTGGTCTTCCGCTGTCGCTTTCATTGCAACCCCCTGGCGTCGCCTGAGGCAAGCCTAAGGCTGGCGTCCCCGGCAGACTCGACCTTCGAAAATTCACCGCGGCGAGACACGTGCCCCGAAGCACCGCGGCGCCCAAGCGCCTCGATTCGAAACTGTATTCGGTCCGTCAATCACTGTGGAATTATTGACGCGATGATATTCCGTCAGAATCCTTATTCCGATTCATCGATCTGATAAATACCACGTGAGGCCCGTCCGTGGGGCGACATGTCGAACGATTGCCGGCGACGATCGGCTGAAGCCCCGCCGCACGGTGCGAGCAGCACCGCATAAGCCAGATCGGCGAACGCCAAGTCAGCCAGATAGGTGCCGTGGCCGGGACGAAGCGCGCGTCCACCCGCCGTCTGGGCGGGGCGCCGATAAAATGGTGCACTGTCATCGACACCTCCCATATCCCCCTTCGCCCCTCCGTTAGCACAGGCCGCCGGATCGGGTGAAAAAGGGCCGCGAGCCAGGACACAGCACGATGAGTCAGCCACGCAAGCTTCGCCTCGGCGCCTTCATGCGCCCCGTCAGCATCCACACTGCCGCCTGGCGCTATCCCGGCGCATACCCGGACGCCAACTTCAACTTCGCGCACCTGACCCGCTTCGCCCAGACCCTGGAGCGCGGCAAGTTCGACGCATTCTTCATGGCCGATCACCTGGCGGTGCTGAACATGCCGATGGCCGCGCTGAAGCGCAGCGCCACAGTCTCCTCCTTCGATCCGTTCATTCTGCTGCCCGCCCTCGCCGTGCTGACCAGCCGGCTCGGCCTGATCGCCACCGCGTCGACCACGTATAATGAACCGTATCACGTGGCCCGCAAATTTGCCTCGCTGGACCATATCAGCGGCGGGCGCGCGGGGTGGAATCTCGTCACCTCCGCCAATCCGCACGAAGCGCTGAATTTCGGCTTCGAAAACCATCTGGAGCACGACGCCCGCTATCGCCGCGGGCGCGAGTTCTTCGATGTGGTGACCGGGCTGTGGGACAGTTGGGCGGAGGATGCCTTCATCCGCAACGTCGAAACCGGCGAATACTTCGACCCTTCGCGAATGCATGTACTGAATCATAAGGGACCGCATTTCTCGGTGCGCGGGCCGCTGAATATCGCCCGGCCGATCCAGGGATGGCCGGTGATCGTGCAGGCCGGCGCGTCGGACGCCGGACGGCAGATCGCCGCCGAAACCGCGGAGGTGATCTTCGGCGGCGGCAACACCCTGGCCGGGTCGCGCGCCTTTTACGCCGACGTGAAATCCCGCATGGCGCGGATCGGCCGCGATCCGGACCATCTGAAGGTGCTGCCCGGCGCCTTTGTCGTCGTCGGTGACTCGCTGGAAGAAGCGCAGGAGAAGAAGCAGCGCCTGGACAGCCTGGTGCATCCGGACAGTGGCATCGCGTCCCTTTCGGTCCGGCTGGGCCACGACGTGTCGGGCTTCGACCTGGATGGACCACTGCCGGAGATCCCGGAGAGCAACGCGAGTCAGAGCGGACGCCAGCGGCTGATCGACATGGCACGTGAGAAGAACATGACGGTGCGTCAGCTCGCGCAATATGTCGGCGGCAGCTATGGGACCCTGGAGATGCTCGGCACGCCGGCGATGATCGCCGATCAGATGGAGGAATGGCTGCGCAACGATGCGTGCGACGGGTTCAACGTGATGTTTCCGTTTCTGCCCGCTGGGTTGGATGATTTTGTAGAACGGGTGGTGCCGGAGTTGCAACGTCGAGGGCTGTTCCGTGAAGACTATGAGGGGGTAACACTGCGGGAGAACCTGGGATTGCCGCGGCCGGAGAACCGGTTTTTTGCGGAGAGGCGGTAGGCTCGACGGTCGCGGGGCCGTCGCTATGGTCTTGTCAGTCGCCGGGAGGTGACCTGGCTCAACGTCGGTCGGGCCTGGGACGTGGCAGCGGTTTATCCGTGCCCCACGATGTCAGCCAACTTGGCATGCGGCACCACGCGGCCGGCGGCGACGTCGGCTTCAGCCCTTGCGTCAAGCTGAGCCTCAAGCCCTGTGTCCTCGCGGGGAACGTCGTAGACCGAACGCGTGCGGATCATTCATGAGCCTATGCTACCGGAAGAATCGGTCGAATTAATGGCGACCGACATGGACGACCCAGCCAGCACAATCCCGACCACGCTACCGCGACGGCTCCGTCATCGCCGGGTCGGCGATCTCTTCGTCCATGGCCAGGTTTTCCTTGACCAACGCGAGCGCGTCGATCAGCGCGTCACGCGCGGCGGGGGCGAGGCCATTGAACGCCTCCGCGCGGATCTCCTGATTGATTTGCAGAATCCGCCCAAGCACCGGCTGCGCGGCAACGGTCAACCATAATGTCCGCACGCGCCGATCAGTCGGATGTGCACGCCGCTCGACCAGTCCCTCCTCACACAGCTTGTCGAGCATGCGCACCAGCGCGATCGGCTCGATATCCAACATGGCGGCAACTTCCGCCTGGCTCACCCCCTCGTGCCGCGACGTATAGATCAGCACCGCCGCCTGGCGCCGGGTAATCGGCAGCCCGGTCTGCCGCGCACGCCGTTCGAAATGCCGTTTCAGCAGACGGCCAACGTCGTGCACCAGAAACCCGAACGTGCGGCCGACAGCGGGCTGTTGCGACATTATGGCCCCCTGCTCATTCCGCACTTTGCTGATCCTGCAGCAATTCTCCCGCCGGCAGGTCGGTCAGCGCCTCCGCCGCGCGGGACTGGCGGTACGAGCCGCCCAGCCAGCGGCTGAACCGTTCCAGATACAGATAGACGACCGGCGTCGTGTAGAGCGTCAGCCACTGCGACACCAGCAGCCCGCCGATGATCGCGATGCCCAGCGGCCGGCGCAGTTCCGATCCTGCCCCATGGCCAAAGGCGATCGGCATGCTGCCGAACAGCGCGGCGAAAGTCGTCATCATGATCGGCCGAAAGCGCAGCAGGCAGGCCTCATGGATCGCTTCCAGCGGCGCCTTGCCCTCCAGCCGGTCGGCCTGCAGGGCGAAGTCGATCATCATGATCGCGTTCTTCTTCACGATGCCGATCAGCAGAATCACGCCGATGATCGCAATCACCGACAGGTCGTAATGCAGCAGCATCAGCATCACCAGCGCGCCCACGCCGGCCGACGGCAGCGCGGACAGGATGGTGATCGGATGGATATAGCTCTCGTACAAGATACCCAGCACGATATAGACCACGAGGATCGCCGCCGCGACGAGCAGCGGCATTGAAGACAGCGATGCCTGGAACGCCTGCGCCGTGCCCTGGAACGACCCGTTGAGCGTCGGCGGCGCGTTCAATCGCGCGGTGAGCGCCTGGATGCTGTCAACCGCCTCCCCAAGCGACTTGCCCGGCGTCAGGTTGAACGACAGTGTGATCGCCGGGAATTGCCCCTGATGGCTGACCGAAAGCGGCTCAAGGGTCGAGGTGAAATGTGTGAACGCACTCAGCGGCACCTGTGCACCGCTGGGCGAGGCGACATAGATCTTGGACAGCGCGGCGGAGCCCTGGCGAAACTGCGGCTCTACCTCCAGGATGACCTTGTACTGGTTGGTCGAGGTATAGATCGTCGCAATCTGCCGTTGTCCGAAGGCATCATACAGCGTCTGATCGATCAACGATGCCGACAACCCGAGCCGGGAGGCGGCGTCGCGGTCGATGGAAATCGCCACATGTGGTGCGGCGACCTGCTGATCGGATGCCACATCCTGCAGCGCCGGCAGCTTGCGCATCCCCTGCTCAAGGATGGGTGCCCAGTGATTCAGTTCCTCCAGGTTCGTGTCGGTCAGCGTGTACTGGTACTGGGTACGGCTCAATCGTCCGCCGATCGTGATGTCCTGCCCGGCCTGCATGAAAAACAGGGCGCCCTCCACCTGCGCCACCTTCGGGCGCAGCCGCGCGATGACCTGGTCGGCGCTGACGTCGCGCTGGTCGAAGGGCTTCAACTGGATGTACACCCGGGCGGCGTTTTCGGTCGGGTTATAGGCATAGGCGCCTGCCAGCGAGAACACACCCAGCACCGCCGGATCCTGTCTGACGATCTCGACGATCTTGTGCGCGATTCCAGCGGTCGCCTCGAACGAGGCATCCTGGCGCGTATCGACCTCACCGAAGATGAAGCCGGTGTCCTGCTGCGGAAAGAAACCCTTCGGAATGCTGACGTAGAGGAAGCCGGTGACGACGATCAGGGAGAGTGTCGCCAGCAAGGTCATGAACTGGTGGCGGAATACGAAGCGGAGCCCCCGGTCATAGGTGCCCAGCATCCGGTTGAAGAACCGCTCCGCCATCCGGTCGAGCCGGCCACGCGTATGCTCCTCCTGCTTCTTCAGGAACAGCGAGCACAGGACGGGCGTCAGGGTCAGCGATATGACGGCGGATGCGACCACCGCGACGGATACGGTGACAGCGAACTCGCGGAACAGCCTGCCGATGATGCCACCCATGAAGAACAGCGGGATGAACACGGCAATCAGCGAGAAGGTGATCGAGATGATGGTGAATCCGATCTGGCCCGCGCCGCGCAGCGCTGCCTTGAACGGCCGCTCCCCCTGCTCGATGTAGCGCACGATGTTCTCGATCATGACGATCGCGTCGTCCACCACGAAGCCGACCGAGATGGTCAGCGCCATCAGTGAGATGTTGTCGAGGCTGTAGCCTGCGAGATACATGACCGCGGCCGTGGCGAGCAGGGATAGCGGCACGGCCATGCTGGGGATCACAGTGGCCCAGACTGTACGCAGGAAGACGAAGATGACGAGGACCACAAGGCCAATCGTCACCAGCATCGTGATCTGCACGTCATCCACAGCGGCTTGCGTCACCAGTGAGCGGTCGGACAACAGATCGACATGCACCGAAGGCGGGATCGACTGCTCCAGGTGCGGCATCAGCGCTTTGATGTGATTCACCAGGGCGATCGTATTGGCACCGGACTCGCGCATGATCGCGATGCCCTCGGCCGGCCGGTTATTGAACCACGCGCCAACATAGATGTTCTGGACGGAGTTGACCGCACTCCCCACATCCTTGATCCGCACCGGCGCGCCATTGCGGTAGGAGATGATCACGTTGCCGTACTGCGAGGCATCGAAAAGCTGGTCGTTGGTGTCGAGCGCCGCGGTCTGGTGCGCGCTGCGAAACGCCCCCTTCGGCCCGTTGACCGTTGCCGCGACGATCGCGCCGCGGACATCCTCCAACCCGATGCCGTGCGCCGCGAGCGCGCCGGGATTGATCTCGACGCGCGCCGCATATTGCTTCTGGCCGAACACCGAGACCTGGGAGACACCCGGGACCGTCGAGAGCTGCTGCGCCAGGATCGTATAGGCATAGTCGTCCAGCCGGTACGTCGGCACCGTATCGGAATGCACCGCATAGATCAGCACAGGATAGTTGGCCGGGTTGACCTTCTTGTAGGTCGGCGGGCTCGGCATATCCTTGGGCAGCAGCCCGCTGGCGGCATTGATCGCGGTCTGCACGTCCTGCGCCGCGCCATCTATGTTGCGCGACAGGTTGAATTGCATGGTGATCGTCGTGGTGCCCGTGCCGCTCAGCGACGTCATCTGGCTGAGGGACGGGATCGCGGTGAACTGCTGTTCCAACGGCGTGGCGATCGCCGAGGCCATCGTGGATGGACTGGCGCCCGGATAGCTGGCGGTCACCGTGATGGTCGGGAAATCCACATTCGGCAGCGCGGCGACCGGTAGCAGCATGTAGGCGACGAGGCCGAACACCAGCACGCCCAGAGTCAGCAGCGACGTGGCGATCGGCCGCCGGATGAAGGGTTCGGAGATGCTCATCGTGCCGCCCGCGCCGTCAGCTTGCCGATCCGGCGGTGTCCGGCGATCGCGGCCTTACCCGCGCGCCATCGGTGAGGCGGTACTGCCCCTCGACGACCACACGCTCCCCGGGCGTCAGGCCCTTGCTGATGACGGCGACACCATCCTGAACGGCAGCGACCGCGACGGCCCTCCGCTCGACCGTGTCATCCTTGCCGATGATGTAGGCGAAATCGCCGTTCGGTCCCTGCTGGACGGTCTGCGAGGGCACAGTGGGCACACCGCGGCGTACCCGCAGCACCACCCGGACATTGACGAACTCGCCTGGCCATAACCGCTCGTCCTGATTGGCGAACGTCGCCTTGAGGTGGATCGTCCCCGTCGCCTGGTCGATCGCGTTGTCGATCAGGGTGAGCTTGCCGGTCGCAAGCTGTGTCTTGGCGTCGGCGGAGAGTGCCTCCACGTCCAGCGGCGCCTGCTGCTGGTATTGGCGAATCTCGTCGAGCGCCCCCTGCGGCAGGGTGAAGCTGACAAAGATCGGCCGGAGCTGGGCAATCGTGACCAGCGCCGTGTTGTCGTTGGCATGCACCAGGTTGCCGACATCGATCAGGCGGGCGCCAAGCCGCCCGGTGATCGGCGACCGTATGTCGGCGTAGCCGAGATTGAGGCGAGCGGTGTCGATCTGGGCGTCGTCGCCTTTGATCGCGGCCTCAAGCTGCGCCACCAGCCCCCTTTGCTGATCGAAGCTCTGTCGGCTCTGGAAGCCGGAACCGACGAGCCGCTGGTAGCGCATGAGATCGGCTTCCGCCGTCATGAGTTGCGCCTGGTCCTTTTCCTTGGCTGCCTGCGCCTGTTCCAGCGCCGCCTGGTAGGGGCGCGGGTCGATCTGGAACAGCGGGTCGCCCTGGCTGACCTCCTGCCCCTCGGTGAAGGCGATTTTGACGATCGGGCCATCGACCCGCGACTTCACGGTCACGGTGTTGAAGGCCTGGACCGTGCCGATGCCTTGCAGGAACTCCGGCATGTCGCGGGCGGCGACGACCCCGGGGGTGACCAGGATGACGGAGGGGGCAACCTGCGCCTTGGCATGCGGCAGTTCGGGGTCCAGGCCCAGGCGCCATACCGCCGCCGCGGCAAGCAACACCAACAGGCTGAAGCCGCCCAACGCGCGCTTCGACATGCGAGGCACTCCCTGATTCAAATCTTCTTTTCGATGGGTCCCCGCGCCGTTGCCGCCGCGCGAGCGGCGTTAGCGGGCAGGGCCTTGCGGCTCCCGCCCGATATATACCTCATCTGTCATAGACCGTCGCTATGGAAACCGGGGCGGCCGTGGGGCCCGGGGGTCCAGGCTGGCTACTGGCGGGATGGCACCTCGATCGGCGCGCAGTTCGTGCGTCCGGCCATTACGCAGTCCTGGATCTTCGATTGCCGGCCGAGTTGCTGGATCAGCACCACGGCGAAGATCGCTAGCACGAGAACCACGATGATCCCTATCAGCGCCGCCAGCCTTGGGTCGGCGGGACCTTCATTCTCGTGGTCTGGTTGTCGCGTCATTTGGGCACTCTACACCCGCGACACCACCTTGCCGCGGTCCGCGCCGGCGATCATCCGCGACTGCCGATGGCGCTTCTCACGGCGTATAGGGTGTTGATGGTCCGCTTTGCGTAAGGTCTTGCCGCTTCGGCGGCGTCGAGCCGCGACACTGCGACGGTTCCCGCTGGCGATCGTCTGCCGCCGGACGGTGCTTTTCACGGCGTATAGGGTTCTCGGTCCATGGATAGAGTCGCACCGCCCCGCACCCAATCAGGCGATGGCCCTACGACAGTTCGCGTCTACGGTCACCTGCGACGCTGATGCTGCCTCACACACGCATAGGGTGTTGTGGTCCCGCTATGCATAAGGTCCTGCCGCGTCGCACCGGGTCAGGCCATGGCCCTGCGACAGTTCCAGCCGGCGCTCGTTTGCGGCAACCGGTGGTGCGTCTCACGGCGCGTAGGGTCTTCTGGTCCGCTTTGTATAGGGTCCTGCGGCACCGGCTGGTTTCGTGGCCCGTGCCGGATGACAGCATTGGCATGTTGAGCCGCTACGCGGCGGTTCATTGGGCCTTCTGTCCTGGCAGCAATCAGCCCGCCGTCGGCGGTGGCTCCAGTGGCAGTCGGTCTTCCGGCGCCGGCATCGGCGGCCCACGGCGCATCGGGTTCTCACGGCG
>DATNEJ010000563.1:0-4194 GCA_035606775.1 Acetobacteraceae bacterium | reverse complement strand
GATCTCATCATCGAACCGCCCCGCCTGCTGCGCCGCCGCGGTGCGCTGCTGGGAACGCAACGCGTACTCATCCTGCGCCTCCCGCGAGATGTGGTAGCGATCGGCGACCAGTTCCGCCGTCTCGATCATCGTCATGTAGATGCCGGGAATGCGGCTCACCAGTTCCGGGTCCTGCGCGCGGGAGCGATTGGCCGCGTTGGTCTGCACCAGCGAGATGGATTCCAGTCCGCCGCCCACCGTGATCTGCATGTCGTCGTTGATAATCTGTTTGGCGGCGGTTGCGATCGCCATCATGCCTGACGCGCATTGCCGATCGACCGACATGCCGGCCACCGTGTCCGGCAGCCCGGCCCGCAATGCCGCCTGACGGGCGATGTTGAACCCCTGGGAGCCTTGCTGCAGCGCGGCACCGATCACCACGTCTTCCACTTCCGCTGGCGCGATACCGGCGCGCCTGACCGCTTCGGCGATGACATGGCCCCCCAGCGCCTGCGACTGCGTATCGTTGAATGCGCCGCGATAGGCTCGGCCGATCGGCGTGCGAGCCGTGGAGACGATGACGGCACTGCGCATGGGACTCTCCTGCCGAAAGCTGCGCCGCCAATCTGGACCCGACCGCGATCCGTTGTCGATGGCACATCGCCGTCGGCGCGTGGCACCTCCCCCGCGCCGTTGCCGGCAAGCACAGAACGCGGCGTGCGAATGCCATCGACAAACAAAACGCCCTCCGCCAGTGTCACTTCCCCCGCCCGACTTCGACCCACAGGACGAGCGCGATGCTCGCGTGTACTCGAGTGGTTACACCATGCTTCGCGATTACCTTCCGCTCTGGACCTGGCTCACACCCATTGTCGGCTGGCTGCTGCTCGCCGCCCTGCTGCGGTTCACCCACCCTCTGTTCGACCTCGCGCTTGGTGCCGGGCTGGTCGCCTGCGTGCTGGCGGCGGTGCATCACGCGGAAACGGTGGCCCACCGCGTCGGTGAGCCGTTCGGCACGCTGATCCTGGCTCTCGCCGTGACGGTGATCGAGGCGGCGCTCATCGTTTCGATGATGCTGGCCGGCGGCGACGCGGCGGCAGCGCTGGCGCGCGACACGATCTTCGCCGCCGTCATGATCATTCTCAACGGCATGGTCGGGCTGTGCCTCCTCCTCGGCGGTTCCCGGCACGGGGAGCAGGTGTTCGGCCTTTATGGTGTCAACGCGGCGCTGGCGACACTGGCCACGATGTGCGTCGTGACCCTCGTCCTTCCCAACACGACGACCACCACCGCGGGTCCAATGTATTCGGCCAGCCAGCTCACCCTAACGGCGGTCGTCTCGCTGGTCCTCTACGGCGCCTTCGTGCTCGTGCAGACCGTGCGCCACCGCGACTATTTTTTGCCGCAGGGCTACGCGGCGCACGACGCCGAGGCACACGCTGCCCCGCCCGGCACGACCGCCGCACTCGTCAGTGCCGGGCTGCTGCTGGTCTGCCTCGGTGCCGTGGTGCTGCTGGCGAAAGCACTGGCACCCACCATCGAGGCAGCGGTCAAGGCCGCTGGCGCGCCCGAGGCGATCGTCGGCATCATCATCGCCGCCATCGTGCTGCTGCCGGAAAGCCTGGCCGCATTGAAGGCGGCCCGGTCGAACCGGCTGCAGACGAGTCTCAATCTGGCGCTGGGTTCGGCCCTGGCATCCATCGGACTGACCATCCCGGCCGTCGCCGTCGTGGCCCTGGCCACCGGCTGGACCCTCGTGCTCGGCCTGGACCCCAAAGGGATGGTGTTACTGGCCCTGTCGCTGCTCGTCGCGACGCTGTCGCTGGGCACGGGGCGGACGACAGTGCTTCAGGGCACCGTCCATCTGGTGATCTTCGCGGTCTACCTGTTCACCACCGTCGTGCCGTGACCACCCGTCAGGCCGCGGCATCGGCGTCCGGGCGGCGCTCGTGGCGCTTGCGCTGGTGCGGATCGAGGTAGCGCTTCCGCAGGCGCACCGCCCCCGGCGTCACCTCCACCAGCTCGTCGTCCTCCACATAGGCAATCGCCTGCTCCAGGCTCATTTTCCGGGGCGGGGTCAGCAGCATCGCATCATCCTTGCCGGCGGCCCGGATGTTGGTCAGCTTCTTTTCCTTGATCGGATTCACTTCCAGGTCGGTGCCGCGGCTGTTCTCGCCCAGGATCATACCCTGGTAGACCTTCTCGCCCGGCGTCACGAACATCGAGCCGCGCTCCTGGATATAGAACAGCGCGTAATGCACGGCCTCGCCGTTTTCGGTGGAGATCAGGCTGCCGTTGCGGCGCCCCTCGATCGGTCCCTTCCACGGCCCATAGCCGGCGAACAGCCGGTTCATGATGCCGGTGCCGCGCGTGTCGGTCAGGAACTCCCCGTGATAGCCGATCAGACCCCGGCTCGGGATGCTGAAGGTCAGCCGCACCTTGCCGCCGCCCGAAGGCCGCATGTCCCGCAGCTCCGCCTTCCGCCGGCTCAGCTTCTCCACCACCACGCCGGAGTAAGGCTCATCCACATCGACCAGCACCTCCTCCATCGGCTCCTCACGGGCGCCGGTGTCGGGGTTCGGGCGGGTCAGCACGCGCGGCCGGCCGATGGTCAGCTCGAAGCCTTCCCGGCGCATGGTCTCGATCAGCACACCAAGCTGCAACTCGCCGCGGCCGGCGACCTCGAACGCCTCGGTCTCGTTAGAGTCGGTGACCCGGATGGCCACGTTGCCTTCCGCCTCCCGGAACAGGCGCTCGCGGATCTGGCGGGACGTGACCTTCTTGCCTTCTCGTCCCGCCAGCGGGCCGTCATTGATGCGGAAAGTCATCGCCAAAGTCGGCGGATCGACCGGGATCGCCGGCAGTGGGGTCGCCAAGTCCGGCACGCCGATCGTGTCCGGCACTGTGGCGTCGGACAGACCGGCAACGGCGATGATGTCGCCGGCCTCCGCCTCCTCCACCGGGACGCGGTCGAGGCCGCGGAACGCCAGCAGCTTGGTCAGCCGCCCGGTCTCCACGGCCGAACCGTCGGCGCGCAGCACCTTGACCGGCAGGTTGATCCGGGCCCGGCCCTGCTCCACCCGCCCGGTCAGCACCCGGCCGAGGAAGTTGTCGTATTCCAGGATGCTCGCCACCATGGCGAAGGGCGCGTCCGGGTCCACCGCCGGCGGCGGCACGTGGCGCACGACCAGATTGAACAGCGCGGACAGGTCCTGGCGGGGCCCGTCCAGGGTTTCGTCCGCCCAGCCCTGGCGGCCGGAGGCATACAGCATCGGGAAATCGAGCTGGCTGTCGGTGGCGCCGAGGGCCGCGAACAGGTCAAACACTTCTGTATGCACCTCGTCGGGGCGGGCGTCACCGCGATCGATCTTGTTGACCACCACAATCGGGTGCAGTCCGCGCGCCAGCGCCTTGCCGACCACGAACTTGGTCTGCGGCAACACGCCCTCCGCCGCGTCCACCAGCACGATGGCCCCATCCACCATGTTCAGGATGCGCTCGACTTCCCCGCCGAAATCGGCGTGGCCGGGCGTATCGACGATGTTGATGCGGGTGTCGTGCCAGGACACGGAGGTGCATTTGGCGAGGATCGTGATGCCACGCTCCCGCTCCAGGTCGTTGCGGTCCAGCGCGCGTTCCGCGACATGCTGGTGGTCGCGGAAGGACCCGGACTGGGCGAGCAGCTTGTCGACCAGCGTGGTCTTCCCGTGATCGACATGAGCGATGATCGCGACGTTGCGAATGTGCATAAGGGCCTGACTGTGGGGTGTGCTGCGGCGCACACATAGGCTGCGACGGCGTCGGATACGAGCCTAAATCGCACAGGGGTCCCCGCTCATGCTGAACGAAACGTCCGGGTGAGCGAATTGCGTGCCTAAACAAACTACTAGCCAGCCTTCTACCGAAGTGGCTTGGCCACGCCCGCCCCACCGCCACGGCCATCTATGCCGGGCCGACGCGGTGAGGGCGGAGGAAAACGACATCGCCTGAAGAATGTGGACTTGAGAGCCGGACGGCCGATCGCTTCGTTGCGGTCGAACGCCGCCAGCGAAAAGGTCCTGACCCCGGGGATGGCTTGGCCCGCTATCGCCTTGACAAGGGCCGCCCAGGCGCCGGTCAGACCGGCTGCCGCAACCCCAGCCGCGCCAGCCGCGGCAGCACTTCCTGCACGAAGAATGGGATCTCCTTCAGGTAGTCCACGAAAGCGACAGTGCA
>DATNEJ010000541.1:0-3387 GCA_035606775.1 Acetobacteraceae bacterium | reverse complement strand
ATCATTCTGACCGGCAGACAGTTTACCGCGGCACAAGCGCTGGAATGGGGCGTGCTGAATCGCGTGTGCGAGCCTGGCACGTTGATGGATGCCGTGACGGAAACGGCGCGAACGATCTGCGACAACGCGCCGCTGTCGGTCCGCCAGGCCCGCAAGGCGATCCACCAAGGCTTGCAGATGGACCTTAGACGCGGCCTGATGTTCGAGATCGAGGCGTACAACCGGCTTGTCGACACCAAGGACCGGCGCGAAGGCGTGCTGGCGTTCAATGAGCGGCGAAAGCCGGTGTTCAAGGGCAGATGAAAAAACTGGAGGAGCCGACCATGACCCTGACAAAATCCCTCGGCCAGTTCGTGGCCGACCTGTCTCCCAACCGGCTTCCGGAGGAAGCGGCGCGCATTGCCCGCATGGGATTCATCGACTGCATCGGCACCATGATCGCCGGCCGCAAGGAAGACTGCGTGCGGATCATCACCGACACGCTGGCACCCGGCGACGGCCGCGCGACACTGACCTTCGGCGCGCGCAAGAGCCCTGCCCCGGAGGCCGCCTGGATCAACGGCACCGCCGCGCACGCGCTGGACTACGACGATGTCGGGCTGCGCGGCCATCCCAGCACCGTGCTGGTTCCCGCCATCCTGGCGGAGGCGGAAAACCTCGGCTCCTCCGGCGCCGACATGATCACTGCCTACGTCGCGGGTTACGAGACCTGGGCGGAATTGTTCCGCCGTGACTCAGGCCTGCTGCACCAGAAGGGCTGGCACCCCACCGGGCTTTACGGTGCGGTCGGCGCCGCCGCGGCCTGCGCCAAGCTGCGCAAGCTCGACGCCGAGAAATCGGCGATCGCCATTGCCTTGGGCGCCTCCCAGTCGGCCGGGCTGATGTCGAATTTCGGCACCATGACCAAACCGTTCCACGCCGGGAAAGCAGCGCATGCCGGCATTATGGCGGCGCGGCTGGCAGAGGCCGGCTTCACCGCCAATACGGACGCGCTGGAGCATCCCCAGGGTTTCCTGCACGCCATCTCCCCCACCGGGACCGAGGATCGTACCAGCGAGTCCCGCGCCGGGCAGGAATGGGCGATACTCACGCAGGGCCTGGGCATCAAGAAATACCCCACCTGCTACTGCACGCACCGCGCCATCGACTGCATGCTGGACCTGGTAAACCAGACCCCGGTCAATCCCGCGGACGTTAAGAAGATTACAGTCAATATCAGCGACTATTTTTCCACGGTGCTGCGCAACCATCAGCCGGACACCGGGCTCGCTGCGAAGTTCAGCATCGAGTTCGCCATGGCCAGTGGCATCATCGCCAAACGTGTGGGCCTGCGCGAGCTGACGGACGATTTCGTTCAGCGTCCCGACATCCAGGCATTGATGCGCAAGGTCGAGGTCGTCAAGACAACGGAATACGATCCCGACATGCCAGGTGCGGCACCGCACGACTCTGTGGTGGTGGAGTTGGCGGATGGCAAGACCATCGCCGGCGAGCCGGTTGCCCGTGCGACCGGCCACGCCTCGCGGCCGCTGACCGACGCGCAGCTCTACGAGAAATTCGTCGATTGCCTGGATGCAGGCGGCACCGACATTCCGGCTGACGTGCTGTTCAAGCGCCTGTCGGCGATCCAGTCGACATCCGCCCGCGCACTGACCGCGCTGCACTGACTGACGACCTGGCGGCGGGTCCGGCCGAGACCCGCCGCTGCAACCGGAGACTCCACGATGACGACCGTTGCCCGCCGCACAGTGCTGGCCGCCGCTCTTGGCGCGCCCTTCATCAATCCCGGACATGCGGCTGAACCGCTGCGGCTGCGCACATCGGTCGATACGTCGCCCACGCATGGCCGCACGCAGTCGATCGCCGATTACCTGAAGAAGCTGGAAACTGCCTCGAAAGGCCGGATTGCTACACAGCTTTTCGACAGCGGTCAGTTGTTCGCCGACCGCGACGTGACCAAGGCCCTGCTGCAAGGCCAGGTCGAAATGGCCGCGCCGGGCACCTGGCTGCTCGCCGCCTTCGTGCCGGACGCCGACATGCAGCAATTGCCTGTGTTCTACGGCCAGTCGATCGAAGTTGCGCACAAGGCAATCGACGGCAAGCCCGGACAGACCATCAATGAGCAGATCGCATCCAAGCTCCACGTCAAGGTGTTGGGGAAGTGGATCGACCTTGGCTTCACCAACTGGTACAGCACGCGCAAACCGCTCAATTCGCTGGATGACCTGAAGGGACTCAAAATCCGCAACTCCGGCGGCTTCGCGCAGCCCTGGCGCGCCAGGTTCTTCGGTGGCCTGCCGAACATGACAGCCTGGCCGGATGTGCCGCTCGCCATGTCGCAGGGAACGTTCGATGCATTGCAGAGCACGAACGAGAGCGTCGCGAGTGCGAAACTGTGGGATGCCGGCCTGCGCTTCGGATTGATCGATCACCAGAGCATCGGCGATTACGTGCCGATTGTCAGCAACACGTTCTGGAGCAAGCTGACGCCGGACCTTCAGACGCTGATGCAGGATTTGTGGGCAGCCAATATCGACACCTATCGCGCCAATCTCGCTGCGGCGCAGGTCAAGGCCGAACAGGAGTTGAAGGAGCACGGTGTCAAGCTTGTCTATGTGCCTGCTGCCGTGCTGGCCGAAGAGCGCAAGCGGATGATGTCGGACCAGCCGGAAGTGGCCAAGGAGATGAAAATCTCGTCTGCTGTGCTGGCGCAGATCATGCAGGCCGTCGGATCGGTCACGTGATTGCAGGCCCAGTTACGTAACAGGCTTAGCCAGCTGACTGTCATTTGATCTCGAACGCGCCCCGTTGGCGCGCCGTCGTGATTCGAGACGAAACCGGCTTCCGACCGATCACGCTTACGTAAGAAGATCGGTCTCAATCCGTTGTGATTTCGCTCTGGCACACTCCCTTCGCCATGCTCCCGGGCGACCGGTCCTCAACAGACCTGGCCCGGTTCGCGACCAGAGGTTGAGTTAGCGGGAGAGATCTGCACTTCGACAGGAGTGACGACCGCCATCGGCGGTTGCCCGGGTTCGCTGCTGCGGACGCGCACCGGAACTCTGCCGCCTGCTGGACGAACTGGCCGCGCCTTCCACGCAAAGAGGATTTCAGATGGCAACCTTCACGTGGACCACGGGTACCTCCGGCGACTGGAACACCGCTGCAAACTGGGGGCCCGCCACGATCCCGAACAGCGGTACCGCCGAGGTTGTCATCGACGCGGCACCGGTCGGCACCAACGGTTATACGGTGACGATCGCGAACGGTGCCAGCGACATGGTGCAGTCGCTGACCCTGAACCCCACCAACAACCTGCTGGGCGTGCTCGCCACCCCCTACAACGCCGCCGCGCTGGAAGTGGACGGCACCCTCACCTTCGCCCCA
>DATNEJ010000531.1:0-8841 GCA_035606775.1 Acetobacteraceae bacterium | reverse complement strand
TTGCTGGATGCGATGCGGGCAACCGGTCACGCGGCCGCCGCCACGCAACGCACCCTGACCCCGCGGCAGGAGCGGCTGAAGGCCGACTTCATCGCCAACCGCGGATATTGGTCGGAGATCTGGGACAATGTGTTGGCCCTGTCGCCGGAGTATTTCGAAGCCTACGCGGAATTTTCGTCGGTGCCCTGGAAGATGGGCAGCCTGGAGCCGAAAATCCGCGAGCTGATCTATGTCGCGATCGACGCCGCAACGACCCATTTGTACGAGCCCGGCACCCGCATCCACATGCAGAATGCCCTCAAGCTGGGCGCAACGCCTGAGGAGGTCATGGAAGTGCTCGCCCTGACCAGTGTGCTTGGCATTCACACCATGGCAATTGGCGTGCCGGCGCTGCTGGAAGAATTGAAGCGCGCGGAATCCCGGTAATCCCACTTTTTATTGAATCCATATGCAATATTTGGCAGTGAGAGAGCAAAGGCCGCAATCCGCGTCTGAAATGATCTGTCATAATCGACGGCGGGGGAAATCCACATGGAACAGGAACATGCGCATGGAGTCTGGCTTCGGCGCCGCACAGCGCTCGCGCTTGGCGCCGCGGCCGCGGCCACTTCGCTGCTGCCGCGCGCCGCCCGCGCCGCTTCGGTGGTCAGGCAGAGCGTGACGGGTCCGAATTTCCCCGCCGCCACGCTCGCCAGTTACCAGCGCGCCATAAGCGCGATGCTGGCGCTGCCGCCAACCGATCCGCGCAACTGGTACCGCCAGGCGATCACGCACCAGATCGATTGTCCGCACCACAATTTCTGGTTCCTGCCCTGGCACCGCGCCTATCTCTACCGGCTCGAGGCGATCTGCCGCGAACTGTCCGGCGATGCCGCCTTCGCGCTGCCCTTCTGGGACTGGACCGCCACGCCGCGCATTCCCAATTCGCTGTGGGACGGCGTGCTCGATCCCGGCAACAGCGCCTATCTTGCGGATGCCGACGCGTTTCAGACACGATTCGGTGATGCAGTCACTGCGTTCTGGAGCGGACTCGATTCGGATCAGCGCGCATGGATGCAACGGCGCTCCTATGGCAGCGCTGACGATCTGTTGAACGATGTCCTGCAAAGCTTCGCGACGCGCGCGCAGGCGCGGTCGCTGACCAGGCAGGATCCGGATCTGCAGAACGCCGTGCCGGCTGTCGCACTTCGTTCGATCGAGCAGATTCTTGGCATCAGCGACTTCGAGGATTTCGGCAGCGCACCAGCCGACTCGCACGACGGCGGCGAAACCGAGGGCGCGTTGGAGTCTCAGCCGCACGACCAGGTCCATGGCGACATCAACGGGTTCATGGGCGCGTTCATGTCGCCGATCGATCCGATCTTCTGGCTGCATCACTGCAACATCGATCGGCTGTGGACGGTCTGGGTCGCTCGCCAGACTGCGGCAGGGTTGAATCCCTTGCCGCCGAACCCGGATGCGTGGCGGAACGAATCGTTTGCGTTCTTTGTCGACCAGGCAGGCAAGCCGGTGACGATGAAGGCGGGCGATGTCCTGGCCACGCCGGACCTCGGCTATACCTACGAACCCGCCTCCGGCAGCGAGGCGGCAAGCCAGCCCCTGGTGGCGAGCCTCCTGCCCACTCCCAGGGTGTTTGCGGCCACGAGGGTGGGCAATACGCTCACCGCGGCAAACCCGTCGGTATCCTCGATCCCATTGCCCAGAGCGGTACTGCAATCGACCTCTCCCGGCCAGGTGATCGCCCAGGTGACGCTGGCACCGCCGCCGGATTCCCGGAATGTGCATTTCCTGGTCTTCGTCAACGCACCGGATGTGACGATCAGCACCCCGGCCACCGACCCGCATTTCGCCGGCGGCATCACACCCTTCGGGCTGCATCACCACCGGGGCCCGGTGACCTTCTCGATCCCGATCGGCGCCACCCTGGCGCGTCTCGCCAGCCTCGGCCAGTTGCCCGGTGACGGTATCAATATCCACGTCGTTGCGATCCGTGGCGCTACCGCGTCGGCGCTGCCGCCGCCTGCCGCCCTGGCGCCCAACGTCAATCCCCTTGCCGGCACTGTCAGGGCTGTCCAGATAAAGGTGCGGTAGCGGCCGTCTGAAGCAGCCCGCCTCCCTGGGGCCTGTTCGGTGCGGATAGAAGCGCCGAATAGGCTCCAGGGCATCGTTTGATCGCGTGATTCACGTTTCCGGCGGCTCCGCCTGCGACGATCACGCTTTAGGATGCCCGATGCGCCTGCTGCCTATGTTCCTGGCCGCACCCGCCCTTTGCAGCGTGCTCGCTGTGAGGGCGTGGCCCCTGGAAGTCACGACCGCTCCGACCCGCGTCGGTGTCCCGCTGCCGCGAGC
Organism: Acetobacteraceae bacterium; assembly: GCA_035606775.1. Classification (GTDB taxonomy): domain Bacteria; phylum Pseudomonadota; class Alphaproteobacteria; order Acetobacterales; family Acetobacteraceae; genus Rhodopila. The sequence goes on along the minus strand of DATNEJ010000531.1, from coordinate 6,492 downwards.
ACCGCAGTCGGGAGAGATTGGCTTGCTCCAAATCGGTGTGGCTCTGACAACTCTGCCCCCCAATTCGCATCTTGAGCTTCGGTGCATGGACGGCACGCTGATCGGCACCATCGTCCCGTTTGGCAGACCACGGGACGTCGGTCTGACGCACTACACAGTGCCGATCCCAGCGCCGATCCTGGCGAAAATCGATCCAACGACTCTGCAACTGCCAGTCATCGTGACCCTGAAGACAAAACCCGACGTTCCACTCGCCGACGCCCAAGTCCGGATCGGCGATCTCCGGATCAAACTCGTGGCGAGCAACAAGACGCGCGAGGGCGATCCGGGTTCTCCCCGGTAGAGGCATCCGCCGTTTCCTCCCTTTGTGTCGGACAACCCGCACACCGCTTTCGGCTTGAGTATATCATCCAATCCTGATACGATGTGATATGGCTGATGTTGACCATGAGCTTGCTTTTCTCATCAGCCTGGACGGACACGAATTTCGATTAATGACCGGATACACGGTCAAGATCGAAGCGCGAGTCGTTGCCGCGACCCGGCACCGGCCTCAGGGGCTGAAATATAGCCTGACGCTGCACGACCTCGCCAATCGGCGGATTTACGGCATCGACAATGCGCACGGCATGCGTCGGCAGACAGAATATGATCACTGGCATACCTACGGACGACGTAAGATTGTTGGCTATATGTATCGGGGAGCCGCTGAATTGCTGGCCGATTTCTACCTTGAGGTTGAGCGGATATTGAAGGAAAGAGGCGTATCATGAGCCGCAAACCAGTGCCCACGAAGACCGGAACCTTTAAGGAGTTTCAGGACTTCACCCTTGCCGTCGCGCGTGGCAAGCGGAAGGTTGATCCGAGCGAGCCGAGAATCTGGATCGAGAGGCGCGAGGATGCCGCAAATGTCGAAACCGCCGTGCAGTTCACCTCGCTCGAAGCAGGAGCCAAGTTGCTTTCGGCACGAAACCGCGATCTCCTGCGGTTGATCGCAACCCGCGAACCGCAGTCCGTCAGTGAGCTTGCGGTCATGGCGAACCGCGCGCCGCAGAATGTGCAGCGAACGCTGCACCGGCTCAGCAACGCGGGAATCGTACGACTCAGCCGTGGCGAAGGCCGTGCGGTCCGTCCTACTCTCACCGCCCGCAGGGTGCATATCGAAATCGATCTTGCCGTGTGATCGAGCCGTCGGCCTCTGCCCCATACTCCAACTCTTTGTCCTGTCGCGTGATCGACGTCTCCAGCGATCCCGCTCAGTGACCGCGCAGAATCTGGCTCAGGAAAAGCTTCAGCCGATCGGTCTGCGGATCCTCGAACATCCGCTTCGGCGAGCCGCTCTCGACGATCTCGCCCCGGTCCATGAACACCACGCGATGAGCCACCTGGCGGGCAAAGCCCATTTCATGCGTGACGCAGACCATCGTCATGCCGGACTCCGCCAGTTCGATCATCGTGTCGAGCACCTCCTTGATCATCTCGGGATCCAGTGCGGAGGTCGGCTCATCGAACAGCATGATCTTCGGCTTCATGCACAGCGCACGTGCGATCGCCACTCGCTGCTGCTGCCCACCCGATAGCTGTCCCGGATATTTCCGCGCCTGCTCCGGGATCTTCACCCGGCTGAGATAGGACATCGCCAGTTCCTCGGCTTCCGCCTTCGGCATCTTGCGGACCCAGATCGGCGCCAGCGTGCAGTTCTCCAGGATCGTTAAATGGGGAAACAGGTTGAAGGACTGGAACACCATCCCGACCTCGCGCCGGATCGTGTCCAGGGAGCGCAGATCGTCCGTCAGCTCCGTGCCATCGACGATGATGCGGCCTTCCTGATGGATTTCCAGCCGGTTGATGCAGCGGATCATGGTCGATTTGCCGGAACCGGATGGGCCGCAGACCACCACACGCTCCCTCGCGGCGACGGTCATCGATATGTCGCGCAGCACATGCAGCGTGCCGTACCACTTGTTCACCTTGTCGAGGGTGATCGCCGACGGACCTTCGAGAACGGGCGATGCGACCTGGCTCATTGTATCCGTCCCCTCAGCGCCTGTGCGCGCGACCAAGCTCGCGCTCCAGCCCACGGCTGTATTTCGACATGGCAAAGCAGAATGCGGTGTAGACGATCGCCAGCGCGATATAGACCTCGGTGGCGAAACTCAGCCACGGCGGGTCGCTCAGCGCGACCTTGCCCATCGTCAGCAGGTCGAACAGGCCGATGATCAGGACGAGGCTTGTGTCCTTAAAGAAGCCGATGAAGGTGTTGACCAGCGGCGGGATCACCAGCCGCAAGGCCTGCGGCAGGATGATCAGCCCGGTCTTCTGCCAGTAAGTAAGGCCTAGTGCCTCCCCGGCCTCTGCCTGGCCCTTCGGCAGGGCCTGCAGGCCGCCGCGGACAACCTCGGCCAGGTAGGCACCGGCGAACAGGATGAAGGCGATCTGCGCCCGCAGCAGCTTGTCGATATTCACCCCCGCCGGCATGAACAGCGGGAACATCACGCTCGCCATGAAAAGTACGCTGATCAGTGGAACGCCGCGAATAAGCTCCACATACAGGACGCAGAGCATCCGCACCGCCGGCATGCTGGTCGACCGGCGTCCCAGCGCAACCAGAATGGCAAGCGGAAAGGCGAATGCCAGCCCGAAGGTCGCCAGGATCAGGGTGATCGGCAGGCCGCCCCAATAGTCTTCCGACACCGGGGTCAGGCCGAACACGCCACCCCACATCAGCACACCGATGACGGTGAGCGTGCCGATCCAGATCAGAACCAGCTCCTTGCGCCAGAAGCGACGCATCGCGGAGACGACATAAAGCCCGATGAACAACGCCACGCAGATCGCCGGACGCCATTGCTCGTCGTAGGGGTAGCGTCCGAACAGAATCAGCCGGTACTTGTCGGCGATCACCGCCCAGCAGGCACCGATGCCTTTCGCCCGCTGGCATGAAGACGTGTCCGGCACACCCTTGTCGCTGTAAGGAACATGCCAGATCGCATGAACGAACGCCCAGTCCACCAGGCTGACCGCCAGGCGCAGAATGATATAGACCAGGGCCAGTGTGATCGCTGTGGACAGCCACGAGTTGAACAGGTTCGCACGCGCCCAGGCCCACGGGCCGACGATCCCTGGCGGCGGCCTGGACCGCGCAACAGGCTCGATCGTGCCGACGGTTACTGCTGTGTCGCCCATCGATCAGCGCTCCACCAGCGCGATGCGCGCGTTGTACCAGTTCATGAACAGGCTGATCGACAGGCTGATAGTCAAGTAGACCGCCATGATATAGGCGATCCCTTCGATCGCCTGCCCGGTCTGATTCAGCGTCGTGTTGGCCAGCGACACGACGTCCTGAAATCCGATCGCCACGGCCAGGGAGCTGTTCTTGGTCAGATTGAGATACTGGCTGGTCATCGGCGGAATGATGACCCGCAGGGCCTGCGGCAGCACGATCCGGCGGAGAATAGGACCACGCCCCAGGCCAAGCGCCGTTCCGGCCTCCCATTGGCCCAGCGGCACTGCCTGGATGCCGGAGCGGACTATTTCGGCGATATAGGCAGCCGTATAGACCACCAGTCCCAGCAGCAGCGCAAAGAACTCAGGACTGACCGTTCCGCCGCCGCGGAAATTGAAGCCGCGCATGGCCGGCAGGTCCCACTGGAACGGCGCGCCCATCGCTGCCCACACGACCAACGGCAGGCCGACGAGCAAGGCGAGCGCAACCGGCCATGTCGCGGGGCGGGCGCCGGTCGCATCCTGACGAACACGCGCGCGAAGGACCCAGAGCCGCGTGCCAATCGCGCCGACGATGAACGCGATAACCGCGCCGGTGTGCGCCGGGTGCCATATCAGCTCCGGCAGCTTCAAGCCCCGGTTCGACAGGAACGCGATATGGCTGAGGTGAAGCGCCTGGCGCGGGCCGGGAAGGCCCTGCAGGATCGTGTACCAGAACAGCAACTGCAGCAGCAGTGGAATGTCGCGTACCGTCTCGACATAGAACGCGGTCAGGCGCGCCAGAAGCCAGTTGGCGGACAGGCGCCCGATGCCGATCAGGGTGCCAAGGATGGTCGCCAGCACCACGCCGATCGCGGAGACCTCCAGCGTGTTCAGAATGCCGATCAGCAGCGCTCGCCCGTATGTGCTGACCGCCGGATTGTACGGCAGCAGCGATTCACCGATCGGAATGCCGGCGACCCGGTCCAGGAAAGCGAAGCCGGTGGCAATGTGACGTGCCGCGAGGTTGCGGTTCGTGTTGCCGATCAGGTACCAGGCGACGGCGACGACCAGCCCGACGATGATCACCTGCCAGACGATCGAGCGGAATATCGGGTCCGACCAGGACAGGCGCAGCCTGCGTTTCGGCGCGAGCCGCGCGCCGGCGGTTCTGGGATCAGCGACGGCATCGGACATCGGGTCGTAGCCTCCCCTTTTTGCAGGTTCCTGTATCCGGCCGCCCGATTCCCTTATCATCGACAGGCGGCGAAACCGGCGGCGGCGCACAGGGCCGCCCGCCGGGAAGACGGCCGACCGGATCGCTCAGTCGAGACACCGGTGCCAAAACCAGAGCCGGGCAACACTGCGACGGGTTGATACCGCAGATCAACCGGCATTTCCGCGGGCATTGCGGCCTGTGCCATCGCATTCGCGGATGGCACAGGCTTCTCGCTCAGCAAATGACCGTCAGCGGATGGGCGGTGCGTATTGCAGTCCGCCCTTGGTCCAGATGTTGTTGATGCCGCGCGGCACGCCCATCGGCGTGATGTTCCGGTCCCACATTTCGCCGAAATTGCCGACCTGCTTGATGACGTTGTAGGCCCATTTGTTGTCCAGGCCGAGCGCCTTGCCCATGTCGCCTTCGACGCCGAGGAGACGGCGGATGTCGGGGTCCGTGCTGTTGAGGAAGGTGTCGACGTTGGCCTTGGTGATGCCCTTTTCTTCAGCGGTGATCATCGCGATGAAGGTCCAGCGGACGACGTCGAACCACTTGTCGTCGCCCTTGCGCACCATCGCGCCCAGCGGCTCCTTGCTGATGATTTCCGGCAGCAGGACCAGATCCTCGGCCTTCGCTCCCTGGCTGAAGCGGAATGTCGCCAGTGCCGACGCATCCGTGGAATAGGCATCGCAGCGTCCCGACAGGAAGGCACCCTGAATTTCTGACAGGTCCTGGATCAGGATGGGCGTGAACTTCATGTTGTGCAGCCGGTAGTAGTCCTCGATCGCCAGTTCGGTGCTGGTTCCCGGCTGAACGCAGATCGTCGCGCCATCCATCTCCTTCGCCGACTTCACGCCGGAGGACGTTTTCACCAGAAATCCGGTTCCGTCATAGTAGTTCACCCAGGCGAACATCAGCCCAAGATTGGCTTCCCGTCCCAAGGTCCAGGTTGTGCTGCGCGACAGCAGATCGACCTCCCCCGATTGCAGGGCGGTGAAGCGATTCTGTGTCGTCGTAGTCACGAACTTGACCTTGTTCGCATCCCCGAGTGCGGCCGTGGTCACGGCGCGGCAGGTGTCCGCATCAAGCCCGCGCATGACGCCCTGGCTGTCGGGAAGGGAAAATCCGGGCACCTGTCCCGAGATGCCGCACAGCACGTTCCCCCGCGCGCGTGCCGCATCGAGCGTCGCCGACCCCGATCCCTGCGCGGCCGCCGGATGCCCCGATCCATCCAAAAGTGACAGGCCTGCGACCAGCGTCAGCAGCACTGACCAACGAAATCGCATCATGCCGGCGTCTCCCATCGTTATTGCGCGGACCATCCCGCGGTACCGGCGGACTGTGCCGTGGCATTCAATCCAAGATCAATGCCCCATAAGCGCACGCGTTGAATTTTTCCGTCGCCGTCGTCCACCTCGGCATCCGAAATCAATACCCCTCATTCAATGTCCTTCGGGCAACCCGGCACGCCGCAGCCCCTCGGCATAGCATGCAAGGTCCTCCGGGCAGCCGATCGGCGAGCGGGCGACCGCACTCCTGACTGTCAGGTGCGGCTCCAGCTTCAGCAGGTGCTCCAGCACCTCCGCGGCCTCGGTACGGCTGCCCAGGTGACCGAGTGCGGACAGGTGGCCCTTGAATGAGGATGAGAACCAGCGATTAAGTTCGATGGCACGCCTCCCTGCCTCGGCCGCGGCGGCGTACTCCCGTTTCAGCAGAAACGGCATGATGAGCGCCATGTTGAAGAAGAACAGGTGCGGATCGGACGGCGATAACTGGATCGCCTTTGTGATCCGCCGCCTGGCCTCGTCATGATTCCCCATGTAGCTTTGGGCAAGGCCGGAGAAGCACCAGGCGATCGCCAGATTCGGATTGAGCGCGATGGCCCGGTCATGCAGGACCGACGCCTCCGCGGCGTGTTTGCCGAGAAAGCCGCGTACATGGCCGGCAAGCGTCACCGCGCGCGCATCGCCCGGATCAAGCATCACCGCCCGTTCGGCAAGCTCCGCGGCGCGCGACGCAGCGGCCGCCAGATCGTCGGCCCATCCCTGCCCCACCAGAAACAGGTGCCA
>DATNEJ010000535.1:0-21747 GCA_035606775.1 Acetobacteraceae bacterium | reverse complement strand
TCACCCTCGGCTGGGCGCTCTGGCTTGAATGGTATGCGACGCGCGTGGCACTCGACGTGGGCGGCGTCACGGCCGGCGGTCTCGTCCTGCTCGACGAGACGATCGGATTGTTCCTGGCGGCAATCGCCGTGTCGCTGGGCGGGCTTTGATCCGCCGGGTTCAGTCGAACAGATCTGTGCCGTAGCGCACTTCCATCAGACACAGCCCGGCCGCCGGCGCGGTCGGTCCAGCGGCAGAGCGGTTTCTTGCGGCAAGCGCCACCGCCATTCGATCGGGGTGCCAGGTCGCGTCCCCGACCAGCCGCAGTGTGCCGGCCATGTTGCGGACCTGGTGGTGAAGAAAGCTGCGCGCCTGCGCCACGATCTCGATCACGTCCCCGTCGCGCGTCACGTCCAACCGGTCCAGCGTGCGCAAGGGCGACTTTGCCTGGCACGCCGCCGCCCGGAAGGAGGTGAAGTCGTGCCGGCCGAGCAGGTGGCGGGCGGCGCTGTGCATGGCGCTTGTGTCGAGTGGTGCCGCGACGTGCCACACCCGGTTGGCCAGCAGGGCAGGGCGCGCCCGCCGGTTCAGGATCCGGTAGCGGTACAGCCTGCTGACCGCGCTGAACCGCGCGTTCCATCCGTCCGGCGCGGGGACCGCCTGACGGATGATCACCGGATGCGGCTTCATGTGGAAGTTCAGCGCGTCCCGAACCCTGACGGCAGTGAAGGCGGAGGGAAGATCGATCTGCGCGACCTGGCCGGCGGCGTGCACGCCCGAATCCGTGCGCCCGGCGACGACGCTTGCGACAGGGACATTGCGATTCAGCCGCGCCGCGGCGGCCTCCAGCACCTGCTGCACGGACAGTCCACTGTCCTGGCGCTGCCAGCCGACGAACGGCGTTCCGTCATACTCCATCAGCAACGCCCAGCGGGTCGTGTCGGGTACTGTCATCGGCCCAGCATCGTTCCGGCCCGCACTTTGCGGCCGCGCAGAAATGCATCCGTGTCCATGGCGGCGCGCCCGGGCAACTGCACCCGGGTCAGGCGCAGTGCCCCGTCGCCGCAGGCAATCGTCAGTGCATCATCAAGGACGGTGCCGGGTGCACCAGCGCCGGTTGCGGTCGCGGCGGCGAGCACTTTGAGGGGCACGCCATCCAGCAGGGTGAACGTGCCAGGCCACGGATCGTAGGCGCGCACCTGCCGTTCGATCGTCGCCGCGTCGCGCTGCCAGTCGATCCGCCCGTCGTCGCGGGTGAGCTTCGGGGCGTAGGTGGCGCCGTCCTCGGGCTGCGGGACGGGCGAAGCCGGTTCGGCCAGCGCACGCAGGATCAGGCGCGCGCCGAGGCCGGCCAGCGTGTCGTGCAGAAGGGCGGTGGTTGTGGCATGCGTGATCGGCACGGATTGCCGCAACAGCATCGGTCCGGTGTCGAGACCGGCGTCCATCTGCATGATGGTGATTCCGGTCTCGGCATCGCTCGCCATGATCGCCGCCTGGATCGGCGCCGCGCCGCGCCATCGCGGCAACAGGCTGGCATGGATGTTCAGGCAGCCGCGCCGCGGTGCCTGCAGCATGGCCTGCGGCAGGATCAGGCCGTATGCCGCCACGACGGCAGCATCCAGATCGAGCTGCGCGAAAGCCGCCTGGGCATCGGCGTTGCCGCGCAACCGCGCCGGCGTCAGGACCGGCATGCCCAGCTCCAGCGCGGCGCGATGAACCGGACACTGGCGAACAGTGTGGCCACGGCCCGCGGGCCGCGGTTGCTGGCAATAGACGGCCGCGATCTCATGTCCGGCATCGTGCAGCGCACGCAGCGCGGGAACCGCAAAATCTGGGCTGCCCATGAACGCAAGGCGCATCGCGACGGCTAACGCTTCTGTTCGTCCCGCTTCTGGCGCAGCTCTTTCGCCAGGCGGCGCATGATCATGTTGCGTTTGAGGTTGGAAAGGTGATCGACGAACAGCACGCCATCCAGGTGGTCGATCTCATGCTGCAGGCAGGCCGCCAGCAGCCCATCGGCCTCGACCTGGCGGCGGGCGCCGGCCTCATCCAGGTAGCGGATCGCCACCTTCGCGGGTCTGGTCACGTCCGCATACTGGCCCGGCAGCGATAGGCAGCCTTCCTCCCTGGTCGCCAGATCCGGGCTGGCGGCGACGATCTCCGGATTGATCATGGTATAGGGCTGGGGTTTGTCGTCCGGCATCAGGTCGATCACGACAAGGCGCAGACCGTGGCCGACCTGCGGCGCGGCCAGTCCGATGCCGGGCGCGCGGTACATCGTGGCGAACATGCGCGGGATCAGGTCGCGCACGGTACTGTCGTCCGCTAGCCCGATCGCCCGTGCCCGCGCCTTCAATATGGGATGGGGCGCGATCAGGATGGGCAGTGACTCGACTGCCTCTGCTGCCGCTGTTTCGGTCGTCATACGGCGCATGTAGCTTTCCGGCCGGGTTGGATCAACGGGTCCGCGTGGTGCCGGCGCCGACGCGACCGAATGCTGCCGCCCCGGTCCGGGTGCACACCCGGACGCGGCCCGCATGCTGCATGACTCGAGGACGCGTCCGGCCGCCGTTCCGCTTCGACACCCTCTTGCAACCTTGAAGCGCGCTGCCAAGATACAGTCGGACCGGGATGCCGATACGGGTTCCGGGAGACGCTTCGCTCTAAGGAGGGGGCTATGACCACCCGAATGTTTACGTCGCCGCTGTTTCTGGGGTTCGACCATCTCGAACAGATGCTGGAACGGGCTTCCAAGACATCGTCCGACGGCTATCCGCCTTACAATATCGAGCAGACCAGCCCGATCGGGCTGCGCATCTCGCTCGCCGTTGCGGGCTTCACCATGGATGACCTGCAGATCACCCAGGAGGACAACCAACTGGTGATCCGGGGCCGGCAGAACGACGACAGCCAGGGGCGTGTTTTTTTGCACCGTGGCATCGCCGCGCGCCAGTTCCAGCGGGCGTTCGTGCTCGCGGAAGGGATCGAGGTGAAAGGCGCCTGGCTCGACAACGGCCTGCTGCATATCGACCTTGTCAGGCCGCAGCCTGAACCGCGGGTCAAGACCATCAAGATCAATGAGAACGGTCACGCCCAGGCGATAAAGACCAACGGATCCTCCACCAAGACCGTTGTGGACGGACCGATGGTGGAAGCCGAACCAGGGGGTTCCTGACCCGCATACCCGGCGATGCAGGATGCGCCCGCCAGGGGCCGCCGAGCATTCGGAGGGCGCCGGTGCCGCATGGGCCGACGCCTGTGAGGAGAACAGCATTATGAACCCGAATCAGACCAATCAGACCGAAGAAGCGGTGACGCCGGTGGCTGAGAGCGTCATCATCGACATCCGCCATCTTTCCGATCAGCAGCTTGCGATGCTGGGCGTGAGCCAGATCGCCTACATCAAGCCGGTTGTCGTCGACGGATCGCAGGGGTTCGCGATCCATGCGGCGGACGGAACGCCGATGGCGGTGGCAGGCGACCGGGAAGTCGCGATCGCGGCGATCCTGCAGCACGAGATGCAACCGGTGTCGGTCCATTGAGGCCTCGGTTGTCGCAGCAGCCGGAACGGCGCGGGCAGACGCCCACGCCGTGCCGGCGAGGGGGTGATCATGCCTTCCGGCCTTTGGCCTCAAGCGATCACGCTCTCGGTCTTTGCGCGGGAGCGTGATTCACGCCTTCCGGCCTTTGGCCTCAAGCGATCACGCTCCGAGACCGCTTATGACTGGCCGGGATCGATCCAGCCGATATTGCCGTCCGGGCGCCGGTAAATGACATTGAGTTGGTTCGTGGCGGTGTTGCGGAACATCAGCACCTGCTGGTCCGCCAGATCCATGCGCATGACCGCCTCACCGACAGAGAGAAAGTTTATCTCTGTCTGGCTCTCCGCAATCACCGCCGCATGCACGCCGTCGGTCAGATTGTGGCCGTCGAGGTCGCCTTCCTCGCCGTCCATCTCCTGACGCAGGATGTATTGCCGTGCCGCTTCCGGCCTGGTTCGGTTCGCGAGGTCGCGCGCGTGCTCATTGACCCGGCGGCGGTAGCGCCGCAATCGCTTGGCGATGTGCTCCGCCGCGTCATCGAAGGCCGTATGGGCGTCAGCGGCTTCGCCTTCGCCTCTAAGGCGCAGGCCCCGTCCGGCGTGAAGATTGATATCGCACAGGAAGAAGCTCCGGGCTCGGCTGAACGTGACCTGCACTTCCAGCGCATGATCGAAATATTTGCTGGCTACCATGTCCAGGTGCGACGAGACGCGCGTGCGCAATGCGTCGGAAAGGTCGACCTGTTTGCCGGAGACGGTGATCTGCATGTGCCTCTCCCAAAATAAGGGAGCGGGATGAGGGCGGCGGGCGCCTTACCGCTATCGGCTCAAGCCGATCCGATCACGGCACGGCGCGCTCTTGTCTCCGAGCATGGCTGGGTCCCTGGCAATTACGCCCGCGACGGCCACGCTCTAGGCAAGCACCGCCTTGTCCCGCCGGCGCTGCACCGAACTGGGGATGCGAAGCGCCTCCCGGTATTTGGCCACGGTCCGCCGCGCAATGTCCACGCCTTCTCTACGCAGGACCACAACGATTGCGTCATCCGACAGAATGCTCTCCGCCGGTTCGGCATCGATCAGGCTGCGGATGCGGTGGCGCACCGCTTCGGCACTGTGCGTGTCGTTCCCGTTGGTGCCGTGCAGGGCGGTGGTGAAGAAGTATTTCAGTTCGTACGTTCCTCGCGGCGTGGCGATGTACTTGTTCGACGTAACCCGGCTTACCGTGCTTTCGTGCAGTTCCACAGCCTCGGCGATGTCGCGCAGGATCAGCGGCCGTAGATGCACAACGCCATGACGCAGGAAGCCATCCTGCTGGCGAATGATTTCCGCCGCGACCTTCAGGATGGTCTGCGCCCTCTGCTGAAGGGAACGCACCAGCCAGTTGGCGGTGGCAAGCCGTTCGGCGAGAAACACCCGCTCTTCCTTGCGGGCCCGTGGGGCCACGCGGGCATAGAAGCGGTCATTCACCAGCACCTTCGGCATCGTCTCGGGGTTCAGCTCGATGATCCAGGTGTCGTCCGGCGCCGGCCGCATCAAGAGGTCCGGCACCACCACATGCACCGGAACCGAATCGTATGTCGCACCCGGTTTCGGATCGAGCGCGCGGACCTCGGCAATCATCTCCGCAAGGTCTTCGGCGTCCACACCGCAGAGCGCCATCAGCCGGCGGGTATCCCGCCTGGCCAGCAGGTCGAGATTGTCGAGCAGTGCCCGCATCGCCGGGTCGAGCCGGTTCTTTTCCGCGAGCTGGACCGCAAGACATTCCTTGAGGTCGCGCGCGAACAACCCGGTCGGATCGAAGCGCATCATCCGGGCGCGGACGGTTTCCACCCGTTCCAGCGGCAGGCCCATTGCGGCGGCGATGGCGGATGGTTCGGCGGTGAGGCGCCCGGCCGGGCAAAGCAGGGCAATGAGGTGCGCGCCGATCATCCGATCGACCGGGTCGGAGAAGCCCAGCCGTAGCTGCTCCCCCAGATGCTCCCGCAACGTGGCGCGCCCGTCCGCGAGGTCGTCGATCCCACGTTCGTCCGACTCGAAATTCCGGTTGCCGCCGCGCCCGTCGAACGCTCCTTGCGCGGTGAACCCATCCCCGGGACCGCCGGGATCGAAGGTTTCCCCGTGATCCGCGTCCAGCGGGGCAGCGGCCTCACTGGGCAGGATTTCTGTTACCGCCGCGTCGGCAGCGTCGCGTGCGGTCTCCGAACGAACGGGTATCTGGTCCGGGGCCGCGCGCTCTCCGGTGGGAAAGTCCGGTGTTTCATCCCGCTCCAGCAGCGGGTTCCGTTCCAGCTCCTCCTCGACGAAAGAGGCGACCTCGACATTGTTGAATTGCAACAGCTTGATGGCCTGACGCAGTTGCGGCGTCATGACCAGGGTCTGGCTTTGGCGGAAATCGAGACGCGGGGCTATCGCCATGCGGCGATTATCGGCCCGTTGGTTCGATGGTCAACCATTTCGTTCAGATTTGCATGCAAAAATCGTGCTAGCTAGGCGGCCGGCTGCCGTGAACGCCTTCACGTGGCACGTGCGCAGGTAAATTTCGCCGAGGCTTGGCGGCGCCAACAAGGGAAAGCCAGGGGGACGAGGCCAGCCAGGCAAGCCCGGATGACAGGGCGCGACCGACAAACCAACCCGGTATCAGCCAATCGGGGACAATCCCAGCGGTCCGGTTACCCCAGGAGGGGCCAGGGCTTCAGGCGGCCGGTGGTTGTGTGCCGGATTGGTGGGCGGTGGCGTGCCCAATCTACAGGCTGAATCTTTCGCCCAGGTAAACGCGGCGAACATCCTCATGCGCCACAACTTCCTGCGGGCGGCCCTCCATCAGCACCTGGCCGTCGTGCATGATGTAGGCGCGATCGATAATCTCCAAGGTTTCCCGCACGTTATGGTCGGTGATCAGCACGCCGATGCCGCGGTCCTTCAGATGGCCGACCAGATCGCGGATCTCGCTGACCGCGATGGGGTCGATGCCGGCAAGCGGCTCGTCCAGCAGGATGTAGGAGGGTTGGGTGGCGAGCGCACGGGCGATCTCCACCCGGCGCCGTTCACCGCCCGACAAGGCCAGGGCAGGGGTCCGGCGGAGGTGGCCGATGCCGAACTCGGCCAGCAATTCGTCCAGCATCATCCGGCGGGTGTCGCGGTCCGGCTCCACCACTTCCAGGGCGGCCATGACGTTCTGCTCGACATTGAGGCCGCGGAAGACGCTGGCTTCCTGAGGCAGGTAGCCGATGCCGAGGCGCGCCCGCCGGTACATCGGCAGGGTGGTGATGTCGGCGCCATCCAGCATGATCGTGCCGGTATCGGGCTTCACCAGGCCGACAATCATATAGAACGTCGTGGTCTTTCCCGCGCCGTTGGGGCCGAGCAGGCCGACGGCCTCGCCGCGGCGGAGGGTGACGGAGACATTGCGGACCACCGGGCGCCGTTTGTAGGTCTTGCCCACGGCGCGTGCCGCCAGGCCGGCGCCGCCCGGGACCAGTTTGAGCTCCGCCCCAGGCTTCGCTGCGGCGGATCGGCCGGCGGACCCGGCCGGCCCGCCCGCAGGTCCGGCGGGATCAATCAATTCCTTCATCGGCGGGGGCCCTTCGCCTGATCAGCCAGCGGGTCGGCAGACAATTGCTGGCTCGTCTGGTCGTTGGGCACGACAAGACCCTGGACACGGCCGCTGGTTCCGGCCACCAGGCGCGCAACGCCAGACTTCATATCCACGATCGCTTCTGCCCCATTCAACTGGTTCTCACCCCGGGTGATCCGCACCCCGCCGCCAATACGGGCCATGCCAGTCGCAGGCACATAGACCCCGCGATCGCCGGTGACGGTGTCGGTGGCGGTGCGGATCGACACATTGCCGAACGCCTCGACCCTCTCAAGCTTCCCCGACGAGGCGATGGGATCGTCGGCCTCGGTGTGCGCCGCGGCCGGACTGGCGGCGCCGGCGGGTGGCGGATTGTCGGTGGTGTAGGCCACCAACGTATCGGCCGCGAGGCGGCGGCCGTCATGGGTCAGTACCACCGCGTCGCCGCGGGCGACGGCCATGTGCTTCTGCGACCAGTATTCCAGCGCATTGCGCGCCGTCAGGATGTCGTTCGGCGTGGTCAGCTTCAGGGCATGGCCGGTCATCACCAGGACAGCGGTGTCGATGTCGTAGGTCGCCCGGTCGCCCCATGCCTGGTCTGTCTTGGTGTAGATGTGGACATTCCCTTCCGCGCGGAGGCGGTAGATTTCGTCACCGGAGGTGTCGGTATCCGCCGCAAGGCCGACCTGCGGAGAGGCAGCGGCGGTCTCCCCCTTCTTCTTCCGGTACCAGGCGATCAGCCGGTCCGCCGTGACGGTAACGCCGGCCCGCACCGCCCTGGCATCGCCGCTCGCGATGATTTCCTGTTCGGCCTGGCGCCATTCGATGCCGTTGCTGGCGGTGATCTGGATCGGCCCGCCATGCGACAGATCCAATTGCTGCGCGTGACCCTTGGCGGGAAGTCCGGCGGTCAACACGCAGGCCAGCGCAAGAACGCCTGCCATTGGGGCGCCTGCCATCGGGCCGCGGCGCAAGGCCCCGGGGCCGGCCAGGAGACGCCGCAGGCTCATTGGGAGGCGCTGTTCAGCGTGACATGCGCCGGGCCGGTGAACTGGATCGTCGCGCCCTTGTCCAGCACGGTGAAGCCCTGCGCATCCAGGATGCCGAACGGGCCTTCGACATGCACCGGTTCCGACCCGGCGGCGGCCCCGCCGCGCATGTCGATCGCCGCGCTGGCGGTGGTCAGCGTCGTGCCGTCATCGCGATAGAGCGTCACGTCGTCCGTCAGGTCGAGCTGGTTGGCGTGCTGGATGAAGGTGCCGCGCTTTGCTTTGAGCATGACCCAGGTGCCGTTCTGCAGCGTCATGTCCCCGTTGGGCATGGTCAGATCGATCCGCTCGGGCGCGACCTGATGCGCGGTGGCCGCGGTCAGTGTGTATGGCCGGCCTTTCTCGTCCACGCCGTGGTAGCGCGCGTCGATCAGCCGGCCGCCATCAACCGTTCCGCTGAGGTTGCGAATGGCAAAGCGCGCCTGGTCGGCGGTGTGATCCAGCTCCGGCCACAGGGCGATGGTCCCCAGCAGGGCCAATGCCGCGGCAGGAAGGAGCCATTTCGTGCAGGTGATGAGCCACCGCCGGCGCGCTATGCGTCCGGCGGTCGGCGGCATGCGGATGCGTGCGGCTGTCGCGGCGAGCAGGTAGGCCCCGGTGCGGCCTGGGGTTTCCCGCCGGTCGGCCAGGCCGGCCGAGGCGTGCCGCGAACTCATGCAAGCCCCGCGCGCAGCAGGTCATGAATGTGCAGGATGCCGACCGGGACGTTGGACGCGGTCACGACGAACAGCGCGGTGATCGGCCGCTCCGGCGCATTCATCGTGTGGAGTGCCTCGACCGCGAGCGCTTCCGGACCGATCGTCCGGGGCATGCTGGTCATGATCTCGCCCACCTGACAGGACAGCAGATTAGGACCCATCGCCCGCCGCAGATCGCCATCGGTAAGGATGCCGACGATGCGGCCCTGGTCGTCGACCACGCCGAGGCATCCGAAGCGCTTCTCGGTCATCAGCAGCAGCGCGCGATCCATCGGCAGGTGGGCCTGGGCCAGCGGCATCGCTCCGCCGGTATGCATCAGCTCGCGGACCCGGCGCAGGCGCGCGCCAAGACGCCCGCCGGGGTGGAACCGGCCGAAATCGGTCGCCGTGAAGCCGCGCCTGGTCAGCAGCGCGACCGCCAGCGCATCGCCAAGTGCCATCTGCATGGTGGTGGATGTGGTGGGCGCCAGGCCCATTGGACAGGCCTCGGCTGTCCTGGGCAGCAGCAGCGCCACGTCCGCGGCTTCGGCCAGTGAGGATCCTGCGTAGGCGGTTATCGCCACGAGAGGCAGCGCGAAGCGCCGCGTATGTGCGACAAGGTCGGCAAGCTCGACCGTTTCCCCGGAATTGGACAGCGCCAGGACCGCGTCCCCCTGGACGATCATGCCCAGGTCGCCATGCGACGCTTCCGCCGGATGGACAAACAGGGCGGGCGTCCCGGTCGATGCCAGGGTCGCCGCCACCTTGTGGGCGACGTGTCCCGACTTGCCCATTCCCGACACGACGATCCGCCCGGTGACCGCTGCCAGCAGCGCGACCGCCCTTCCGAAAGTGTCGTCGAGGCCGGCGGCCAGCGACCGCAGGCCGTTGGCCTCGGTCGTGAGCACGCGGCGCGCGACGTCGAGGTCCGCACGCGCGGGCACGGGTTCGTCGGGCTGGGAGGCTGCGTGACTCAAGACGAGGCGGTATCCCTGATAAGGCCCGAGCCGGGCAGTCACGGTTTCTATGAGCCTGCGCGATGCCCAGGGTCAACCGGGGGAAGCTTATCAAAACGTTACGCCGACCGTGATGAACCCGCAACTAACGCAGGATTCTCAATTATTTCGGCTTCTCTCCGACGCGCGGGGCCGCCGAATACGTTTCTGCTCAGGCGCTGCGATGCGCGAAGATGTCCGGTTCATCGAATCCGAGCACGTCCAGCCTGCCGCGGGTCGGCAGGAAGGCGAAGCAGGCTTCGGCCAGTTCCAGGCGGTCCTCCCGCCGCAGCAGGGCCTCCAGCTTCGACCATAGCGCGTGCAGGTGCAGCACGTCGGATGCGGCGTAGGCAAGCTGCTCCGCGCTGAGTTCCGGCGCCCCCCAGTCCGAAGTCTGCTGCTGCTTGGAAAGATCGATGCCCAGGAGTTCCTTGCACAGGTCCTTCAGCCCGTGCCGGTCCGTAAAGGTGCGGACCAGCTTGGCGGCAATCTTCGTGCAGCGCACCGGGGAGACGGTGATGCCAAGGCTTTCCTGCAGCACCGCCACGTCGAACCGGGCAAAGTGCATGAGTTTGACGACGTTCGGGTCTTCCAGGAGGCGTTTCAGGTTCGGGCAGTCGGAGCCGTGGCCGCCCAGGCGGGGCGGGATCAGTTGCACCAGATGGGCGTGGCCGTCGCCGGAGGAAAGCTGAACCAGGCAAAGCCGGTCCCGATGCGGGTTCAGCCCCATGGTTTCGGTGTCCACAGCCACCACCGCGCCCAAAGACAGCGTCTCGGGCAGGTCGTGGCGGTGCAGGTGAATCGTGCCGTTCGGCATGAACTGGGTTGTGGTCATGTTGCGCGGCTTATAGCAAGCTTGCTGCCGGATCGCGATGACCCGGCGGACCCGTCTGCCGCGGCAGAGTCGCGCCTGACGGAGGGCAGTCCATGCCGCCGATGCGCTTTGGCATATGGGCGCTGGTGCACGGCAGCCGAGCCGCCTTGCAGGACCCAGACGAGCCCTACGATGCGTCGTGGGAGCGCAATCGCGCGCTGGTGCTGGAGGCCGAACGGCTGGGATTTCACAGCACGCTGGTGGCGCAGCACACGATCAACCCGCACCATGCGCCGCAGGATCAGCTTGAGGCCTGGACCTCGTCCGCGGCACTGGCTGCCGTGACCGAGCGGATCGAGATCATCACTGCGATCAAGCCATACCTGTACCACCCGGTTGTGCTGGCGAAGATGGCCTTGCAGATCGAGGCCATCAGCCGCGGCCGGTTTGCCATCAACCTGGTGAATGCCTGGAACCGGCCGGAGCTAGAAAAGGCCGGCATCGGATTCGCCGAACACGACGAGCGCTATGCCTATGGCCGCGAATGGATTTCGGTGGCGGAGCCGCTGATGCGCGGGGAGGCCGTAACCTTTGCCGGCCGGTACTTCAAGGTTGAGGACTACATGCTCCGCCCGGCGGATACGTACCGGACGCGCCCGCGCATCTATGTCGGCGGCGAATCTGTACCGGCGCGCGCACTGGTCGCGGACCATGGCGATGTCTGGTTCATTAACGGCCAGCCGCCGGCGGATGTGCGGGCGCTAATCGCCGATGTCGCCACCCGTCCTCGCGCGGGCGACCCCCTCCGATTCGGCCTTTCGGCCTTCGTGATCGCCCGCGAGACCGACGCGGAGGCAGAGGCGGTCTTGGCGCACCTCTTTGAGCTGGCCCAAAAGGACGCGGCGATCCGCGTCGTGCAACGGGCGAACACGGACCCCAATTCGGTGATGGCGCAGACGATGGCGCGAACGCCGCGGGTCGGCAGCAATGGGGGCACGGCGGCGGGGCTGGTCGGCAGCTACGACACGGTCGCCACGCGCATCCGCCAGTTCAACGAACTGGGCATTGAGACCTTCATGCTGCAATTTCAGCCGTTCGAGGCTGAGATGCGCCGCTTCGCGGCCGAGGTCATGCCGCGCTGCCTCCGGTCATCCAGGTAGGGCCCGCGGCGAGCGCGTGATTGCAATCACGCGCTCACGTCACCCTAAGCCTCGATCTCCTGCTCACGGTCCGCGCCGCCGTCATCGTCAGGGTCGGGCTTCGGCAGGGCCGGAAGCGCGGCTTCGACGATGTCGAAGTCGAGTCTGTCCTCCTTCAGCGTGACCTTGACCGAGCCACCTTTGACCAGCTTGCCGAACAGCAGTTCCTCGGCGAGCGCCTTCTTGATGTGCTCCTGGATGACCCGGGCCAAGGGACGAGCGCCGTAGAGCTTGTCGTAGCCGCGTTCGGCCAGCCACTCCTTGGCGGCGGAGGACAGCTCGATCGTCACGTTCCGGTCCGCGAGCTGGGCTTCTAACTGCATGACGAACTTTTCGACCACGCGGCCGACGATCTCCGGCGTCAGGCCGGCAAAGGTCACAGTCGCATCCAGCCGGTTGCGGAACTCCGGCGTGAACAGCCGCTTGATCGCGTCTTCATCCTCGCCCGCTCGGCCTTCGCGGCCGAAGCCGATCGCTTCCTTCGCCAGGTCGGAGGCGCCCGCATTGGTCGTCATGATCAGGATCACGTTGCGGAAATCGACCGTCTTGCCGTTGTGATCGGTCAGTTTCCCATGGTCCATTACCTGCAACAGGATGTTGAACAGATCGGGATGGGCCTTCTCGATCTCATCCAGCAGCAGCACGGCGTGCGGATGCTGGTCGATCGCATCGGTCAGCAGGCCGCCCTGATCGAAACCGACATAGCCGGGCGGCGCGCCGATCAGGCGGGATACGCTGTGCCGTTCCATGTATTCCGACATGTCGAAGCGGATCAGCTCGATCCCCATCGTGGCGGCCAACTGGCGCGCCACCTCGGTCTTACCGACGCCGGTCGGGCCAGAGAATAGGTAGTTGCCGATCGGCTTCTCCGGCTCCCGCAGCCCGGCGCGTGCCAGCTTGATCGCGGCGGCCAGCGCGTCGATCGCCTTGTCCTGGCCGAACACCATCGATTTCAGATCGCGTTCCAGGTTGCGCAGGGTTTCCTTGTCGTCGGCGGAAACCGATTTCGGGGGGATACGCGCGATCTTCGCAACCATTTCCTCCACGTCGCGCAACGTTATCGTCTTCCGCCGCTTGTGTTCCGGCAGCAGCATGCGGGAGGCGCCGACCTCGTCGATGACGTCGATCGCTTTGTCGGGCAGCTTGCGGTCGTTGATGTATTTCGCCGAAAGCTCGACCGCGGCGCGGATCGCCTCATCCGTGTAGCGGACCTTGTGGTGCTTCTCGTAGTTCAGCTTGAGGCCGCGCAGGATCTTGACGCTGTCTTCCAGCGACGGCTCGTTCACGTCGATCTTCTGGAAACGCCGGACCAGCGCGCGGTCCTTCTCGAAATAATTGCGGAATTCCTTGTAGGTGGTGCTGCCGATGCAGCGCAGGTTGCCCGAGGCCAGCGCCGGTTTCAGCAGGTTGGACGCATCCATGGCGCCACCGCTGGTCGCCCCGGCCCCGATCACGGTGTGGATTTCGTCGATGAACAGGATGGCGCCGGTCTGGCTTTCCAGTTCATTCACGACAGCTTTCAACCGTTCCTCGAAATCGCCGCGGTAGCGGGTGCCGGCCAGCAGCGCCCCCATGTCCAGTGCAAAGATGGTGGATTTGGCGAGCACTTCCGGCACGTCGCCCTCGACGATGCGCTTGGCCAGACCCTCGGCGATCGCCGTCTTGCCGACGCCGGGATCACCGACATAGAGCGGATTGTTCTTGGTCCGGCGGCAAAGGATCTGGATGGTCCGCTCGATTTCCAGGTCGCGGCCGATCAGCGGGTCGATTTTGCCCGCCATCGCCTTCTTGTTCAGATTGACGCAATAGTTCGACAGCGCATCCTGGTTGCGCCGGCTGGGCTTTTCCTCGCGTTCCTGTTCCTGGTGGTTGTCGGGCTGCTGGCTGTTGCTCGTCCCCTGGACCGGGCGCTGCGCGGACCGCCCGGGCGCCTTGGCGATGCCGTGGCTGATGAAGTTCACCGCGTCAAGCCGGGTCATGTCCTGGAGTTGCAGGAAATAGACCGCGTGACTCTCCCGCTCACTGAACAGGGCCACCAGCACGTTGGCGCCGGTCACCTCATCACGGCCCGAGGACTGCACATGAATCGCCGCGCGCTGGACGACGCGCTGGAATCCGGCCGTGGGCTTCGGGTCGCCGGGGCGGTCGGTGGCCAGCCCGGCCAGATCCTTGTCCAGGAATTCGGACAGGTCGCTGCGCAGCTTGTCCAGGTCTACCCCGCAGGCACGCAGTACCGTCGCGGCATCGGTGTCGTCCGCCAGCCCCAGAAGCAGATGTTCCAGCGTGGCGTATTCGTGGCGGCGTTCGCTGGCGAGCGACAAGGCGCGATGAAGCGTCTGCTCGAGGTTTCGTGAAAGCATAGCGTCGACGCTCCTGCGCGCTGCGGTCCCTGGCGGGACCTGACTCTACTTCAGGCGGATTCGATTCCGGTCGGAACAATTCCAGCGTTTGGCCAAAGGGTACGATCCCCGGGGATACGATTCCCTGGGGTCTGATCCCCCGGAGCCATGATCTGGGTTGTTCCGCCCATTACCGCCATCATTCCTTCTCGATCGTGCATTGCAGCGGGTGCTGGTTCTGACGAGCCAGATCCATCACCTGCGTTACCTTCGTTTCAGCAACCTCGTACGTATAGACCCCGCAAACCCCGACACCGCGGCGATGGACGTGCAGCATGATCCTGGTCGCCTCTTCGCGCGATTTCTGAAAAAACCGTTCCAGGACATGTACGACGAATTCCATCGGCGTGTAGTCGTCGTTCAGCATCAAAACCTTGTACATCGCGGGTTTGCGCGTTTTGGGGCGCGCCTTGACCACCACGCCGGTGTTGGGTCCGTCCGAGCCGCCGCCGCGCTTGTCCGTGTCACTCATCGTTCGTCGTCACTTGCTCAGTCGCCCGCATCCGCTCGCCGCTGGTTTCCTTGTCCGGGCAATGCCGGAGGGTGTCATGTCTGGACCCGTGAGGCTATCGGGTCCGGTCCTTAAAGGACAGACCATATCGGAAGCCCGCGGCCGGATGAAAGGGCATTGCATGGGCCATAGCCTGACGATTGCGCCTCTCCCGCCGCCCTGCAAGGGGTGGACCCGAGAAGACCCCGCGCGCCCGAGGTTATCCACATCGCCACCGTAACAGCGACCGCACATGACCGGCCACCGCGAGGCGAGGGCCGTGGCGGGTCCACGATCCGCAAAGGATAAAGGGGGAGGGGGAGCATCAAGTTCCGGCCGGATATGACCCCGTAGCACCGGATTTCAACCGCCCCCGGTCGTATATCCGGTCGTACCTTCCGAAGCCGCCAGACGCTCAGCCGGATTTCGCCAGCAACTGTTCGGCCAGCGTGGCCCACCAGGAGGCGCCGATCGGCAGCACCTCATCATTGAAGTCGTAGCGGGGGTGATGCAGCAGCGGGTCATCCTTGGTGCGGCCGCTTCCGAGCATCAGGTAGCTGCCCTGCTTGGCTTCCAGCATATAGGCGAAGTCTTCCCCACCCATGGTCGGGGACGGCATCTCCCTGACCTGCGCCTCCCCGGCAATGGTCTGCGCGGCGCGCACGGCCAGGTCCGTCGCGTCCGGATCGTTGATCGTGGCCGGGGTGTGGCGGTTGAAGCGGATTTCGGCGGTTGCCCCGAAACTGGCGGCAATCCCGGTGGCCAGCCGGTGGATGCCGCTCTCGATCTGCTCGCCGACCTTCGGCTTGAACCAGCGGGCCGTGCCTTTCATGACGATCCGCTCGGGCAGGATGTTGTACGCCTCCCCGCCGGCGATGCTGCCGACAGACACCACGCCGCCCTCGATCGGCTCGATGGTGCGCGAAACAATGGTCTGCAGGGCGTTGATGATGTTCGCCGACACCACCACCGGATCGATGCCCTGATGCGGAAAGGCGCCATGGCTGCCCTTGCCCGTGACGGTGATATCGAAGAACCCCACCGCCGCCATCACTGGGCCGGAGCGCCAGAGGAAGGTGCCCAGCGGACCCTGCGGCCAGTTGTGCAGGCCGTAGACCTGCTCCATCGGGCAGCGGTCGAACAGCCCGTCCTTCACCATCTTGTCGGCCCCGGCCTCGAACTCCTCGGCCGGCTGGAAGATCACGTAGACCGTGCCGTCGAAATTGCGGGTTTCCGCCAGGTATTTCGCCGCACCCAGCAGCATCGCGGTGTGCCCGTCATGGCCGCAGGCATGCATCACGCCCGGCGTCTGGCTGGCGTGCGGCAGGCCGGTTTCCTCCTGGATCGGCAGTGCGTCCATGTCGGCGCGCAGGCCGATGGCGCGCTTCCCCGCGCCGCCGCGGATCACGCCGACCACGCCATGGCGCGCCATGCCGGTGATGACATCATCGACCCCGAAGGAGCGCAGCTTGTCCTGCACCAGGGCGGAGGTGCGGGCTTCCTGCATCGACAGCTCCGGATGCGCGTGCAGGTCCTGCCGCCATGCGGTCATGTCCGGATGGAACTCGGCGATGCGATTGACGATCGGCATGACGGCCTCGGTTGTTTTCAGGATTTGTGCGGATTTCCGAAGGTCCGTGCAAGGCCCTCGGCGAGCGTCATAGGGGTAACGCCGAGCAGGTTCCGCATCGGCCCAATGTCGAAAGCCTTGTCCTCCAGCAGCCGGCGGACCTCGGCCGGGTGGATTGTCGGCACCCCGGGCAGGAAGCGGGTCAGACCCGCGGCGGCGATCAGGGGTGCCGCGGGGAAGCCGATGACGCGGGGGCGGCGCAGGCCGGCCGCCACGGCCACCGCCCGGATGAAGGCGGCGTAGGGCAAGGCATCCCGGCCGGCCACCACAACGGTTTGCGGCCCCTGCCACGCCCGATCCAACGCGGCGCGAATGGCACGCGTCACATCATCCTGATGGATCGGCTGCACCAGCGCTCGGCCGCCATCCGGCAGCGGCAGCACGGGCAAGTGGCGCAGTAGGGCTGCAAGGCGCCGCACGTTGTTCTCGCCCGTGGCCCCGTAGATCATCGTGGGGTGCAGCATGACCCCGGACCGGCCGGACGCCAGGAAGGCAGCCTCCCCGGCCAGCACCCCCCTGCCGTGCTCGTCTGGCCAGCGGGTGAATTTCCGGGTGCTGCCCAGGAGGACGAGGCGAGCGTCGGGCGGTGCGGCGGCACAGAGGGCGGCGGCATGGCGGGCATGGGCGCAGCAAACGATGGTGCCGGCATCCAACAACGCGGCTTGGAGCCTTGCGTGGTCCGTCAGGTCCGCGACGCGTGCCGGCTCCGTCCCGCCCATGGTCCAGCGGACAGGGTTGCGGATGACCGGCACAACCACGGCGCGATCGGCCAGCAGCGACCGAACCAGCGCCAGCCCGGATCGGCCGCTCGCGCCGATGACATGGACCGGCCGGATCATCGCCTGCGCTTGCGCGCCGGCGCCGGATCCGTCCGGCGGGCCATATTCGGATGAGGAGCAAGGACCATAGGCGGCGGTGGAGTGCACATCCGGCGCGTGCCGGCAAGCGGCTCGTGCCACTGAACGGCTTCATCTACGATGGATCGCAGTGATCGCCCGTCCGCCGGCGTTCGCCATACCAGGAGGCAGTCAATTATGAGCCGATTGTTCGGACCGCTGCGGCAGATGGGGATCGTCGTGCGTGACATCGAATCGGCGATGCGGCACTGGGTCGAGGTCTGCGGCGTCGGCCCCTGGTTCTACACCGACCGGCTGGCCCTGACGGAATTCAGCTATGACGGCCGGCGCTACGACGATATCCACATCTCGATTGCGCTCGCCAATTCCGGCGACATGCAGATCGAGCTCATTCAGCAGCGTTGCGACCGGCCCAGCATGTACCAGGAGTTTCTGGCCGCCGGCCATGAAGGGCTGCAACACTGGTCAAGCTGGCCGCAGGACTATGACGCCGTGTATCAGCGCGCGCTCCGTTCCGGCTTCACGGTGGGACAGGAAGGTGACAGCCAGCGCGGCCGTTTTGTCTATTTCCGCCAGGAAGGCCACCCTGGCACCGTCATCGAAATGGCGCATGCGACACCCGAACGGATGCGCATCTTCGATGCGATCCGGGAAGCGGCGGTCGATTGGGATGGCAGCGATCCGGTCCGCCGGCGCTGGCCGACCTGAAGCAGGGAGCACGCCGCGTCAATGAAGATCGTCATTCCCGATGACTATCAGGATATGGTCGACCGCCTTGCATGCTTCAGCCTGCTGCGCGGTCATGAGGTCACGCGCTATCGCGCGCCCGCGGAAAATTTCGAGCAACTGGTTGCACGCCTGCACCCCGCCGAGGTGATCGTCGCAATCCGTGAGAGGGTGACGTTCTCGCGTGACCTGATCGAGCGGCTGCCGAATTTGCGGCTGTTGGCACTGGTCGGGCGCAACGCCACGACCATCGACTATGCAGCCTGCACTGAGCACAAGATTCGGGTCGCAACGGGGGCCAGCAATTCGCCGGTGTCGCCGGCCGAACTGACAGTGGCGCTTATGGTCGCGGCGCGCCGCAACATCGCGCATGAGGCGGCGCGGATGAAGCGCGGCGAATGGCCCGAAACCCTCTCGCACCGCCTGCGCGGCAGCACGCTCGGCATCTTCGGCCTTGGCGCCATCGGCTCCCTGGTCGCCGAGGCGGGCTTCGGACTTGGCATGCGTATTCTCGTCTGGGGCCAGGCGCATTCGGCGGCGAAGGCGCGCGAACGCGGTTATGCCGTGGCCGACGGCAAGGCGGCATTGTTCGAGCAATCCGATGTTCTGTCCTTGCATGTGCGGCTGCGCGCGGACACGCGCGGCATCGTCGGCCCGGACGACCTCGCGCGCATGAAACCCACCGCGCTGCTGGTGAATACGTCGCGGGCGGAGTTGATCGCGCCCGGCGCCCTGGTCGCCGCGCTGCGCGCCGGGCGGCCCGGCTACGCCGCGGTGGATGTCTATGAGCAGGAGCCGGTGACCGGCGGCAATCATCCGTTGCTGGCGATGCCGAACGTGCTTTGCACACCGCATCTGGGCTGGGCGGAGTGGGACAATTTCGAACTCTACTTTCGCGAGGCTTTCGAGCAGATCGTCGCCTATGCCGCCGGCGGCACGCTGCGGCTGGCCAATCCGGAGGTGCTGGCACGGTGAGTCTTTCGCCATTGGCGCGTCGCTAAGCGGGACGGCGCGCGGCAGACGGCGCCGGCGCGCCTTGCTACACCATCGGCGGCATGATCGCGTTCGCTGACTTGCTGGAACGGCTGGTTTTCACCCCGTCGCGCAATGCGAAGGTGGCATTGCTGCGCCGCTATTTCGCCACGCAGCCGGACCCCGACCGCGGTGTCGGATTGGCTGCGATCACCGGCGAGTTGTCATTCTCGGCCGCCAAACCAGGGTTGATCCGTGAACTCGCCGCGACGCGGATGGACCCGGTCCTGTTCGAATGGTCGTACGATTACGTCGGTGATCTGGCCGAAACGGTTGCCTTGATGTGGCCGCCCGCTGCCACCAATGCGGCGCCGCCGACCTTGGCCGAAGTTGTCCAGTCGCTTGAGACGACGCCGAAGGCGGCACTTCCCGGCCTGGTCGCGGGCTGGCTGGACAGCGCCGATCCCTCCACGCGGCTTGCCCTGCTCAAGCTCATCACCGGCGGATTGCGCGTCGGCGCCTCGGCGCGGCTGGCGAAGATCGCACTGGCGGAAATGGGCGGTGTCGGACCGGAGGACGTGGAGGAGGTCTGGCACGGGCAATCGCCGCCCTATCTGCCGCTGTTCGCCTGGTTGGAAGGACGGGCGCCGCGGCCCGATCCAGCTGACGCCCCGGTGTTTCGATCCCCGATGCTGGCACATCCGCTGGAAGCGGGCGACCTCGCGGCCCTTCAACCGTTGGAGTGGCGCGCAGAATGGAAATGGGACGGCATCCGCGTCCAGGTCGTTGCCACCCCCGGTGGACGGCGCCTGTTCTCCCGCGGCGCGGACGACATCTCGGCAGGATTTCCTGAAATCCTGGAGGCGATGGATTTCCACGCGGTGCTCGACGGGGAGCTTCTGGTGATCCGCGATGGCGTCGTGGCGCCGTTCGCTGATCTGCAGCAGCGGCTGAACCGGAAGACAGTGACATCCCGCCTGCTGCAACGGTTTCCCGTGAGCGTGCGCCTCTACGATCTGCTGTTCGACGGCACCGAAGATATCCGGCCGCTTACTTTCGACGCGCGGCGCGCGCGCCTTGAAGAATGGCTGGCGAGGACGAAGCCGCGGCACATGGACCTGTCGCCGCTGATCCGCTTCAACTCCGTGGATGAACTGGTGGCGCTGCGCGATGGCGCGCGGGCTGCATCCATCGAAGGCCTGATGCTGAAGCGCGGCGACAGCCCCTACCTGGCCGGCCGGATCAAGGGAAGATGGTGGAAATGGAAGCGCGATCCGCTGACGGTGGACGCGGTACTGATGTACGCGCAGCGCGGCCACGGCAAGCGGAGCTCCTACTATTCGGACTACACATTCGGCCTGTGGCGCGATGAGGAACTGGTGCCGGTGGGGAAAGCCTATTTCGGCTTCACCGATCGCGAGCTCGGGTTCCTCGATCGCTGGATACGCAACCATACGACCGCCCGATTCGGCCCGGTGCGGGAGGTCGAGAAATCCCTTGTGCTGGAGGTTGCGTTCGACGCCGCGCAGCTTTCCAGCCGCCATAAATCCGGCGTGGCGATGCGTTTCCCGCGCGTTTCCCGCATTCGCACCGACAAGCCGGCTGCGGAGGCGGACCGTCTGGAAACCCTGCTCGCCCTTGTGGAAAACCGAGAGCCGGCCCTTGACTGAACCAACCCCTGCCGCATCCTTACGGCTTGCTGGCGTAACAAGGGAAACGGGCGATGACACTTTTCGCGAATCATACCAAGCGCAAGATGCAGGCAGGGCAAATGGCCCTGGGCTTCGGCGTGCATCATCTGCGCAGTACCGCCGCCCCTTTGCTGGCACGCAGCAGCGGCCATGACTGGATGTTCATCGACACCGAGCACGGCGCGTTCTCGGTGCAGGAAACCACCCAGCTTTGCATCGCCGCCCTGCCGACCGGCGTCACCCCGATCGTGCGTGTCTGTGCCGGCGCCATCGACGAAGCGACCCGTGCGCTTGACAACGGCGCGCTGGGTATTGTCGTGCCGCATGTCGATACGGCGAAGCAGGCGCGCCAGATTGCCGATGCCTTCCACTATCCGCCTCAGGGACACCGAAGCTGGGGCGGCCCGCCGGCGGTGTATGGCTACCAGCCGCCGTCCATGGCGGAAGCGCAACAGGCCATCAACGCGGAAATCCTCACGGTCGTGATGCTCGAAAGCCCCGACGCGATACGCAATGCGGCTGAGATCGCTGCGGTGGACGGTGTCGATGTGCTGTTCATCGGCACATCCGATCTGACAGCGGAACTGGGCATTTCGGGGCAGCTTGGACATCAGAAGGTGATCGATGCGTACCAGGCCGTCGGCGATGCCTGCCGCAAATTCGGCAAGGTGCTGGGAATGGGCGGCGTCTATGACCAGGAGAACGCATCGCGCTATGTCGAGATGGGATCCCTGTTCGTGCTGACAGGCTCCGACCACAGCTATGCGATGGCAGGGGCCGGACAGCGCGCGTCATTCTTCAATACGCTGCCGGCGGTGAAGGGGCGATAGCGTGCGATCGCCTGAGGCCGAGTCTCGGAGAGTGTGAGCCACGCCTTCAAACAAGGATTTGGCGAACAAGGCCTTGGAACGTGATCGCTTTGTCTGGCGGGAGCGATCACGTTCCAGAATGCGATCGTTCGAGGCCGAACGCCGGAGAGCGTGATCGCGCTTTGAAGACAACATCCCGCGAAGTGTGATTGGCCTGATCTGAAACGATCGCACGCCGGCGCCCGCGCCGTTGCGCCGTATCCCGGCGGTTGATGCAACCACGGTGCGGAACGCTGCGTTCCCCGCGCATGGCAAATCTCAAATCCCTGCTCAACGGCTTCGACG
>DATNEJ010000506.1:0-4017 GCA_035606775.1 Acetobacteraceae bacterium | reverse complement strand
CCGGTCGGCGTGGTCGGCGCGATCATTCCCTGGAACGGACCGCTGACGGCGACGATCTGGAAGATCGGTCCAGTCCTGGCGACGGGCTGCACGGTCGTGCTGAAGCCCGCCGAGGAGGCACCGCTGACGCCGCTGCGTCTGGCCGAACTGTGCCTGGAAGCCGGTGTCCCGCCGGGCGTCGTGAACGTGGTGCCGGGCTACGGCGAGACGGCTGGTGCGGCGCTGTCGCGCCATCCGGATGTGGACAAGGTGGCGTTCACCGGCTCGCACCTGACGGGGCAGAAGATCATCGAGGCCTCGGCCGGCAATCTGAAGCGCGTGTCGCTGGAACTGGGCGGAAAGTCGCCGGACGTCGTCTTTGCCGACGCGGACCTGGATGCAGCGGTCCCCGGCGCCGGCATGGCGGTGTTCGCCAATACCGGCCAGATCTGCAGCGCCGGCACGCGGCTGTTCGTGGAACAGCGCATCTATGACGAGTTCACCGAGCGGGTGGCGGCGTTCAGCAAGACGCTGCGGGTCGGCAACAGCAGCAACCCGGAGACGCAGATCGGGCCGCT
The DNA here is from genome assembly GCA_035606775.1 of Acetobacteraceae bacterium. GTDB lineage: Bacteria > Pseudomonadota > Alphaproteobacteria > Acetobacterales > Acetobacteraceae > Rhodopila. The sequence continues at coordinate 3,460 of DATNEJ010000506.1, read as the reverse complement.
GGTGTCCGCCGAACAGCTCGACCGGGTCACCGGCTACCTCGCGATCGGGCGGCAGGAGGGGGCCAAGCCGCTGTCCGGCGGGGCGCGGCTGACGGAAGGCGACATGGCGAAGGGCTACTTCGTGCCGCCGACCGTGTTCGCTGGCGTGAAGGACGAGATGCGCATCGCGCAGGAGGAGATTTTCGGCCCGGTGATTTCGGCCATTCCGTTCACCGACATCGAGGAGGTGATCGAACGCGCCAACCGGACGAATTTCGGCCTCGGCAGCGGATTGTGGACCCGTGACGTCAGCAAGGCCCACAAGCTGGCACGCGGCATCCGGGCCGGCTCCGTCTGGATCAACTGCTACCAAGCCATGGACCCCGCAGTGCCGTTTGGCGGCTACAAAATGAGCGGCTATGGCCGCGAGAGCGGCAAGCAGCACGTCGAGGAGTACCTCAACGTCAAGGCGGTCTGGATAAAAACCGCCTGACAGATCCGGCTTCCCGGGGAAGCTGGATCGGCCGCCACGCCAATCCAGCGCGCAAAATGTCCGGAATCCTCGGGGTTCCGGACATGCCGGCTGCCCGCCCGCGGCTATATGGGTCCGGGCGCCGGGCCGCTGGGTTTGGCGATGCCCTGGCGGGTGCTCTAATTTCGCTGCGGCCTTGTTGGCGCGTATCGATCCGACGACAGCGGGAGACCCGGAAATGAAAGTGAGCGCACTGGCCGGGCTCACGATGATCGGCCTGATCGTGGCGACCGGCGCGTTTGGCGCGGACCCGCCCGCTGCATCATCGCTGCCTGTCATCATCGTCTCGGGCGCCGGTCCGCCGGCGTCGGTGACGGCGAAAGACCTCGCGGAACTGCCGATGACGAAAATAAGCGTGTCGTTCGAAGGGGAGCACGGTGCGCATCACGCGACATTCGAAGGACCGCTGCTTTGGAACGTGCTGGCGCATTTCGGCGCGATCGGCGATGCGAAGCCGCGGGACCAGGCTCACCTGGCGGTGCTGCTGACGGGTCGCGACGGATACACCGCGACGCTCGCTTTGGGCGAGGTTGCTCCAGCGTTCGAGGGCAAGCAGGTGATCCTGGCCGAACGGACGGATGGGTATGCGATCGATCCGGCGCATTTCAGGATTGTCGTGCCAAGTGATAGGAGAGGCGCCCGCAGCGTGTACGACCTGGTCCGCATCGATGTTGTGACGCCCAGCGCCGCGCGCCATTGAGCGGCGGCTTTCACCGGCTCGCAAGATGCCGCCCAGTCCGGATCGCAAGCCGAACCGACCTGCCTGCCTCAAACCGACCCTGCCTGCCTCACGCGGTACCGATTGGTCGTCACGGTCAGAAGGCGAGTCGGCCCGGTTCTTCCCCTGCACAGAAACCGAGTACCTGTCGCCACGCTCAGCGTGGCGACAGCACCATGACCATCTGGCGATTTTCCATGCGCGGCATCTGTTCCACCTTGCTGGTGGGGTCCATCTCCGCGCGGATCCGTTCCAGGACCCGGACGCCGATATCCTGGTGCGCCATCTCGCGCCCGCGGAATCGCAGCGTCACCTTGACCTTGTCACCCTCCTCGATGAACGACTTCATGGCGCGCATCTTCACTTGGTAGTCGTTTTCATCGATATTGGGGCGGACCTTGATTTCCTTGATCTCGATGACTTTTTGCTTCTTCCGCGCCTCGTTCTTCTTCTTCTGCTGTTCGTATTTGAACTTGCCGAAGTCGAGAATCTTGCAAACGGGCGGGTCGGCGTTGGGACTGATCTCCAGCAGGTCGAGGCCGACCGAGTAAGCACGCTGGATGGCGTCCCTGGCGCTCATGACGCCCTGCATTTCGCCGTCCTGGTCGATCAGACGTATCTGGGGGGATCGAATCTCCTCATTCACGCGGGGCCCGTCGCGGGTGGGTGGAGCGGGCATAGGTCCTCTTGGTATGGTTCTCTCCTGTCTCAGTTCGTGGAAGCGGCCACATCCGGGGCAAGCGCCCCGGACCGCGGCCAGCGGTTAATGTGACCGGAAAACGCCGTCACAATCAAGACGTTCGTTGGCAGATGCCGCCGGCCGTGCGTGGGTTCATCCAGCCCTCAGATCGGGTGGGGTGGCTTCCCGCGCAAGGGCGTCCACGGCGTCGGCCAGCGGCACGACCTCCTGCGAGGCGCCGCCGAGGCGCCGGAGTGCCACCGTGCCGGTTTCGGCTTCCTTGCGGCCAACCACCGCCAGGATCGGGACATGGGCCAGGCTGTGCTCCCGGACCTTGGCATTGATCTTCTGGTTGGTGAGGTCGGTCTGCACCGCCAGCCCGGCCCGCGCGAGGGCGCCGGCGACCTCCCGCGCGTAGTCGTCGGCGTCGGAGACGATAGTGGCCACCACCACCTGGAGGGGCGCCAGCCAGAGCGGGAAGCGGCCGGCATACTGCTCGATCAGGATGCCCAGGAACCGCTCGAAGCTGCCCAGGATCGCGCGGTGCAGCATGACCGGGCGGCGGCGGCTGCCGTCCTCGGCGACGTATTCGGCGTCCAGCCGCTCCGGCATGTTGAAATCGACCTGCAGCGTGCCGCACTGCCATTCCCGGCCGATGGCGTCCCGCAGGACGAACTCCAGCTTGGGGCCGTAGAACGCGCCTTCCCCGGGATTGAGTTCGTACTCGACGCCGGCCAGGCGGCACGCCTCCCGCAGCGCGCCTTCCGCGTGGTCCCACACCGAGTCGCTGCCGGTCCGCTCGTCCGGGCGGTCACTGAACTTGATGCGAAATTCGGGGAAGCCGAAATCGCGGTAGATCGTGGACAGCAGCGCCATGAACCGGGCTGTTTCGGGGGCGATCTGTTCCTCGGTGCAGAAGATGTGGGCGTCGTCCTGGGTGAAGGCGCGCACCCGCATGATGCCGTGCAGCGCGCCGGACGGCTCGTAACGGTGGCAGGACCCGAACTCCGCCATCCGCAGCGGCAGCTCGCGGTAGGAGCGGATGCCCTGGCGGAAGATCTGCACGTGGCACGGGCAGTTCATCGGCTTGAGCGCGAGGGATTTGTCCTCGTCCTCCACCCGCGCGATGAACATATTGCGCCGGTAATTGTCCCAATGGCCGGAACGCTCCCACAAGGTCCGGTCCACCAGTTGCGGGGTCTTCACCTCCTGGTAGCCGGCGGCGTCGAGGCGGCGGCGCATATAAGCTTCTGCCGTCAGATAGAGCTTCCAGCCCTTCGGGTGCCAGAAGATCGAGCCGACCGCTTCCTCCTGGATATGGAACAGGTCCATGTCCTTGCCGATCCGGCGGTGGTCGCGCCGTTCGGCTTCCTCCAGCATGTGGAGGTAGGCATCCAGTTCCTTCTGGTCGCGCCAGGCGGTGCCGTAGATGCGGCTGAGCATGGCGTTCCGGTGATCGCCCCGCCAATAGGCGCCGGCGACCTTCATCAGCCTGAAGGCGGTGCCGATATCAGCGGTGGAGCGCATATGCGGCCCGCGGCAAAGGTCGACC
>DATNEJ010000491.1:0-3055 GCA_035606775.1 Acetobacteraceae bacterium | reverse complement strand
GCCTGGCAGTGCCTCAGCCCGGGCGGATTCATGGTCGTTGACGATATCGACGCAAATCCGGCGTTTCGCATGTTCGCCGAACTTCATCCGCGGCATCCGTCGCTGATCTGTACGGCCGAACCGCTGAGCCCCGACCTGCGCCGCTTCAATCAGAAGGGCCTGTTCGGCATCATCCAAAAGGCGGCGCTTCCCGCCGACGTCGCCGCATCAGGAAGGCCAGTCAGCCACTGATCCGCGACGCGATTTGTCCGATCGGGTGATTCACGTCTCCGGCGATGCCGCCTCCGACGATCACGCGATTTGTCCGATCGCGTGATTCACGCCTCCGGCGATGCCGCCTCCAACGATCACGCGATTTGTCCGATCGGGTGATTCACGCCTCCGGCGATGCCGCCTCCGACGATCACGCGATTCAGTCGATCGCCGCGTGCACCAGATTGGCCACCCGGTCCAGCCGAAGCGAGTGCCAGGGATCGGGCACGACGTAGTTCGAGATGTAGCAGAACGAAACCCCACTGGACGGATCGGCCCAGGAATACGACGACCCGACGCCGCCATGTCCGAATGTCGCCGGCGCGCCGATTGTGCCAAGGCCACGGATGCGATCGCTCTCGCCGCGCACATGCGGGCCGAGGCCGCGATGCATCGGAATGCCCGTCATCGCATGGTCCGGCGTTTCCCCCGTATGGTTGCGGGACACGTACGCAACCAGCCGCGGCGAGAACAGGCGCATGCTGCCCAGCCGTCCCCCATGGGCGAGCATCTGGTAGAAAGCGGCCATGCCGCGCGCGGTGGCGTAACCGCCGCCGCTGGGCAGGCCCGCGGCACGGAACGCGGCGGAGTTGTCGCGCGGCTCCGGCGCGTAGGTATCGGCGCAGCGATTCTGCTGCGCGGCCGGGACGCCGACGAAGATGTCGTTGCCGAGGCCCAGGGGCTCGATCACGCGCTCCCGGATGACGTCGCGATAATCCTGCCCGGTGCACGCCTCTATCACCATCGCCTGCACCAGGTGCGCCGCTCGGCCGTGATATTGCAGCCGGCTGCCGGGGGTCCACTCGAGCGAGAAGTCGCACACCTCCGCCCGCATGCGCGCATGGTCCGTCCAGGTGGCGCTGGAGACATCGGCGCTGGGGAACCCCCCCTGATGCGTCATCACCTGCTCAAGCGTGATCTCGCCTTTGCCGCGCGCGGCAAATTCCGGCAGGTGATCGGCAACGCGGTCCATGAACGACAGCCTGCCCTCCTCCACCAGGGTCCAAACGGCGGACGAGGTCAGCACCTTGGTCTGGCTGAACAGCAGGAACAGCGTTTCATTGGTGGCCGGGATGGTCGTGCCCTCGGTCCTGGCATTGCCATAGGTGCGGAACAGCGCAAGCTGGCCATGACGCGCGAGGGCGATCTGCGCGCCTGGATAGCGCCCTTCGTCGATATGCGCCTTGATCAGGCGGTCGAGGTGCTCCAGCGGCCTGGCGGCGAAGCCCAGGCCGGCAAGTTCCGCGGACGGCAGGGGATAGTCGCTGGACATGACGGGCGTTTCCCTTGGCTGACGGCTTTGCGCGAAGGTTAGGCCGAACCCTGCTTGCCGCCAAACGCCGGACCGGCTTCTATCCGGCGCACCGAGGAAGAACAGAGGGCAGGACATGGCCGAGATCCGCACCACACCGCTGATGACCATCAAGCTCGCGGTCGCCGGCATGCAGGCGATCGGCGCAACGCCGTCCGGCAACCGCCGCGTCGGCCTGGTGGCCGGCGGCACGTTCGAAGGGCCGAAGCTGCGCGGCACCGTGCTGCCCGGTGGCGCGGACTGGCTGATGCTGCGCGCGGACGGCGCCACAACCTTGGATGTTCGCCTCGTGCTGGAAACCGACGACAAGGCGACGATCGGCATGACCTATCGCGGCCTGCGGCATGGCCCGGCCGCGGTCATGGACCGGCTGAACAAGGGCGAGAACGTCGATCCGTCGGAGTACTACTTCCGCATCGCCGTGGGTTTCGAGACGGCGGCGCCGAAATACGACTGGCTCAACCGCATCTTCGCCATCGGCACCGGTCGGCGGCCGCCGGAAGGACCGGTGTACGAGATTTTCGAGGTGCTTTAGGCCATGGCCCGCATCGGTTTCGTCGGCCTCGGCAACATGGGTGCGCCGATGGCCGCCAACCTCGTGAAGGCCGGCCACGCCGTCACCGGATACGACCTGAACAGCGCGGCGCTGGACTCGCTGCGTGCCGCCGGCGGCCAGACCGCGGGCAGCGCGGCCGAAGCGGCGCGCGGCGCGGACGTGGTGATCACCATGCTTCCCGCCGGGGAGCACGTGCGTGACGTTTGGCTGCATCAGGGCGGCCTGATCGACGCGGTGAAGGACGCGCGGCCACTGCTGATCGACTGCTCCACCATCGATGTGGACAGCGCGCGCACAGTCACCGCGGCGGCGGAGAAAGCCGGGCTGGCCATGCTGGACGCGCCGGTGTCCGGCGGCACCACGGGTGCGCAAAACGGCACCCTCACCTTCATGGTCGGCGGCAGTGAGGACGCATTCGCGCGCGGCCTGCCGATCCTGCAAGGCATGGGCAAGAACATCTTTCATGCCGGCGGCCCGGGGGCGGGCCAGGCTGTGAAGATCTGCAACAACATGATGCTGGCCATCAACATGGTGGGCGTGGCGGAAGGTTTCCTGCTGGCACAGAAGCTCGGGCTGGACTGGGCAAAGCTGCATGAGATCTGCGCCACCGCCACCTCTAACTCCTGGGCGCTGTCGAGCTATTGCCCCGCGCCGGGCCCGGTGCCGGCCGCGCCGTCCAATCGCGACTATGCCCCCGGCTTCATGGCGGCGCTGATGCTGAAGGACGTGAAGCTGTCGCAGGCCGCGGCCGACGCGACCGGATCGCCGACGCCGCTCGCGGCGCAGGCGCTGTCGTTTTACCAGGCCGTGGTCGATGCCGGCGACGGTGCCAAGGATTTCTCCGTGGTGTTCCGCTGGCTGGCGCAGCAAAAGCGGGCATGACACCGGGCGGGCTGCAAGGGAGACGACAATGAGCGTGGACGCATTCAGGACGG
>DATNEJ010000485.1:0-4364 GCA_035606775.1 Acetobacteraceae bacterium | reverse complement strand
GGCATGAAACTGCCGGTCTGCATCGACAAGCTGACCTACACCGGCCACGACGCGATCGCCGCCGACATCTCGCATTTCAAGGCGGCCTTGAAGGCTGTCGCCGCCGGCGAAGGCTTCATGACATCCATCGCACCGGGAAGCTGCTCGCGCATCGGCAACGAATACTACAAGACCGAGGAAGAGTTCATCTTCGCCTGCGCCGACGCGATGCGGGAGGAGTACAAGGCCATCATCGACGCCGGGCTGATCCTGCAGCTCGATGATCCGTCGATCGCCGAGAACTGGGACATGATCAACCCCGCCCCATCGGCGGACGAGTACCGCAAATTCTCCATGGTCCGGGTCGACGCGCTGAACCACGCACTGCGCGGTTTGCCGCCGGAGCGCATCCGCTTCCATCTGTGCTGGGGAAGCTGGCACGGCCCGCATGTCACCGACATTCCGATGCGGGAGATCGTGGCGGTCATGCTGGCTGTCAATGCGCAGGCCTATTCCTTCGAAGCCGGCAATGCCCGCCATGAGCACGAATGGAAGGTATGGCGCGACGTCAAGCTGCCGAAGGACAAGGTGCTGATCCCGGGCGTCGTCAGCCATGCCACCAACGTGGTCGAGCATCCTGAGTTGGTTGCCGACCGGATCATCCGCTTCGCCGAACTGGTGGGGCGGGAACACGTGATCGCCGGCACCGATTGCGGCCTGGGCGGGCGCGTCCATCCCGACATCGCCTGGGCGAAGCTCGCCACGCTGGTGGAAGGCGCGGCGCTGGCAACGAAAGCGCTTTGGCGGTGACGGTTTACTGGGTAAACGTCACCGGCAGCGAGTCAGCCGACTGGTGCGTGGTGATGGCCACGTAGTTTGTCGGCTGGTCGGTGGTCTTCTCCGCGAACAATGGACCGCCGCCAGCGAAATGCAGGTTCGCCACTTCGCCACCCTGCGCATTGAACAGGTCCAGCATGCCGGTGGTGGTGTTGAACACCTCCCGCACCGCATCGGCGGCGTTGTAGACATGGACCGAGGCGGTCGGCGCAATCGCCGAGGCAGTCGGCACGGAGTCTGTAATCGTGCCGAGGAAATGCATGCCGTCCGTCAGGCTGAGTGTACCGCCATCCAGCTTGACGGTATCGCCTGCATCGACATGGCCGAGGCGCAGCAGCGCGTTGTTTCCCGTCAGTTGGAATGTTCCGTTACCGGAAACCGGCACATAGTCACTGTTGACCGTAGACGAGCCATCAATGCTCATCACACCGTTCAGCGCGAATGTGCCGACGCCGCCATAGGCGGTCATGGTCAGGGTGCTGTTATTGGCAATCTGACTGGTTCCGGTGACGTCCAGCGCGCCGTACGGCCTTTCGGACACGGAAAGATTGCCATTGTCGAGCGTGATGCCCCCTACAGTAAGCGCCACCCGCGGGCCGATGCCGACACCGCCATAACCGGGCGCGCCAGCCGCACCATCGACCGTCATTCCGCTCAAGGTATTGGCGCCGTTGAATGTCACGAAGCCTTCCTGCGAAGGCGATGAAGCACCCACAAAGCTGACCGAATTACCGTTCCATTCGTTCGCGCCAACGAAAACCCTTTGGCCGCTCTGCAAAATCCGATTCACCATGGGTGGAATATCTCCCGGTTGAACGAGCTTTGTGCGATTGGAATAAGTCGCAACAGACAACACTCGCGCAGGTCGGCGCAAGCAGACAAAGCGTTGGCGCTTCGATGTTCAGCGGCTTGTGATAAGGATGAAAAAGAGACGAATTTTCAGTTTCGATACGGAATCAACTCAGGCGACCAGCCCAAGCGCGCCCACGGCGGCGGCACCGGCGAGCACGACAAGCGGATGCAGCTTGCGCGACAGGATGGCAACGACCGCAACCAGTGTCACCGCGGCAAGCGACCAGTCGGCCGACGTGCTGCGGATCAGCAGTGCCGCGCTTGCCATGACCAGACCGGCTGTCACCGGCGTCAGTCCTGCCTGTACCGCCTTGCGCCAGGATGCGTTGCGGAACCGATGCCACACGCCGCCGACCAGCAGGACGAGGATCGAGGACGGCGTGGAGACGGCGATGGTCGTGATCAGAGCGCCGGGCAGGCCCGCCACGTGCCAGCCGATCAGGGACACCACCATCATGTTCGGTCCCGGTGCCGCCTGTGCCAGCGCGAACAAGGCGGCGAATTCCGGTGCGGTCAGCCAATGATGCAGATCGACAACCTGACGCTGCATCTCCGGCAGGATCGAATTGGTGCCGCCGAAGGCGAGCAGCGAAAGCTGACCGAACACTACGGCAAGCGACACAAGGGTGCCGATACCGCTCATGCACGGAAGCGCCACAGCAGGAGTGTCGAGAGCAGCGCCAGCACCGGCAATGCCAGGGGCAGCGGAAGGCGCAGCACCGCGATCGCGGCAAAGGTCACCACGGCCACCGCGATCGCCAGCGGACGGCCGCGCAACGGGGCGGCGATGCGCAGCGCGGTGGCCAGGACATAGCCGGCCGCCGCCGCGGCCAGCGCGGCGAACGCACGGCGAACAAACGGCACGCCCGCATAGGCGTCGTAGATCACGCCGAGCCCGATGACGATCGCGACCGGCGCGGCCATCAGGCCAAAAAATGCCGCCACCGCGCCGGGCACCCCCTGAAACCGCGCGCCCAGGGCGATCGTCAGGTTCATGATGTTGCCGCCGGGAAGAAACTGGCAAAGCCCGAGCAGATCCGTGAACTCGCCGGCGGTCATCCAGCGGCGCCGCTCCACCACCATGCGGCGCGCCCAGGGCAGAACCCCGCCAAAACCCACCACGCCCACCGAAAAGAACCCGGTGAACAGGCCAGCAAGACTCGGAGGAGGCCGAACATCGGACATTCCGGTTGGATAATCGAATCGCCGCCGGCCGACAAACGGGCTGGCTCATCCGCACCGGCCGCCGGATACTGCCCTGCGCCCGGCTGCCCGGGCCAGCCGAGGGGTCCCGATGCGCCTGCTGCTTTGCTGCCTGCTGTTGCTTATCTGGCGAAGCGGCGTCGCCGCCGCGTGCGAGGTGACACAGCGCGCCGGCGTCCCCCTGGAGGTGATCCACGGCGCCATCCTCGTTCCGGTGGAGGTGAACGGCATCACCGGGCGGTTCATCCTGGACACCGGCGCCGAACGCTCCGTCGTCACGCCGGCCGCCGTGCAACGATTGTCGCTGAGCCTCGATCAATGGGTTGGCACCACCATGCACGGTGTCGGCGGCGTCGAGAGTCGCCCAAACGCGAATACGCGCTCGCTGGCCCTGGGCGGTGTTGCACTGCACCGGCGAACGCTGAATCAGGATACCAGCTTCACCGTGGCCGACCTGCCGCGCGCGGCCATCGGAGGACGCGCGATCGACGGGTTGCTTGGCCGGGACTACCTGTCGCTGTTCGATCTCGCGCTCGATATGCCCGGACAGATGCTCACACTGTACCAGGTGAGCGGCTGCACCGGCCGCTTCCTGCCCTGGACACGCCCCTATGCCGCGGTGCCCGTGCAGAACCCGGCGGAAAGCGCGCTGGTCGTCCCGGTGGTGCTGGATGGGGTGCGTCTGCGCGCACTGCTCGACACCGGGGCCGGATCGACCATGGTGACCGCGCCCGGCATCGCCCGGCTCGGCCTGAAGCTGGAACGACTGATGCAGGACCCGCACGTGGATGTCAGCGGCGTCGGGCCGCGGGTGCAGATCATGCGCCGGCACAGCTTCACGATGCTGAAGGTGGGCACGGAAACTGTTCTGCACCCGACCCTATGGGTCGCGCCGGTGCGCATCACCCCCATCGTGGATATGCTGCTCGGCGCCGACTGGCTGTCCGGCAAGCAAGTGTGGATCTCCTACGCGACGCGGCAGGTCTTCGTGGCCCGCTGATCGGGTCGCGCCGGATTCAGTGGCTCCGAATTTCCGCCCAGGTGTCGTCCAGCGCCTTGCGCGTCCGCGCGGCGACCTCATCGATTTCCACTTCGGTGATGATCAACGGCGGAGAGAACGCGATCCGGTCGCCGACGAAGCGCATGATCAGGCCGTGCTTGCGGGCGTGACGCTCGACCGTCGGCCCGACCTTGCACGCCGGGTCGTACTGCGCGCGGGTGGCCTTGTCCGCCACCAGTTCGATGCCGGTCAACAGGCCGATACCCCTCACCTCACCCACCAGCGGATGCTCCGACAAGGCCGCCAAAGCCTGCTGCAGATGCGGACCGACGCGGCGGACATGGCCCAGCATGTCCATCTCATCGTAGATACGCAGCGTCTCCATGGCGACGGCGGTGGTCACCGGATGGCCGGCATAGGTGAAGCCGTGCGCGAAATTGCCCAGCTTGCGGCTTTCGTCCAGCATCGCGTCGAAGATACGCTGGTTGATCAT
>DATNEJ010000523.1:0-8818 GCA_035606775.1 Acetobacteraceae bacterium | reverse complement strand
CCGGAATATCTGGCGTTCCTCGGCCGGATCTGCCCGGAGAAATGCCCCGACCGCGCCATCCGCATCGCACGCCGCTGCGGCATCCCGCTCAAGATCGCGGCCAAGGTGGACCGGGTGGACCAGGAGTATTTCGAACATGTGATCCGCCCGCTGCTCGACGGCCCGGGCGTCGAGATGGTGGGCGAGATCAATGACGCGGAGAAGCCGGCGTTCCTCAGCGGCGCGATGGCGCTGCTCATGCCGATCGACTGGCCGGAGCCGTTCGGCCTCGTGATGATCGAGGCGATGGCCTGCGGCACGCCGGTGATCGCATTCAACCGCGGCTCGGTTCCCGAGGTGATCGACGACGGCGTCAGCGGCTTCATCGTCGAGGACGAGACCGGCGCGGTGGCGGCGATCCGCCGCGTCGAGGACCTATCGCGCCAGGGGGTACGCGAGCGCTTCGAGAGCCGCTTCACCGCGCGGCGGATGGCGATGGATTATCTCGCGATCTACCGCGAACTGGGTGCGACGCGGCGCGAGCCGTTGCGGGTTATTGGCTAGCCTTCACGGGCGAAACCCCCTCACCCAACCCTCTCCCCCAAGGGGGAGAGGGCTTTTCTTCTCCCTCTCCCTCTGGGAGAGGGCCGGGGTGAGGGGGTTCCGCGCACAGGCTAATGCCCCAACGCCTTGACGATTTCCTCAGTCATCTTCTTGGCGTCGCCGAACAGCATCATGGTGTTCGGCCGGAAGAACAGCTCATTCTCCACCCCGGCATAGCCGGAGGCCATGGACCGCTTCACGAACAGGACCGTGCCGGCTTTCTCCACGTCCAAGATCGGCATGCCAAAGATCGGCGAGGTGCGGTCGGTCTTGGCCGCCGGGTTGGTCACGTCGTTGGCGCCGATCACGTAGGCTACGTCGGCGGTGGAGAACTCGTTGTTGATCTCCTCCAGCTCGAATACTTCATCGTACGGCACATTCGCTTCGGCCAGCAGCACATTCATATGTCCGGGCATTCTGCCGGCGACCGGATGGATGGCGTATTTCACCTCAACACCTTCCCGCTTCAGTGTGTCGGCCATCTCCCGCAGCGCGTGCTGCGCCTGGGCGACCGCCATGCCGTAGCCAGGCACGACGATGACCTTCGACGCGTTCTTCATGATGAAGGCGGCATCCTCGGCATTGCCGCTTTTCACGGTGCGGTCGGCCGCGCCACCGGCGGCCGCAGCCCCACCCCCGGATTCCGTGCCAAAGCCGCCCAGCAGCACATTGATGATGCTGCGGTTCATGCCCTTGCACATGATGTAGGACAGGATCGCGCCGGATGCGCCCACCAGTGATCCGGTGATGATCAGCGCGAGATTCTGGATGGTGAAGCCGATGCCCGCTGCCGCCCAGCCCGAGTAGCTGTTCAGCATCGACACCACGACCGGCATGTCCGCACCACCGATCGGGATGATGAGCAGGAAGCCCAGGCCGAATGCCAGGAACGCAATCAGCCAGAACAGGATCTGACTGCCGCCGGAGGCGACGAACCCGACGATCAGTACAACCAGGAGGATGCCCAGCAGCAGATTGAGCTTGTGCTGGCCCATGAAGCTGATCGGCGCGCCCTTCATGATCGCTTGCAGCTTGGCGAAGGCGATCAGGGAGCCGGAGAAGGTGATAGCGCCGATCGCGAGGCCTAGCGACATCTCGATCAGGCTTTCGGTGTGGATGGCGTGGGCGGTGCCGATGCCGAAGGCTTCCGGCGCGTTCAGCGCCGCAGCGGCCACGAAGACGGCGGCAAGGCCGACCAGCGAGTGGAACGCCGCGACAAGCTGCGGCAGGGCGGTCATCTGGATGCGCATCGCCACGGCCGTGCCGATGCCACCGCCGATCAGGATGCCGAAGACGATCAGCATGAAGCCCCAGGCACCCATGCCGTGATGCAGCAGGGTGGCGGCCACCGCCACCGCCATGCCGATCATGCCGAAGCGGTTGCCCTGGCGGGACGTGACAGGGGAGGACAACCCGCGCAGCGCGAGGATGAACAGGACCGCCGCGACGAGATAGGCGAGAGCGGTAAGACTTGGTGACATCGCTCTGAACCTATTGCTTTTTTCTGAACATGGACAACATGCGCTGGGTCACCACGAAGCCGCCGAAAATGTTGACGGAGGCCAGCGTGACCGCGACGAACCCGAATCCCATCGCCCAGCCGGACACTGCCAGGCCGGTCGCCAGCATGGCGCCCACGATGATCACGGAGGAGATTGCGTTGGTCACCGCCATCAGCGGCGAGTGCAGGGCCGGCGTGACGTTCCAGACGACGTAGTAGCCAACGAAGACGGCCATCAGGAAAATCGCCAGCAGGAAGACCAATGGCTCGACCTGCGGCGCCACGGTGCTGACGCCGCCGACAACGCCGCTCGCCAGGGACTGGGCGTGCGCGGCAAGCTGGCTGGCCCTATCGGCGAGGCGCTGCGCCTCATCCGCCAATTGATCAGGATTCATCGCTCGGCTCTCCTGGACGGGTCAGGCGGCTTGGGAGGGGCGGAAATCGGGGTGCACAACAGCGCCGCCCCTGGTCAGCATGACGCCCTTCACGATGTCATCGGTCTCGGGCAGGGCTGGCGCCTGCCGGTCCTTGTCCCAGAAGGTTGTCAGGAAGGTCAGCAGGTTGCGGGAATAAAGCGAGGACGATGCCACCGGGATGCGGCCGGGCCAGTTGTGATAACCGAGGATCGCCACGCCGTTCGGCGTGTCCGCGCGCTGTCCAGGCACGGTGGCCGCGCAGTTGCCGCCTGCGTCGGCGGCCAGGTCAATGATCACCGATCCGGGGCGCATGCTATCGACCATCGGCTGGGTGACGATCACCGGCGCCTTGCGGCCCATCACCAGCGCCGTGCAAATGACGATGTCGTTCTTCGCCACCGTGGTCGCCATCAGCTCCGCCTGTTTCTGGCGGAACGCGTCGCTCATTTCCCGGGCATAGGCGCCGGTCTGGCCGGCGGTTTCCGTATCCTCCACGCCAACGAAGGTGGCGCCGAGGGACTTGATCTCCTCCTTCGCGGCCGGCCGCACGTCGGTGGCGGAGACAATCGCGCCCAGGCGACGCGCCGTGGCGATCGCCTGGAGGCCGGCAACGCCGGCGCCGATGACGAAGACGCGGGCCGGCGGGACCGTGCCCGCGGCGGTCATCATCATGGGAAAGCCGCGTTGAAAGGCGGCCGCGGCTTCCACCACGGCGCGGTAGCCTGCGAGATTCGCCTGGCTGGACAGCACGTCCATCGATTGGGCACGGGTGATGCGTGGCAGAAGCTCCATCGCCGCCACGTCGATGCCGGCGGATGCGAAGCCGGGGACCAGCGAGGGATCGGCGAAAGCGCCGACGGTGCAGATCAGCAGCGCGCCGCGCGGGATCAGCGCGCGCTGCTCAGGCTCCGGTGTCTGCACCGCGAACACAATATCGGCGCCGGACAGAGCTGCTGCGGCGTCCGGCACGATCTCCGCGCCGGCGGCGGCGTAATCGGCGTCGGGAATTGAAGCCGAGGCCCCTGCCCCTGCCTCGACCGCCACCGTCAAGCCAAGGGCAACCAGACGTTTCACCGTATCTGGCGTCGCAGCGACGCGGGTCTCAGACGCGCGCCTTTCTTTCAGCACCGCAAGGCGCATGCATCCTGTCCTTCGCGTATCGGGGAACCGGCCATGCAGAAATAATCGCCGTTGCCCCGGACCAATGGCCGAGTCTGAATGCACCGCAGGGACGGGCTGTGCAAGGGGGTTGCGGTGCTAAGCCCATGCCGCAGGCCATTATCTTCGGCCTGTCACGCAACGCCCGGGGCGCAACGTCCTACCGGCCTGCGGTCCACGCACCATCAATCGGCAAGGCAGCGCCGTTGATGTCGGCGCCGGCCGGGCCACACAGGAAGGCGATAAGAGCGCCGACATTGCCATCCTTGACGAAGCGGCGAGACGGCTGCCGGGTGGCAAGGAAGCTTGCCTCCGCTTCCTCGAACGTCGTGCCGTCGCGCTGCATCTCCTGGCGCAGCCGCCAGTCGATCGCCGGGGTCAGCACGGTGCCGGGACAGATGGCATTGCAGGTGATCTCGGTCCGCGCCACCTCCAGCGCCACCGCGCGGGTCAGGCCGATCAGCGCGGTCTTGGTGGTGACGTAGTCGATCCGGTTCACCGTCGCCATCATGCCGTAGATCGAGGCGAGGTTGACGATCCGCCCCCAACCCTTCGCCCGCATGCCGGGCAACGCGAGCCGGATCGTATGGAACGGGGCTGAAAGGTTGACGGCCAGCGCCTCATTCCAATGCGCGGGGTCGAAGTTCTCGACCGCACCGAAATAGCGGACGACGGCGTTGTTCACCAGGATGTCCAGGCCGCCATGGGTCGCACGGGTGGCCTCGACCAGTTCCGCAATCTGATCTGGCTGGCGAAGGTCGGCGCCGTGGTGGCTCGCGCGGACACCAAGTGCGCAAAGTTTGCCGACGCGTGCCTCGATGGTGTCGGGGGTGCCGAAGCCGTTGAGCATCACATCGCAGCCGAGTTCGGCCAGAGCCTTGGCAGTGGCGAAGCCGATGCCGCCGAGCGAGCCAGTGACCAACGCGGATTTTCCGTGAAGCATGGAGGTTCTCTGGTGGTTGGAGGGGGGATGGTACCCTTCGATTGGACGGTTTGGCCACCTGACAGCGGGCGCAGGCGAAGCCACTCAAACCTCCAGCCACTCCCGCCGCACGCCACTGTTCGCACCCAACTCGTCGGGCGTTCCCTCGAACACGATCCGCCCGTGGCCCATCACGTACAGCCGCCGGGAAATTCGCAGCGCGATCGTGAGTTTTTGCTCCACCAGCAGGATCGCCACACCGCGGCTGGCGATCTCCGCCAGCAGGGTACCTACCTGCTCCACCAGCAGCGGCGCCAGCCCTTCGGTCGGCTCATCGATCAGGATCAGGTCCGGATCGCCCATCAGGGTCCGGCACATGGTCAGCATCTGCTGCTCCCCACCCGACAGCACGCCCGCCATGTTGTGTTGCCGCTGGGCGAGGTTCGGGAACAACCGGAACACGTCATCAAACGTCCAGCGCCCAAACCGCCCTTTCCGCTTCAGGCCAAGCTCCAAATTCTGTCGAACCGTCAGGGTAGGAAACACCTGGCGGTCTTCCGGCACGTAGCCGATCCCGGACCTGGCAACCAAATCGCTGCGCAGTCCCGCAATGTCCCGGCCGCGATAGCGCACGACGCCCCGCGGCGGCACCAGCCCCATGATCGCCTTGCAGGTGGTCGAGCGGCCGACGCCGTTGCGGCCAAGCAGGCTGACGATCTCGCCGTCGTCCACAGCCAGGGAGACGCCGTGCAGGATGTGGCTCTGCCCGTAATAGGCGTGCAGATCCTGCACTTCGAGCATCATGCCGCCAACGCCCCCAGATACGCTTCCTGTACCGCGCGATTGGCGCGGATCGCGGCAGGCGGGCCGGATGCGATGACCTGCCCGTACACCAGCACGGTGACCGTGTCGGCCAGGTCGAACACGACGCGCATATCGTGCTCCACCATCAGCAATGTGCGGCCGTGGGTCACGCGCCGGATCAAGGCAACAGCGTGCTCGGTCTCACTGTGGCTCATGCCGGCCGTCGGTTCGTCGAGCAGGACCACACTCGCACCGCCCGCGATCGTCATACCGATTTCCAGCGCGCGCTGCTCGGCGTAGGACAACAGTCCCGCCGGCAGATCGCGCCGCGCCGCCAAATTCAGATCTTCCAGCAGCCGCTCGGCTTCCTCATTCAGCGCACGTTGCATCCCCAGCGGCTGCCAAAAGGAATAGCGATAGCCACGGCTCCACAGCAGGCTGCACCGCAAATTCTCGAACACGCTGAGGCGATGAAAGATCGAGGTGATCTGGAAGCTGCGCGACAGGCCGAGCCGGTTGATCCTGTGCGGCGGCAGGCGATCGATGCGCGTCGCGCCAAGGTGTATCTCGCCGGACGTAATGGGAAATCGGCCGCTGACGAGATTGAACAGCGTCGTCTTGCCGGCCCCGTTCGGGCCAATCAGGGCGTGACGCTCCCCGGTCGCGACGTTCAGGCTCACGCCGCGAATGATCTCGGTGGCACCGAAATTCTTGCGCACATCGCGCAGCGCGACGATTGGCGTGGTCACCGTGCTGCATCCGGCTGAGGACGCGCGGTCAGACTGTCCCAGACCCGGCGGAAATGCCGTGATTCCCAGGCAAATGCATAGCCGCCAATCAACAGGCAGGCGATCGACGTCAACCACGGGGTGACACTGTTCACCTGGAGAGGATGGCCGAACAGCGAAAGATGCTTGCCCTGGGCCGCACCGATGGTGAGGAAGGACAGCAGCTCGACGAGGCCCACGAACCCGGCTACCGCGATCAGGCCGGGTACCAGGATCCGCATATAGGGCACCACCAGCCTGTGGAGCTGCCCAGTGCGCGCGATTGGCGCGTGGGCCAGGATAAGCCCCGTGAGGCCGGCGGGGGCAAAGATCACCATGGCGATGAACAGCACGCCCACATAGATCAGCCAGGAGTTGGAGATCAGGCTGACGCCGCTCTGCATCAACGTTATCAGGATGGCGCCGAGCACCGGACCCACGAATGTCGTTGCACCACCGATATAGGCCATCAGCAGTGCATTCCCCGCCAGCGGCGCCGCGACGGCGTCGAAGGTCACGATCTCATAGGTGATGGCGAACAGCCCGCCACCGACACCGGCGAAAAAGCCCGACAGCGCGAATTGAAGAAACCGCACGATGCGTGGATCGTAGCCCACGAATTGCGCGCGCTCATGGTTGTCGCGGCAGGCATTGGCCATGCGGCCAAGCGGCGTGTTGGTCAGAAAATACATGCCAATCGCGCAGATCATCATCCAGGCGACGATCAGGTAATACACCTGGATTGACTTGCCGTACTCAAGCCCGAAAAGGCTGATGCCAATCTCGCGGTCGGTCTTGACGCCGCCCTCGCCACCGAAGAAGTGGTGGAACATGGTTGCCGCGCTGGTGACAAGCTGCACGATGCCCAGCGTGATCATGGCGAACGCGGTGGAGCGCTGCTTGCTCACCATGTAGCCGAGCACGATGGCAAAACCCAGGCCACTAAGGCCCGCGAGCAACGGCATCAGTTCCATTGGCACCGGTAAGGTGCCGGCGCCGGCCGCGTTCAGGAAATGGACCGTGCTGTAGCCGCCGAAGCCGAACAACACCGAGTGGCAGAACGACAGTAGACCCGCCTGCCCCATCAGCATGTTGAACGACTGGGCGAAGATGATCATCATGCCCATCTGGCTCAACATCGACAGCACGAATCCGGACTGGCGCCCGTGCTGCCAGTCGTAGAACAGCCAGGGCAGCACGATGGCGATGAGCAGCGCGACAAGCCACGGCCAGTAGCGAATGACGGAGGCCGATTGCCGCCGTCCTGCCAGGGCGTAGGCGGCGGCGCTGATACCGTCCGCAGGCTTACCGAGTGCCGGAGGAGACACCGTCATGTTTCCCGGGTCCCCATCAGCCCGCGCGGGCGGAACAGCAGGATCAGGATCAGCAGCGCATAAGGCACCAGCGGACCGATGCGCGAGACATGGATGTTGAGGATTTCGCCGAGCAGATCGCTCGACCCGATAGTGATACCCAGCGGCCGCACCAGATCGGCAAAGGAATAATCGACGATGACCGAGAAGGTTTGCACCATCCCCATCAGGATGGACGCGATGAAGCACCCGGCCAGCGAGCCGAGGCCGCCGAAGATGACGACGACGAAGACGATCGGCCCCATGGCATCGGCCATGCCGGAATCGGTCGTCAGGTAGTTTCCGGCGATCACCCCGGCAAGGCCGGCCAGCAAGGAGCCGCCGGCAAACACGATGGTGAACACGCGCGGCACGTTATGGCCGAGCGCACCGACCATCGTGGGGTGCGTGAGCGACGCCTGGATGATGAGACCGATGCGTGTCTTCTTCAGCAAGAGCCAGGTGGCGAACAGCATGCCGGCGGAAACCGCCAGCATGAACCCGCGATAGGCGGGAAAATTCTGCCCGTAGAAAGAGAACAGCGGGAAGTCGAGCGACGCCGGCACATGATAGGGCATCGGCAGCATGCCCCAGACCATCTGCACCGCTCGGCCGATGATGAACACCAGGCCGAAGGTGAACAGCAGTTCGGCGATGTGGCCGTGCTGGTGCAGGCGTCGCAATCCCCAGACCTCGATTGCGGCGCCAATCGCGCCGCACAGCAGCGGTGCGATGATCAAGGCGGACCAGAAGCCGGTCCAGCGGCTGCACTCATAGGCGAAGTAGGCACCCAACATGTAGATGCTGGCATGGGCGAAGTTGAGCACGCCCATCATGCTGAGGATCAAGGTCAGGCCGCTCGCCAGCATGAACAGCAGCATGCCGTAGACCAGCCCATCCAGCAGCGATATCAGTCCGATCTGCATAGAGCCTCCGGCATCGGGTCCGGCGCTGTCGGCTGCCGCGTGGATTCAGGAACTTGGACGCTTCATCTTGCAGGTCGTCGGCAGGGTGACATCCTGCACCGGCACCTTGAATTCCGTCTTCCAGCCAAGGCCGGTCTTCTCGGAATCGTAGGTGACGTCCTTGGTCAGCACAGCCTCATAGTACGGGTGCAGAAGCTGATGATCGTCCTTGCGCATGATATTGGTCGCGCCGAACAGATCCTTCTGCTCCATCCCCTCGAGCGCCAGTGCGACCTTGAGTGCGTCGGTCGACCCGGCCTGGTTGATGGCGCGAACCAGCATCTCGAACTGTGTAACCGCCGGCACGGCGATGAAGCTGAAGTCGTGGGTGGCACGCCACTTCTTGAAGAA
>DATNEJ010000467.1:0-17525 GCA_035606775.1 Acetobacteraceae bacterium | reverse complement strand
CAGCGCGACTGTGCGCAAATTCTGCCCGCCGTTGGAACAGCGGCTCATGCCGTAGCCAATCCGGATGAAGGGCGCCTTTGCGTTGCCGTAAAGCGCCGCAAGACGCTCGATATCGGATTCCGCGATACCGGTGGCCGAGGCCGAATAAGCCGGTGTGAAACGAGGCAGCACCTCCTTCTCCACCCGATCGAACCCGAGGGTGTGGTGCGCCAGGTAGTCACGGTCAGCCCTGCCGTCACGAACCAGGATATGCATCAGGCCCAGGGCGAGTGCGGCATCGGTGCCGATCCGGATCGGCAGGTACCAGTCGGCGCTACGTGCTGCCCGGGTGCGGCGGGGATCGATGACGATGATCCGTGCGCCTCGCTTGCGCGCTTCTTCGACCTTCGCCCACAGGTGAACGGCAGTGGCGTGCAGGTCGGAACCCCAGATCACGACAAGGTCGGACTCGATGACCGACTCCGGATCAGCCCCGCCAATCGGTCCGACGGTGGCATCCCACGCGGCCTCACTGCATGAGTCGCAGACTGTCCCCGCTTGCAGGCGACTCGTCCCAAGCGCGTGAAACAAGCCGTTGAGGAGGCTGCGGTTCATCAGGCCCTGATGGGCGCTGTAGGCGTAGCCCAGAAGTGCCAGAGGCCCGGATTCCTGGATGATCGGCCGCCAGGTTCCTGTAATCTCGTCAAGCGCCGCTTCCCAGGTGATAGGCGTGAACTTGGCGCCGGCGCCCTTGGGACCGCTCCGGCGGAGCGGTGAAGTCAGGCGATCCGGGGAATGCACGAGTTCGGCGTCGCGGTTGACCTTGCCGCAGGCGAATCCTGCCGTGAATGGCTGACCCGGGTCACCTTCGACGCGCACGATCTTGCCGTTTTCCACATGTGCCAGAATCGAGCACATGTCGGGACAGTCATGGGCGCATACGGTCCGGATTGTCTGCACCTGCTCGATCTCCGCTGAGGCTGGTGACGGCAATTCTGCCCGCCAGGCACTCTGATATGAAAGACCGGATCATCTTCCCGAAACTGGACCAAAGAAGCGAGTTTCTGCTCAGTCGTAGACAAGTTGGCGATGAATTGACACCCATGGCAGCACGCCGCATCCTGTTGCGTGACCGAGGGGTGTCCCCGCCGCAGGGGGCTGAGATACCGCTAAAGCTGGACAGGATCTGGCGGTGCGGTGACCCTTGAACCTGAACCGGGTCATGCCGGCGGAGGGACGGGGAACCAAACGGCACCCTCTCCCGACTCCGCCGGTCAGAAGCCCGCAGAGACGACGCCAAGGAGAGGCCCATGACGGTCCAGTCGAAATCCGCCGCACGCCCGAGTTCGGTCACCACTGGCCCGATCGTCGGGTCACGCAAGATCTACAGCAGCCCGGCTGACCGACCGGATATCCGCGTGCCGTTCCGTGAGATCGCACTCGATCCATCCGCGCGGGAGGAGCCGTATCGCGCCTACGATTGCTCGGGTGTGTACACTGATCCAGGCGTGACCGTCGATCTGGAAGCAGGTCTGCCGCCGGTGCGCCGGGACTGGATCGCGCGCCGCGGATTCGACCGGGTGGCGGCGCGAGCGGTAAAGCCGGAGGACAACGGGAATATCGGTGCCGATAAGCTGGTGCCCGAGTGCCCGGCAGAGCATCCGATTTATGGCGGCAAGCCTGGCCAGCTCGTCACGCAATATGAATTTGCCCGGGCCGGTATCGTCACAGACGAAATGATCTACGTCGCCCACCGGGAGAATATGGGGCGGCAGGCGATGATCGACGGAGCGGCGGACCGCGTCGCCGACGGTGAGAGTTTCGGCGCCGAGATCCCTGCTTTCATCACCCCGGAATTTGTGCGGCAGGAGATTGCGCGCGGCCGAGCGATCATCCCCGCCAACATCAACCATCCGGAATTGGAGCCGGTGATCATCGGCCGCAACTTCTTGGTAAAGATCAACGCCAATATCGGCAATTCCGCCGTCACCTCGGGCGCCGCGGAGGAAGTGGAGAAGCTGGTCTGGGCGATCCGTTGGGGCTCCGACACGGTGATGGACCTGTCCACTGGGCGCAACATCCACAACATCCGCGGCTGGATCCTGCGTAACTCGCCGGTGCCGATCGGCACCGTGCCGATCTACCAAGCCCTGGAGAAGGTGGATGGCGAGCCGGATAAGCTCGATTGGGAAGTCTTCAAGGATACGCTGATCGAGCAAGCCGAGCAGGGGGTGGATTACTTCACGATCCATGCCGGCGTGCGGCTGCAATACGTGCCGCTGACCGCAAAGCGTGTCACCGGGATCGTATCGCGCGGCGGCTCGATCATGGCGCGCTGGTGCCTGTCCCATCACAAGGAAAGCTTCCTGTACGAACGCTTCGACGAAATCTGCGACATCATGCGCAAGTATGACGTTTCGTTCTCTCTGGGCGACGGGCTGCGGCCAGGCTCCAATGCCGACGCCAACGATGCGGCGCAGTTCGGAGAACTGGAGACCCTGGGTGAGCTGACCAAGATCGCCTGGGACAAGGGCTGCCAGGTGATGATCGAGGGCCCCGGCCATGTGCCGATGCACAAGATCAAGGTCAACATGGACAAGCAGCTTCGCGAATGCGGTGAAGCGCCGTTCTACACGCTTGGCCCGCTCACCACCGATATCGCACCCGGCTACGACCACATTACCAGCGCGATCGGCGCCGCGATGATCGGCTGGTACGGCACGGCGATGCTTTGCTATGTCACGCCCAAGGAGCATCTCGGTCTACCCAACCGCGACGACGTGAAGACCGGCGTGATCACTTACCGCATTGCCGCCCACGCCGCGGACCTGGCGAAGGGTCACCCCGCCGCCAAGCTGCGCGACGATGCCGTCAGTCGGGCTCGGTTCGAATTCCGGTGGGAAGACCAGTTCAACCTGTCGCTGGACCCGGACACGGCACGCCTGTTCCACGACGAGACCTTGCCCAAGGAAGCGCACAAGGTTGCGCATTTCTGCTCCATGTGCGGACCGAAATTCTGCTCCATGCGGATCACTCAGGATCTGCGGGTCGAGGCGGAGCGGATGGCCGGGATGGAGGCTAAGAGCAAGGAGTTCGCCGAGAAGGGCAAGGAGATTTACCTGCCCGAAACCGCTGCGGAATAGGTCGGAGACACACCCGGCTGTCGGGGCGGATCACGGTTGTCGATCCGCCCCGACGGCAGGGTCGAGCCGCCCGAAGCCTATCGGTCTTGCGACCGGGCGGGTTGATGCTTCACAACTATACGCATGACTGACCCAAGAATTGCGCTGGAAGCCATCGGCCAGCTTCCCGATGCCGAGATCGACATCGCGGACGCCGCCCTCCAGCTCGCCCGGATCGATGCACCGGACGCGGACTGGCAGGCAGCGGGAGCGCATCTGTCGGACCTGGCGCGCGATGCCGTTGCACTGGCCGCTCGTTTCACGGACAACGATCTCGCTTCCCGCGCAGTCGCGCTGTCAGGACTGTTGGGCGGCCGCTATGGCTACGCGGGGGACGTCGAGACCTATGATAATCTTGAGAACGCCAATCTTATCCGTGCCATAGAACGTCGTCGTGGTCTGCCCGTCATGCTCGGCGTCATCTGGCTCCATGCGGCGCATGCGGCGGGCTGGGATTGTCATGGTGTCGACTTTCCGGCGCATTTTCTCGTTGCACTGTCTGACAATGATGCCCAGGCTTTTCTTGATGTGTTTCACGGCGGCACGCCCCTCAGCCGGCGTGACCTGCTGGCGCTGCTGCGGCGGGTCGAGGGAAACAGCGCAGAACTTCGTCCGGAGCTATTTCGCCGAATGAGCGTGCGCCGCGTGCTGCTGCGGCTGCAGAACAACATCATGACTCGCCGTCTTCAGGCCGGTGACCAAGAGGGTGGCCTCGCCTGCGCCGAAGATATGTTGCGATTTGCTCCTGACCACGCTGAGCTATGGCGACAGGCAGCAATCCTTAACAGGCGGATGGACCGCGTCAGCGCCGCTCTTCGTTGCTATCATCGGTTTCTTGCGCTGGCACCGGACAGCGCCGCGGCAGAGATGGTTCGCGGCGCAATCCATGACCTGCAGTCCCGGTTGAACTGAAGCGAGACTGATTGCATGGGCGACATCTTTCGCCGGGAGGCGGCCGCCAGTCCCCAGCCTTTCACGGGTGAGCGCCTGACCGGGGCATTGTCGGGCCAGACGGAGATCGAGCACTATCATCGCTATCTGTTTGCGCGTGGTTTTTGCGCTGGCCTTGATGTCCTGGATGTCGCGAGCGGCGAGGGCTACGGTTCGGCCCAGCTTGCCCAGATTGCCCGTTCGGTGGTGGGTGTCGAATACGCGACCGACGCCGTGCTCGGCGCGAGTGCCAATTTCACCCGCCCCAACCTGCGTTTCCTGTGTGCCGATGCCAGGGCGTTGCCGTTGGCCGACCAGAGCATTGACGTCGCTGTTTCGTTTGAGACTATCGAGCATTTTGATAAACAGGACGCGTTCCTTGGTGAACTACGCCGCATTCTGCGCCCGGACGGATGCCTGATCGTCAGCACGCCTGACCGAGACAACTATTCACCGGCGGGGTCGCGCGCGAATCCCTATCACGTAAGGGAGCTGTCGCGCACGGAGTTCGTCACTCTGCTGCGACAGTTCTTTGCTGAGGTCGAGGTCGTGCTGCAGCGGCCTTTGATCGGGTCGGCGCTGTTGGGTGAAACTGGTTCAGACCTGCCTCCCCAGGTATTCGATCGCCGTGGCGCCACCCACTTCGAAGCCTGCAACGGCCTGCCGCGCGCACCATACATCGTCGCTGTTGCAAGCCAGAAAAAGCGTCCGCCGCTACCGGCAAGCCTGTATGTCGATCGCAGTGACCTGGACACGGACGCGCATGCGGTAAGGACTCTGACTGCTGAACTTGCCACACGTTCGGCAGAGCTGGATATCCGCAATCAGCAACTCGCGGCACATGTGGCAGAGTTGAATGCGCGTCGGGAGGAAATGGCAGAGGCCCGCGCGATCATCAGGTCTGCTGAACAGACCTGTGCGGAGGCTTTGGCCAGAGGCGCCGCATTGTCGCAAGAGATCAGTCTGCTAAGCGGATCGCTGCGAATGTTTTTGCGTGGGTATTTACCACAGCTTCGGCGGCGGTTTTTCGGCTGACCAGGGCGGTAAGGACTTTTTTAAGAAGTGTGAGACTATTGTTGGCTTTGCACGGGGCAAGGCTGACAGTGGAAGATCGCAAGGGCACAGACTACCTCGTGCAGCAAGACTCATTGAAGTCACGATTGTCCGGGCAGAGACACAATGCATCATCAGGCAAACCGGCTGAGCGCTTTCGTCATCACGCACAACCGTTCTGCCATCCTTGGCACGTGCCTGCGTGCCCTGGCTTTTGCCGATGAGGTGATCGTTGTCGATAAGTCCTCCACAGATGATACGCGCAACATCGCAGCGTGTTACGCGGATCGGGTGCTGACCGTACCGTGGTCGCCGACTGTGGAGGAGACACGGCCATACGCCCTGTCCTGCTGTTCGCATGATTGGATCCTGTTTCTTGACGACGATGAATGCCTTAGCCCGCAAGCCGTGAGCTTCATCCAAGAAGAGCTTATGAAGCCCCGGGCCGACATCTACGCACTGCCACTGCGACATTACATACTTGGGCAGCATGACGAACGCGCCTATTATTGGCCTGAGCATCACGTAAGGCTATTTCGCCGTGGTGCAATTACGTTCCAGCCGACCGTGCATGCGGGAATCCGTTTGCACTCGGATCAACTGATGACAGTGCTGCCGGATGGCGGCGTGTGCATTCACCATCTGTCGCATACCGATACTGCCAGCTGGATCGAGCGAACCAACCGCTATACCTCACGTCCCGATCGCGCACGTGCATCAGAGTCGGGGCAGGATCTCGTGCGCTTTGCCCATGAAAGGATAGATCATTGGGCCGCGCGTTCCGCCGATACGCAACCGAACGGCTACCCTATGGCGGTCGCGTTGCTACGCGCAATCTATGATATGGTCGATTGCCTCAAGGATTGGGAGCAAGCGCGTGGGACAAAGGGAGAGGATCTGTTTCGGCGCCTTTGCGCCACCCTCGACTGTGAATATGAACGACTGACGCCCTTACGTCAGATGCGCGGTCAGTTTCCTCAGGTCGGTCTCCGGGCGGGCGCCGTAATGGCTGATGATTTCAGCGGCGGCAATGCTGGCGAGCTCGCCACAGACCGGAAGTGAGCGGCCGGCGATATAGCCTGCCAGGAACCCCGCAGCGTAAGCATCTCCCGCTCCGGTGGTATCGACCACCCGAGTCGGACTCGCTGCCACCCGGATGGTTTCAGCACCGTGCACGATGACGCTGCCCGCCTCGCTGCGAGTAAGCGCTGCAAGCGCCACATCACGCCGCGCAGCATCCGCAGCGGCTTCGAACGTGTTCTGTTGATAGAGGCTGGTGATCTCAGCCTCATTGGCGATCAGGATATCGACATGTCCGTTGACGAGGTCGCGAAACTCGGTGCGGTGCCGATTGACGCAGAATGCGTCTGACAGTGACAGCGCGACCTGCCGTCCGGCAGCGTGGGCTGCCGCCGCGGCACGCCGGAATGCCGCCTGGGCCGCCGGTGGGTCGAACAAGTACCCTTCCAGATAGGTAACGGCGGCGGATGCCACCAGGCCCTCATCGATATCCGCTTCGTCCAGCGCGACCGAAGCGCCAAGAAATGTGTTCATGGTCCGCTGGCCATCGGGTGTGACCAGGATCAGGCACCGCGCGGTTGGCGCGGCGCCGGCCAGTGGAACGGACGGGAAGTGCACGCCCACCGCCTGAATGTCACGGCGGAAGGTCGTGCCCAGGGCATCGTCCGCTACTTTGCCGATATAGGCGACTCGGGCACCCAATGCACCGGCAACGGCGCACGTATTCGCGGCGGATCCGCCGCTGCTCTCGCGCCCGGGGGGCATCGCCGCATAGATGGCTTCTGCGGCCGCTGCATCCACCAATGTCATTCCCCCCTTGCGCATGTCATGGCGGGTCAGGAAGGAATCATCGGCCGGCGCCACGACATCAACAATGGCGTTGCCGATTCCAAGGATATCGAAGGAAGTAGAACCCACAGGCGTGCCTCTCTTGGTAAGTCTCAATGTGCTCTGGGCGGCCGCGCGCGCACTGCCGCCTCGTTGACCTCGACGCCCCAACCGGGACCTTTTGGCAGGATCAACTCACCATTTTCGATAGTGGGCGCATTGATGAACAGCTCATCGCGCCAGGCGACACTGTCGATGTCGATTTCCATCACGCGGAAGTTGGGAACCACGGCGCAGAAATGCGCGCTGACCGCCGAACACAGGTGACCATAGTAGTTATGCGGTGCGACGTTGACTTCGTATGCCTCTGCCATCGCGGCAATCTTGATCGACTCCAGAAAGCCATTCCAGATCACATCGATGATCGCCACGTCCATCGCATAAGCGTCAAGAAATGGGCGAAAGGCCCGGCGCCCGGTAATCGACTCGCAGGATGCGATCGGACACGGTGACTGCCGGCGGATTAGCGCAAGTGCCTGCGGATCCCATGTGTCGATTTCCAGCCAGGTCATATCGAACGGGGCAACCGCCTTCGCGACCTGGAGAAATCCCTCCGTCTTGAAGTGATAGTTCACATCGAGATGCAGGCCCATTTCCGGACCGGCGCCGGCCCGGAACGCGGTCAGCAGATCGTGGATTGCGCGCAGTGTCCCGCGGTCAATGTTCAGCTCCGGATAGCCTGGCGTACGGCCGAATCCCGGGCCGAAGCCGACCAGTTTTTCCCCGTCGAACGGCAGGATGTTGGTTTTCAGCGCCTTGAAGCCACGCCGCTTCACCTCCGCACCCAGCGCCGCGATGTCATCGTAGGTTCTGAGCGGTGGCGACCCCACAAGCGCGTGGTTGCGCACCCTGTAAGACCCGCAATGTGACCAATAAACTGGGATCCGTTCCCGTACCGGGCCACCGAACAACTCATAGACAGGGACGCCCAGTGCCTTTCCCTTCAGGTCCAGCAGCGCGTTCTCGATCGCGGCAATGGCCCGCTGATTGACGCCGTTCGGCGCCTGTACCTGCCGTACATAAAGCACTGATGCGATCGACTGGATCGGCCTTGGATCCTGTCCGATCAGCGGCTCCGCCATGCCACGGATCACGGCTGTCAGGCCGCGGCTGCCATCGGCCTCGGTATATTCGGACCAGCCGATCAGGCCGTCATCCGTTGTCACTTTCAGAAATGAAAATGTGCGCCACCCCGCGTCGCAATGCAGGTCTTCAATCCGGGCTATCCTCATAACGATTCTCCGTCCGGCCCTCTCCCGAGACCTGACAGTAGCGCCCATCACCGCCAGCGCAACGCGGCGGATGGCCTCGCACCGCAGACGCGAGCGCGCTAGTGGAAAGGGAATGGAACCTTTCTTCCTTTCGCTGTCTCGGGCTCTGGCCCAGTTGGGCGATCGGTCATTCCTTGGCGTACTCCTTCGCAGTCTCGCCTGGTCGGCCGCAATCTTCGCCGGGTTGCATGTCGCCGTGGTCTGGCTGGTGGATAAGTGGTTGAATCTGCACGGTCTCCTGGGCTGGGCGGCAGACCTGCTGGGATCAATCGGGGCGTCTATCCTGACGCTCTGGCTTTTCCTGCCGGTCGCGGCAGCTATCGGCACGCTGTATTTCGACCGCATCGCCCACGCAGTGGAACAGCGATACTATCCGGGCCTGCCTCCGCCGGCTGCCGCACCGATGATCGAGCAGATATGGGATGGTGTGGCACTTGGGCTGCGGATACTCCTGCTCAATCTGGTGGCCTTGCTGCTGGCGATCCTGCTGCCGGGTGTCGGACTGATGCTTGGTTGGGCCGTAGCGGCCTATGCGATTGGGCGCGGCCTGTTCGTGGCTGTGGCGATGCGGCGAATGTCCCGTGCCGCCGCCGAGTCGCAGTACGCCCATGCCCGAATCGTCGTCCTGCTGCTGGGTGGACTGATGGCATTGGCTGCCTGCGTGCCTCTTCTTAACCTGCTGATCCCGGTCGTCGGCACGGCAGCCATGGTCCATTTGCTGGATTTGGCGCTGACAAGGCAAACCGAGCCGTATTCAGTGCGGAATCAGTTCTAATCGGATGCGGATCGTTGTGGATAACCCAAGCTCGTTGTTGTTTCGGCTCGCCCGACCGTGTTAGGCGACGGCATGCCTTTCGTCAGCCGGTTGGAGTAGCCTTTGTTTAAACGCCGCAAGCCGGACGAGCCGTTCACCACCGTAGTGGAACCATCATCTTCGGCTGGTCTTCCGCCGGGGGCGACCGATCAGGCAGCGGCTCAGGAACCCACTTCTTCAGACACACAGCAGGGAGCAACAGGTATGCCGCAGGATAGCGGTCTTGGGGTTCCCCCGTTCCGTCCCGCGCCGCCCAAGGAAGCGCCAGTCATGTCACGACCGCCATTTTCACCAGCAACTGCGACCCCTTTGACCCCGGCAAGCAGCGCCCGTCCAAATGTGCCGCCCACCCGCTCCCCCGTGCGCGATCCGTCGGAGCGACGGACCCTGGTGGTTGGCCGGGGCATCAGCGTGCAGGGGACCGTTCAGGATGCCGAACGGCTCGTGGTCGAGGGCACTGTCGAAGCGACGATGATCCACGCCACCGAGTTGTCCATTGCTCCGGGCGGGATCTTCAAGGGCGAAGTCGAGGTCGAGGACGCCGAGATTGCCGGGACGATTGACGGCACGCTCACGGCGCGCGGCAGCCTTGTGGTGCGCGCCAGTGGCAAGATGCTCGGCACGGCGCGGTGTCGCCGGCTCCAGGTGGAGGATGGTGGGCAGATTACCGGCCGTATGGAGATGATCACGGAGCCGGCCAAAGCAGATACCTCGCCCCATACTTCGGCCGAAGCCGCCGATTGATCTTGTCCCCCGGCGAGGGTTCTCGCCGGGGGACAGCCCTACCGCTCGACGACAGACTGGTAGGCGGCCAGGCAGGCGACGTCGACGATCTGGCTGACCGAAGCGTCCATCGGGACGATCTGGACCGCCTTCTCCATGCCGAGCAGCAAGGGGCCGATCGTGGTTCCCACCCCCAGGTGGCGCGCAAGGCGTGCGGTGAGGTGGGCCGAGTGGAGGCCCGGCATCACCAGCACGTTTGCATCGCCGGTCAGCCGGCAGAACGGATACAGGGCACGGATTGAAGGCTCCAGCGCCACATCCGGGCTCATCTCGCCGTCATACTCAAAGTCGACCTTGCGCTGATCGAGGATCGCCACCGCGTCGCGCATCGGGATCGTCCGGTCATGCGCCGGATCGCCGAAGGTGGAATGGGACAGCAGGGCAACCCGTGGCTCATGGCCAAGGTGGCGCGCCGCTGCGGCTGCGCCCACCACAATATCCGCCAACTGTTCGGCATCGGGGCGAAAATTCACCAATGAGTCGGCGATGAATATGGTTTTTCCCCGCATGCCCAGTAGCAGGGTAAGACCAAACGGTATGCCGTTCTGGGACGGCCCGATCGCCTGCCGCACGTCGTCCAGGCAGACCGAGGTGGAGCGGGTAAGGCCGGTGACCATCGCGTCGGCGTCACCGGTTGCCACCATGCAGGCGGCAAAGACGTTACGATCCTGGTTGACCATCCGCTGGCAATCGCGCTGCAGGTGGCCCTTGCGTTGCAGGCGATGGTACAGGAAGTCGACGTATTTCTTGTTTGATCCCGATAGCCGGGCGTTGTGAATCTCGATTCCCTCGACTTCACCCAATCCCAGTCCGGCAAGAGTCGCCTTTACCCGGTCCTCACGCCCGATCAGCACCGGCCGGCCATAGCCCGCGTTGCGGTAGGCGACTGCTGCGCGGACGGCTTTCTCTTCCTCCCCTTCCGCGAACACGACCCGGCGCGGATTTTCCCTCACCGTCTCCATGATTGCATCAAGCGCTCCGGCAGTCGGGTCCAGTCTTCCCGACAGGCTGCGCGCATACCGCCGCAAATCCTCGATCGGCTGGCGGGCGACGCCCGAATCGATTGCGGCCTTGGCGACCGCGGGCGGCACCCGGGTAATGAGCCGGGGGTCGAACGCGTTGGGGATGATGTAGTCCGGGCCGAACGTCAGCCGTCGGCCGGATGAAGCGCTGTGTACCTCATCGGGGACGTCCTCGCGTGCCAGATTGGCCAATGCCTCGGCTGCCGCGATCTTCATCGCGTCGTTGATTGTGCTCGCCCGCACATCCAGTGCCCCGCGGAAGATATACGGGAAGCCCAGAACATTATTGACTTGATTGGGATAATCGCTTCGGCCGGTGGCGATTATCGCCCGGGGGCTTACCGTGCGCGCCTCTTCGGGCGTGATTTCTGGATCCGGATTTGCCATGGCGAAGATGATCGGCTTGTCCGCCATGCGGCGGACCATGTCCTGCGTCAGGGATCCCTTGACCGAGAGGCCGAAGAACACGTCGGTGCCTTCCATGGCCTGCGCCAGCGTGCGCGCCTTCGTCGCCGAGGCATGAGCGGATTTCCACTGATTCATGCCCTCCGTGCGACCCTGGTAGACCACGCCCTTGGTATCGCACAGCACGACATGCTCGGGCCGCATTCCCATGGCCTTCAACAGTTCCACGCAGGCGATGGCAGCGGCGCCGGCGCCGTTCACCACCAGCTTCGTGTCACGCAGCTCCCGCCCAGTCAGATGACAGGCGTTGATCAGCCCCGCCGCCGCGACGATTGCCGTGCCGTGCTGGTCGTCATGGAAGACCGGAATATCCATGAGCTCCCGCAGGCGTTGCTCGATCACGAAGCACTCGGGCGCCTTGATGTCCTCGAGGTTGATGCCCCCGAAGCCAGGACCCAGAAAGCGGACTGCGTTGACGAATTCGTCGACGTCCTCGGTGCCGACCTCAAGGTCGATGCCGTCGACGTCTGCGAACCGCTTGAACAGGGCAACCTTGCCTTCCATCACCGGTTTCGACGCGACGGCGCCCAGATTGCCGAGTCCCAGCACGGCGGTGCCATTGGAGATGACGGCCACCATGTTACCCTTGGTCGTGTAGTCGTATGCCAGGGACGCATTACGGGCGATGTGCAGGCAGGGTTCGGCGACGCCGGGGGAGTAGGCCAGCGAGAGGTCGCGCGCCGTGGTGATCGGTTTGCTGATGCGGGTTTCCAGCTTGCCGGGGCGGCCACTGGCATGCATCGCGAGGGCTTCTTCCGCTGAAATGCGTGCGGTACGGGTGTCGATGCCGCCATCGGCCATGGTCTGGTTCCCCGCTTGTGGGCGTTTCTGGACGTTATCGCTCTCATCATGAGCGCGGTTCGCTGTGGAGAAAAGCACCCGCGCCGCGACACAAAGCCGTCCGGCCGCTATAAGCCCACCGGAGCATGGAGGCGCATCATCGGGTCATGGACGAACGCTTTGATGTTGTGGTGGTGGGTGGCGGGCATGCGGGCTGCGAAGCGGCGGCGGTGGCCGCGCGCATGGGCGCGCGCACGCTGCTGTTGACCCATCGCCTGGAAACGATTGGCGAGATGTCCTGCAACCCTTCGATCGGTGGTATCGGCAAAGGCCATCTGGTGCGGGAGATCGATGCGCTCGACGGGCTGATGGGCCGCGCCGCCGACAGGGCTGGTATCCACTTCAAGCTGCTCAACCGTAGCAAGGGGCCGGCCGTCCGCGGCCCGCGGGCGCAGGCTGACCGTGCGTTGTATCGGCGTGCGGTGCGGTGTTTGCTGGAGGATACACCAGGCTTGACCCTGCGAGCGGCGTCCGTCGAGGATCTGGAGATTGGCGATGACGGTCGCCTCTCTGCCGTTATTGCGGCCGATGGCACCCGTATTCGCTGTGCAGCCGCGGTTCTCACCACGGGGACTTTTTTGCGTGGAGTCGTGCATATCGGCGACCGCCAGACGCGGGCCGGCCGGGTCGGTGAAGCCCCCTCCATTAGCCTTGCCCGCACCCTTGACCGCCTTGCCCTCCCGCTCGGCCGCCTCAAGACCGGAACGCCCCCGCGGCTGGACCGCCGCACCATCGACTGGGAGGGTCTGGCGCCGGACCCCGGCGATGCCGAACCGGAGGTATTCAGCACGCTGACGTCGCATGTACCCAATCCACAGATCGACTGCCGGGTGACCCACACGACGCCGGTGACCCATGCCCTCATCCGGGAGAATCTGCATCGTTCGGCCATTCATGCCGGCAACATCACAGGTGTCGGCCCGCGGTACTGCCCGTCGATCGAGGACAAGGTGGAACGATTTGCCGCGCGGGAGCGGCATAGTATCTTCCTGGAACCGGAAGGGCTCGACGACAGGCTCGTCTATCCGAACGGTATTTCCACAAGCCTTCCGGAGACCGTGCAGCGCGACCTGCTGGCAACCATTCCTGGCCTGCACCACGCACGCATGGTCCGGCCCGGCTACGCGGTCGAGTACGATTTTGTCGATCCGCGCGCACTCAGCCGAACGCTGGAGCTGCGGACGGTACGGGGGCTTTTCCTGGCAGGGCAGATCAACGGTACCACCGGTTACGAGGAAGCCGCGGCGCAGGGTCTGCTCGCAGGTGCGAATGCCGCGCGTCTGGCGGGTGGGTCTCCGATGGTCGGACTTGACCGTGCAGAAGCCTACCTGGGGGTGTTGGTCGACGACCTGGTTACACAGGGCGTCAGCGAGCCATATCGCATGTTTACGTCGAGGGCGGAGTTCCGTCTGAGCCTGCGGGCCGACAACGCCGATCTGCGTCTGACCCCGAAGGGCGTGACATGGGGTTGTGTCGGGTCATCGCGGGAGGCAGCGTTCTCGACATATCGGGCCTCACTGGATGCGGCAATGACGCGCGCCCGAACGGAGGGGGCGGCACCGGCTATGCTCGCACAGCTTGGCATACCTGTGCGTCCCGACGGCAGATGGCGCTCAGTGCTCGAACTGGCCGGCCGCGACAGCGTGCCTTGGGACGCACTGGCGGCGGCATTCCCGTGGCTGCTGAACGTTTCTGCGGCTGTCGCTGCGCAATTGCGCGCCGATGCCCGTTATGCTGGCTACCTGCATCGGCAGGACGCCGAAATCAGGGTTAGCCGAAGGGAAGAAGCCGTATCGCTGGATGGGGTCTCATTCGACCAGATCGGTGGCCTTTCGGCGGAATTGCGCGACAAGCTGATCCGTTCCCGGCCGGAATCGCTGGGCGCGGCGTCCCGCATCCAGGGGATGACCCCGGCTGCGATCGCTTGCATCGCCGCGCACCTTCGGAAGCGCTCGGGTGCCGTGGCGGAATCGGCCGGTTGACGGGATCCCCAATCCGGCGTCGCGGCCGCCGATACTTCTAAGCTGCGCCGCCGCGCGCTAGACCGGACGGATGGCATCGGCCCCCCGTCCCGAGGGTGCAACACCCGCTATGGCCCAGTGGTTTGCCGCGAAGGCAGACCATCCTGACGCGCTGCTGTTTTTCCGAATGGGTGACTTCTACGAGATGTTCTTTGCCGACGCGGAAGCCGCCGCCGCCGCTTTGGACATTGCGTTGACCCAGCGGGGCGAACACGACGGCACCCCGATCCCGATGTGCGGTGTGCCCCAGCATGCCGCCGACGCGTATCTTGCCCGTCTGATCAGGCGCGGTTTTCGTGTTGCCATTGCCGAACAGATGGAAGATCCGAAGGCGCGCGGCAAAGCTAACGGGAAAACACCGATCCGGCGCGAGGTCGTTCGTCTCGTCACGCCGGGCACGGTCACCGAAGAGTCGCTCCTGGAAGCCGGGCGCTCCAACCTGTTGCTCGCGCTCGCCCAGGACCGTGGACATATCGGGGCAGCTTGGCTCGACGTCTCCACCGGGCTCTTCGAAACGATGGCGGTCCCCCAGGCGGAGCTGCCATCCCTGTTCGGCCGTTTGGAGCCAGCAGAGATTCTGGCCCCGTCAAATTTGGCTCTGGACGAGTGGGCCGACCGCCGCGCACCCGAGCCGGTGCCTTCGCCGCCACTGATCGCCCGCAGGCGCTTGGCCGACGCGTTTGGTGTCTCGGAACTTGAGGCATTCGGCAGCTTCACGGACGGCGAGGCGGTAGCCGCGGCATTGGCACTCGACTACGTGCGTGCCACTCAGGCAGGGGCACTGCCGCGCCTTGCGCGTCCGTCACCGCAGGGGCGCGCCGGGGTGCTGGCGATGGACGCGGCAACCCGGGCAAGCCTGGAAATCCAACGTTCCCGTGACGGCGGCGTCCAGTACACGTTGCTGGCTTCAGTTCAGCGTACGCTGACTTCTGCAGGTGCCCGGACGCTGACTGGATGGCTGACGGCGCCGCTGGCCGATACCCAGGCGATTACGGCACGTCAGGACATGTGGTCCTGGCTGCTTGCGAATGCGGACGCCACAGCGCGACTGCGTACCGCCCTTCGCACTGCCCCCGACATCGCGCGTGCCCTCGCGCGCGTGTCGCTCAATCGTGGGGGACCGCGCGATCTCGCAGCGCTGCGCGACGGGCTTGTCACCGCTGCCGCCGCGGCCCGCGCTTTGGAAGGCCCATTGCCGGAAGCGCTGGAAAAGGCTCGTGCTGCTCTGCCCATCGACTCCGCGCTCGCCCGGCAGTTGAGCCTCGCTTTGGAAGATCCGTCACCGCCCAGGCTTGGTGATGCCAGCGCGATCCGGTCTAGTTTCGATGGCGAACTGGATGCGCACCGCGCCCTGCGTGACGACAGCAGGCGCGTGCTGGCGAAGCTTCAATTGGACTATGCGCAGCGCTACGGAGTTGCCAGCCTGAAGATTCGTCATCACGCGCAACTCGGCTACGTCATCGAGGCGCCCGCAGCAGCGGTGGAACGCCTCCGCGAACTCCCCGAGCTTACTTTGCGGCAAGGCATGGCCAATGGCGCGCGCTTTACCACGCCGGAATTGTCGGACCTGGATCGCCGTATCGCGGAGGCCGCCGAACGAGCGGCGGCACGAGAGCGAACGGTGTTTGCCCATCTCGTAAGCGCTGCGCTCGCCGAAGCCGACACTCTGGCGGAAGCCGCCGACGCGCTGGCGACGCTGGACGCGGCGCAATCCGCTGCCAGGCTGGCGGAATCCGGTACCTGGACACGTCCGGTGGTGACCCAGGATGAGGCTTTTATGATCAAGTCGGGTCGGCATCCCGTCGTGGAGAGTGCCCTTTCGGGGCAGGCCGCTTTCGTGCCGAACCACTGCGATCTCTCATCTGACCGGCGGGTGCTGCTGCTGACCGGGCCAAACATGGCCGGCAAGTCAACATTTCTGCGGCAGAATGCCTTGCTGGTGGTGCTTGCCCAGGCTGGCCTGCCCGTGCCGGCGGAGACCGCTCGGATCGGCGTTGTGGACCGGCTGTTCAGCCGGGTCGGCGCCGCCGATGACCTGGCCCGCGGCCGTTCCACCTTCATGGTGGAAATGACCGAGACCGCTGCGATCCTCCATCAGGCTGGCCCCCGCTCGCTGGTCGTGGTGGATGAGATCGGCCGCGGCACTGCGACGATGGATGGCCTGGCCATAGCCTGGGCGGTACTGGAAGCCCTGCACTCGGCGATCCGCTGCCGTACCATTTTCGCCACACATTTCCACGAGCTTGCGGAACTTGCGGCGCGTCTGCCGAGGCTTCGGCCCCATACGATGCGTGTGAAGGAATGGAAAGGTACCGTGGTGTTTCTGCATGAAGTCGCCGAAGGGGCCGCCGGACGGTCCTGGGGGGTGCACGTGGCGGAGCTTGCCGGAGTCCCGGCGGCAGTTGTGCGCCGAGCGGCTTCCTTGTTGAGCGCATTGGAAAAACACGGAGGTCTGCTGACCGCGGGGGCGCCTCTGGGCGCGTTGCCGCTGTTCGCGGCCACGCCCCAAACGGAGCCGGAAACGTCGGGGGGAACGGCGACAGACGGACTTATGGTTGAACTGGCCGCGCTGGATCCGGACAAGATGACGCCTCGCGAGGCGCTTGACACCTTGTATAGACTGAAAGGCTTGCTGCTTCCCGCCGACGAGACGAGCTAGTACGATCACTGCGATGCTGACCCCTATCCCCTTGCCACGTGCGCCCGAGGCGGCTGCGACTATCCTGTCGGACGCGCTTTCGGCGTTGGCGGAGGAGCAGGGAAACGTTCCTCGCGAGGCTGCGCTTGCCGCGTTCCGGCGACACCTCGCGCGCATCCAGACATATGTGCAGCACGCATTTGAGCAGGAACAGCTTACCGGCTTGCAGGCGGCACGGCTGCTAGGGGCGTTGATCGATGGCGTCGTGGGTGCCCTGTACGATCATGCCACCAGCGATACGGATTTCGGCCATCCCCGCAGCCTCGCTGTTGCCGCGACCGGCGGGTATGGCCGTGGTGTGCTGGCGCCGTTCAGCGACATCGATCTGCTGTTTCTGACCGGCGACGATCCGGCGCCCCAAACGCTCGAGATCGTCGAGTACATGCTGTACTTCCTGTGGGACCTCGGGTTGAAGGTCGGCCATGCCACGCGTTCGATCGAAGACTGCCTGACCGAGGGCGCAAAAGACACGACCATTCGCACGGCGCTTCTCGATGCACGTCATCTGACCGGCGATACGGACCTGTTCGCCGACTTTCATCGCCGGTTCCGCGCGGCC
>DATNEJ010000460.1:0-12532 GCA_035606775.1 Acetobacteraceae bacterium | reverse complement strand
GCCGTCGATGGCGAACGACCGCAGCGGCAGCTTCAAGGTTTCCCGCAAATCGGCCGGGAACAGTCCCTGGTAGGCCAAATTGTGCACGGTCAGCACCGAGCCAGGCCGGCGTCCGTCCTGATAGTGCAGATAGGCCGGCGCCAGTCCGGCCTGCCAGTCATGCGCATGCACGATGTCCGGGCGGAACGACTCGACTGCGCCTGCCCCAAGCGCCGCGGCGACCAAGCCCAGGGCAGCGAAGCGCAGGGCGTTGTCCGGCCAGTCCTTGCCGTCGGGCCCGAGATACGGATTGCCGTTCCGGCGATACAGATGTGGTGCATCGATCACCAGCAGATCGAGACCGGCACTCTCCGCGCGCAGGACGCGGGCCGCCCCGCCGAACAGGTCTGGGATCGCATGCACGGCACGTGCATTGGCCGCGGCATCGAGGACGGCCGGATACCCGGGGATCAGCGTTGTCGTGCGGACACCCTCGGCTGCCAGGGCAAGCGGCAACGCACCCGCCACGTCGGCGAGCCCGCCGGTCTTGACCAGCGGAAACACCTCGGGTGCGGCGGCCAGGACGTGGATCGGCGTCACGCCGCCAGCCGGTCGATCATCGATTGCGTGATCAGGCAGATGCCCTTGCCGGTGCGCCGGAAGCGGCGCGCATCGTCGTCGGGGTCCTCGCCGACAACAAGGCCGGCCGGAATGCGCACGCCCTTCTCCACGATCACGTTGCGCAGGCGGGCACCCTGGCCGATATCGGCATTCGGCAGGATCACGGCGTCTTCGACGCGTGCATAGGAATGGACGTGAACGCCGGTGAACAGCAACGCGCGCCGCAACGCGGCGCCGGACACGATGCAGCCGCCCGATACCAGCGAGGAGATGGCTTCGCCGCGCCGCCCGATTTCATCGTGCACGAACTTCGCGGGCGGCGTGATTTCCGCATAGGTCCAGATCGGCCAGTCCTGGTCGTACAGATCGAGCGCCGGCGTGATGGCGGTCAGGTCGATATTCGCCTCGAAATATGCGTCCACCGTGCCGACATCGCGCCAATAGGCTTCGCGCTCCGCGCCCGAACGGACGCAGGACCGGGCGAAGCGGTGCGCCACCGCCTTGCCGTTGCGGACCAGATGGGGAATGACGTCCTTGCCGAAGTCGCGGCTGGACGTGGTATCCGCCGCGTCGCGCCGAAGCTGGTCGATCAGGAAGCGGGTGGTGAACACGTAGATGCCCATGCTGGCCAGCGCCATATCCGGGTTGTCCGGCATAGGCGGCGGATCGGCCGGCTTTTCGACGAAGGCGACGATGCGGTCCGACGTATCGATGGCCATCACGCCGAAGCCGGTCGCTTCCATCCGCGGCACTTCGATACATCCGACCGTGACGTCAGCCGCCTGCTCCACGTGCTGCACCAGCATCCCTGCATAGTCCATCTTGTAGACGTGATCGCCTGCGAGGATGACGATGTAGGTGGGATCGTAGCCCTCGATGATGTCGATGTTCTGATACAGCGCATCGGCCGTCCCGGCGTACCAGTTGTCGCCCGATCGCTGCGACGCCGGCAGGATGTCGAAGCCCTCATTCCGTTCTGGCCGGAAGAAGTTCCAGCCGCGTTGCAGGTGCCGGATCAGGCTGTGTGCCTTGTACTGCGTTGCCACGCCGATGCGGCGAATGCCGGAATTCAGGGCATTGGACAGCGCGAAGTCGATGATTCGGCTCTTGCCGCCGAAATACACCGCCGGCTTGGCCCGGATATCGGTCAGCTCAAGCAGCCGGGAACCGCGGCCGCCCGCCAGGACATACGCCATCGCGTCGCGAACGATCGGTGCATAGAGTCCTGGGCGCTCTGACATGGCCGAATTTCCCGCGCTTGAAGGCTCTTGCCCGGGAGCATGCAATCTCCCGCCTTAATAAGCCAGAGCCGCGGGCCGCCACGCGGAGCCGATCAATCCCGGCCGTGCGTCGGCACTCCCCAGATCTGCGATGCGTATTCCCGGATCGCCCGGTCCGATGAGAACCAGCCCACGCCGGCGGTGTTGAGGATCGCTGCCTGCCACCAGGCTTGCTTGTCCTGCCACCGTTCGGCGACAGCGCATTGTGCGACGTGGTAGGCGTCGAAGTCGGCGCAGACCATGAAATAATCGTGATGGCGCAGGGCATCCATCAGCCCGCGATAGCGGTCCGGCTCATCGGCGGAGAATTCGCCGCTCGCCACCGCCTCCAGCGCCTCGGCGAGCATCGGTGAGGCGGCGATCATGTCGGCGGAATCGATCCCTTGCTGTCGCCGCGCCGCGACCTCCTCCGCCGTCAGGCCGAAGATGTGCATGTTGGCGGCGCCAACACGGTCGCGGATTTCGATATTGGCGCCGTCCAACGTGCCGATCGTCAGCGCGCCGTTCAAAGCCAGCTTCATGTTGCCGGTGCCGGATGCCTCCATCCCGGCTGTGGAGATCTGCTCCGAGAGGTCGGCGGCGGGAATGATCGCCTCCGCGAGGCTGACCGAGTAGTTGGGCAGGAACACGACCTGAAGCCGCTCATGCACATCCGGATCGGCGTTGACGATCCGCGCCACGTCATGCGCCAGCTTGATGACGAGCTTGGCCTGGTGATAGCTCGCGGCGGCCTTGCCGGCAAAGATCTTCACTCTTGGCGTCCAGTCCGCGTGCGGTGCGGCACGCATGGCGTTGTACAGCGCCACCGTCTCCAGAATGTTGAGGAGTTGGCGCTTGTATTCGTGGATGCGCTTGATCTGCACGTCGAACAGCGCGGATGGATCGACCTGAATGCCGAGGTCCCGGCGGATCAGGTCGGCCAGGATGCCCTTGTTCCGATACCGCGCCGCGGCATAGCATTCCTGGAATGCGCCATCTCCGGCCATCGGCTGCAGCGCTGCCAGCGTGTCTTCCCGGTCGAGCACGTCGGGGCCGAGCGCATGACGCAGCAGGGCGGTGAGGTATGGATTGGCTTCGTGCAGCCAGCGGCGGAAGGTAATGCCGTTGGTGACGTTGATGATCCTGGATGGAAACTGGCGATGCAGATCATTGAACACGGTTTCCCGCATCAGCCTGGTGTGCAGCGCGGAGACGCCATTGACCCGGTGCGAGCCGACGAAGGCCAGATGGCTCATGCGCACACGCCGGCTATGATGTTCGTCGATCAGCGACAGGCTGCCCAGCAGCCGGTCATCGGCGGGATGCGCCGCGCGCACTGCCTCCAGATGCAGCGCGTTGATCTGGTAGATGATCTGCATGTGCCGCGGCAGCAGCCTTTCCATCAGCGGAACAGGCCAGCTTTCGAGCGCTTCCGGCAGCAGGGTATGGTTGGTGTAGCTGAAAACCGCCTGCGTCATCTGCCAGGCATCGGTCCACGCAAGCTGATGCACATCGACCAGAAGCCGCATCATTTCCGCGACGGCGATGGCCGGATGAGTGTCGTTGAGCTGGATCGCGGTCTTGTCCGCCAGGGTGGCGATATCGCCGAACGCCTTGAGGTGGCGGCGGATCAGGTCCTGCAAGGAGGCGGAGGCAAAGAAATACTCCTGCCGCAGACGCAACTCCTGCCCGGCCGGTGTCGCGTCCGAAGGGTACAGCAGCTTCGAGATGGCTTCCGCGCGCACCTGTTCGGCAAACGCGCCGACATGGTCCCCATGATTGAATGCATCGAGCCGCAGCGGGTCGGCCGGGCGCGCGGACCACAGCCGCAGCGTGTTGACCCGCCGGCCGCGCCAGCCGACAGACGGCGTGTCGTAGGCAACGGCTTCGACGGTTTCGCCCGGATGCCAGATGTGGCGCACGTTGCTGCCGGCCTGTGGGCCGTCGAACACGGGGACCGCTTCCACGCTGCCGCCGAAGCCGATCTCGAAACAAACCTCCGGCCGCTCGAATTCCCACGGATTGCCGTGCGATAGCCAGTCTTCCGGATATTCGTGCTGCCAGCCATTCTTCACCACCTGGCGGAACAGGCCGTGGTCGTAGCGGATCCCGTAGCCATGCGCGGGGATGCCGAGGCTCGCCATGCTCTCCATGAAACAGGCGGCAAGGCGTCCGAGGCCGCCATTGCCCAGCGCGGCATCCGGCTCAAGCAGGCGCAGCGTATCGAGATCGACGCCCAGGCCGGCCAGCGCGGCACGGATTGTTTCGGTCATATTCAGGTTGTTCAGATTGTCGAACAACAGACGGCCGATCAGGAATTCGAGGGAGAGGTAGTAGACGCGCTTCTCTCCACGCTGGTAGGCAGAATCGATCCCTGCCAGCCATCGGTCGACAACCCGGTCGCGCACCGCGGTCGCCACCGCAAGCAGCCAGTCGCGATCGGTGGCGATCGCCCGCCGTTTGCCGACATGATATGTCAGTTTTTCAAGGATCGTGGCCTGAAGCGCGGCGATTTCTTCGTCGGTGTCGGCCTGCGGGTTCTGCGGTGTCGCATCGAAATCGGCGTCGGGATCCAAATCGAAATTCACTCGTTATCACCTTCCAGTGACCGACATGCCTG
Source organism: Acetobacteraceae bacterium (assembly GCA_035606775.1). Classification (GTDB taxonomy): domain Bacteria; phylum Pseudomonadota; class Alphaproteobacteria; order Acetobacterales; family Acetobacteraceae; genus Rhodopila. The sequence continues at coordinate 8,053 of DATNEJ010000460.1, read as the reverse complement.
CACAAAAGCATGTTTGATACGTAGCCAGCAAGCGTGAGCGGCGCACGGTTTCGCGCGGCGACAGGTTGTTACCGAACCATGACCGGAGCGGCATGATCCGACAGTGCGCCGGGGACGCTCGCGAGACGACAAATGAGGCGCAGAACGCGGAATTCGCCGCACGCGCTCGAACCCGGAACCACGCCAACCATAGCAATACCCGCGAGTCGCGCGCGCCTAATACCGATGGCCTGGCGATTGGTGGCGATGAATGTTACGGCTCGCTGAAGATCGTCTCGCCGCGGCCGCTCAGTTCCTCGCTGAATTGGTTCCGTGGGATCCAGGCGCGGCATTGATGCCAATCGCGGAGTAGAGGCGTGTGCTCGGAGGCCACAATGTGGCCATTTCGGCGCGCCAAGCATAAGCGCCAGCGCCCAGTGCCAGCAGTAGGATGATGCTGGCGGCCCAGGCAAGCGCCAGGACACCCCGGCTGGTCTGGCGACGGCGCTCGGGCCGGTCCATCGCCGGCATCGGCAGGAACCGGTGCCCCGGATCGTCATCCTCTGCCGCGGCGCTCCGAACGCCGGAAAGAACACCGGCAAAGGGCACGCTTGGGGGCGGCGGGGCAGGCGGTTCGGCGGGTGCGGCCCGGAATGGCACCCATTCACCGCCGCAACGGGCGCACCGGACCATCCGGCCAGGCGTCAGCAGCGCATCCGGCACGTCGTACGCCGCGGAGCAGGCGGGACAGGCGACGCGCATGCAACCTCTGCTCCAACCGATGACAGGGCGAGATTATATGCACCTCGCGTTACCATCTGAAATAGGCTTCGGTGGGCCGTGAAATAAGTTCCGGCGCGGCGCCGGCGATGGCAAGAGTGAGCCAGGCAACGGCACGGACGGGATGGTTCGATTCGAGGCGGTGGGCTTGCGCTATGGTTCGGCACGCGGCAGGGGCGCCGCGGCCCAGGTGTTGCACGATATTACCTTTGCTCTGCCTGAAGGCGCCTTCCGCTGGCTGCTCGGACCGTCCGGTGCCGGCAAGACCAGCGTGCTGCGCCTGATGTACCTGGCGACCCGCCCGACCAGCGGCCGCCTCACCCTGCTCGGCACGTCGGTCGAATCCGCGCCTCGCCGTGCACTGCCGCCGCTCAGGCGCCGGATCGGCGTCGTGTTCCAGGATTTCCGCTTGCTCACGCACCTTTCGGCGTTTGACAACGTCGCCTTGCCGCTGCGGCTTTCCGGCCGTCCCGAAGGCCAGATACGGGCGGACGTGACCGAGATGCTTCGCTGGGTCGGACTGGGCCGCAAGACGGCGGTGCGGCCCATGGAACTGTCGGGCGGGGAGCAGCAGCGGATTGCCATTGCCCGGGCGGTGATCACCCGGCCCGACCTGCTGCTGGCCGATGAGCCGACCGGCAATCTTGACGATGACCAGGCTCTGCGTCTCATGCAGCTTCTCAATGAGATGAACCGCCTTGGCACCACCGTGGTTGTCGCCACGCACAATGAGAGCCTCGTTTCGAGGTTTGCCGCACCCGCGCTTCGGCTCGAGCAGGGTCGGTTGTCTGTTCGGGACTGACGGCGATGGCTGCGTCACTTCGTCCCGCCCGCTTTGACGAATTGGGACTTGGGCGCGCGCTGTCAGACCGGATGCTGCCGTGCCTGGTGGCGGCAATGGCGTTCCTGGCTGCCATGGCACTGGCGGGCTGGGCCGGCGCGGCCTCCCTGGCGCACCATTGGCAGCAGGGCGCTGCCGCGGCCCTGACGGTTCAGGTGCCGAAGCCCGAGAGTCCGGCCGCGCCGCCCGGTGCCAGCCGGATCAGTCGGGTCGCGGGGATCCTCCAGGCGACGGACGGCATACAGTCCGTTCGCGTGCTGTCGGACGCCGAACTGGCAAAACTGCTGCACCCGTGGCTGGGCGAGGGGGCGGATCGGCTGGCGGTGCCGCTGCCGGGCATCGTTGCGGTGCATCTGGATGCCGATGCCGATCTGGCAGGGTTGTCTCGGCGGCTGGAACAGGCCGCGCCCGGAACGCTGGTGGAGGATCACGGCGTCTGGATAGGCCGGCTTTCCGTCCTGGCCCGTAGCCTGCAAGCCTGTGCCGCCCTGGCGCTGATCATCGTCGTGATTGTCGCCACCGTCGTGATCGCGGTCGCGACACACGCCGGACTGTCGGTGCGGCGCGAGGCCATTGAGATCGTTCACGGCCTCGGGGCCACGGACGGCTATATCGCCGGCCGGTTCGCCTCCCGGGTCACCTTGCTGGCCGCGGTGGGCGGCCTGATAGGGGCGATCCTGGCGCTTCCCGTGCTGCTCACCCTGGCCACGCTTGCGGCACCCTTTGCAGGAACCGCGGAGACCTCCAGCCCCTCTGTCGGCGCGGCGCTTGGCGTGCTTCCGCCGGAACTCTGGCTGGCCATGCTGGGGCTGGTCACCGGATCGGCGCTGATCGGCTTCCTGACGGCACAAGGCACCGTGCGCCGGTGGCTGCGCCATCTGCCATGAGGCGCGTGGCCTGGCGTTCGGCATGGTGGCGCGTGGCGGCCCTTGCGGTCCTGGTGCTTCTGGTCGCCTTCCTGGCCGGGTTCGGGTGGTTCCTTCACCTTGCGTCGCGTCCCGGCGCGGCGCCGCCCCACGCCGACGGCATCGTCGCCCTGACGGGCGGGGCTGAACGGGTCGAAGCAGGGTTGCGGCTGCTCGCCGATCGGCGGGCTGACCGGCTGCTGGTGTCAGGCACGGGTGGCGGCACGGAACTGGTGACGCTCGCTCACCGCGCCGGCCTTGATCCGGCGCCCCTGGCGGAGCGTGTCACGCTGGGCCGCAGCGCCAGCACGACGCGCGGCAATGCCATGGAAACCGCCGCCTGGGTGCGAGACCATCACATCGGATCGCTGATCGTGGTGACCGCCTTTTACCATATGCCGCGCGCGCTGGCGGAACTGCACCGCGCAATGCCGGGTACCACGCTGCTGTCGTGGCCGGTCCTGCGGCCCGACGGCAGCGGTGCGCACCGGGTCGCGATCCGGCTGCTCCTGGAGGAATACACCAAATATCTTCTCGCCGTGTCCGGGCTATCGGCCTGGATCCAATGGCAAGAGCCCCTGCACGGCAACCATACCGAATGACCCTGCTCCGCTCCCTGGCGTTCAACGTCGCGTTCTTCAGCGTCACCCTGGTGCTGACCCTGGTAGCCAGCGTCGTGCGGCTGGTCGCGCCGCACCTCATCCGCCCGATGGCCGGTTTCTGGGCTCGCCTGGTCCTGCGGCTGCTGCGCTGGATCTGCGGTATCCGGCTGGAGGTCGAGGGGCGGGAGAACCTGCCCCGCGGCGCGGCCCTGATCGCGTCCCGCCACCAGTCGGCCTTCGATACGTTCGTCTGGCTGACCCTGACACCGTGCTGCTGCTACGTGGTGAAGCAGGAATTGCTGCGCATCCCGCTGTTCGGTCAGCTGATCCGGACGGTCGGTATGATCGCGGTCGATCGCAGTGCGGGCGCCTCCGCCCTCCGCACCCTGCTCCGAGCGGGGGAAAGCGCCAGCCGAACCGGGATGCAGATCGTGATCTTTCCGGAGGGTACGCGGTCGGAGCCGGGGCCGGTCCAGGCGCTGCAGCCCGGTGTCGCGGCATTGGCGGATCGCACGGGACTGCCCGTCATCCCGGTCGCGACCAATTCCGGCGCATTCTGGGGCCGGCGGGCATTCCGCAAGCGGCCGGGGACGATCCGAATCCTGATCAGAGCCGGCCTTCCACCCACTCTGCCCCGCCAGGAGTTGATGCGCCGGCTGCGCGGGGACCTGGCAATGCCGGAGGAGGCGGATACCCCTGTGGAAAAGTCTGTGGGCTGAGTCCTGCCGAAATTCCCAGGGAACCCGAGATGTGAGCGACAAGCCTCTGTAAACAGGAGATATTACCTGGAAATAGGTGCAAATGCGGGTCGCATTTTTGCCTGGGGATATAAAATGCTCTCGCGCAATGGTTGTATCGTCCTGGCGGGGCTGGCGCAACCCCTGGCTTGCCGAAGCAGCGCGGATGCCTGTAAGCGCGGCGCGTAAGCGGGCGAGGCAGAATGCGCCGGAAAGGTTGGATCATCGTTACCGCCATTCTGGCAGGGCTTCTGATCGGCGACACGCTCTACTGGCGCGCCATGGTCCGGGGCCTCGAGTCAGGCTTTCAGGAATGGGTCGCGCAACGCCGGGCGGCCGGCTGGACGGTCGAGGCAGGACCGGCACATGTCGGCGGTTGGCCACTGGCTGCGACCCTCTATGTCCCTGAGATCGATGTCTCGGTTGGCGACGCCATTCTCCCTGGCGGCGCGGCGTTGCGGTCCGGTCCCGTCGCGCTGCGCCTGCGCCTGCTGCACCCGGCCGACCTGGCGATCAGACTCCGGGGCACCCAGCACCTGCGCTTCGATCAGTCCCCCTTCATCTCAGTCGATGCCGACCGGCTCGGCGCACAGGTGTCACTGGCAGGACCGGCGCCGCCGAATCACGTCGATATCCTGGCGAAAACCCTGCGGGCCAGCCGCGCGGGCGCGGCCGATGCAGCGGACGTCCTGACAATCGGGTTGCTGTCCGCTCACGTGGATTTAGCGTCGGAGGGTAGCCAGGGGGGGGCGGTTGCCTCGTTCTCCGCTGCCACGGAGGCGATCGCCCTGCCTTCCTCCGTCGCATGGCCGTTGGGCCGTATCATTTCGTCGCTGGCGGTCGAGGGGAGTGTGCAGGGGCCGATCCCGGCGGCAGGTGGGCTTACCGCAACGGCGAGCGCTTGGCGGGACGCCGGCGGGTCAGTGAAGATCCGCCACCTGGCGCTGGGTTGGGGTCCGCTTGGCCTGTCCGGGAGCGCAACACTGGCGCTGGATGAGGACCTGCAGCCGATGGGCACCGGCACCGGCCATCTTGTCGGCTATACCGCCGCGCTGGACGCGCTGGCCCGTCAAGGCACGATCAGCCGATCCGCGGCAACCGCGGCCGACGCCGTGTTGTCCCTTCTCTCGAACGCGCCGGGTGAGGGGGAGCCGCCGGAAGTAGATGTACCGCTGACACTGCAATATCGCACATTGTCGATGCGCCAGGTGCCGCTGGTACGGCTTCCTGAACTCGACTGGCCGGCCCGATGATGCTATAAGGCCGCTTATGTCACGAATCTTCCAGGCGACGCGAATTAGCGGCCCGGCTGCCTGAGCAGCCGGGAAGGTCCCGCTCTTTCCGACGATTTGCCTGGAGGTTATTTCCAATGCAATCCGATATGCCTGCGGACGCGCCGAGCGCGGTTTCCGTGCGTTTCATGGTCGATGCCGATTGTGCGCCGGGGCTGCTGAGCCGCCTGCTGCAGCCCTTTGCCAAACGCGATCTGGTTCCCGACAGAATGTGGTCGCATCGCGCCGGCGCCGTGATGCATGTGGAACTCGCGATGGAAGCGATGCCGTGCGAGGTGGTGCATCTCGTCGAAGGCAATCTGCGCCAGGTCGTCGGCGTGCGTCAGGTCATGCAGGTCAGGCCGGTGCCGCTGCGCGTGGTGGCCTGAGCGGCCTGCGGGCCGCCGGGCCGCGGGTTTTCGTTTTCAGTTTGGCTCACGCTTTCTGGCCTTCGATCTCAAGCGATCGCGCCGCAGGGCTTTGTTCTCAGGGCGCGCTTCACGCTTTCCGGCCTTCGGCCTCAAGCGATCGCGCGGCAGGGCTTTGTTCTCAGGGCGCGCTTCACGCTTTCTGGCCTTCGGCCTCAAGCGATCGCGCCCTGGTTGCCTCCGGGCGTGGCGCCAGGACCTTGTCGGGATACCGGCACCAGGGTTGTGCGACGCAGCGCCAGCACTCGGGCTGGCGAGCTTTGCACACGTAGCGGCCGTGGAGGATCAGCCAGTGATGGGCGTCGCGCAGCAGTTCGGGGGGAATGCGGCGCACCAGAGCATCCTCGACCGCGCGCGGTGTCGCCCCCGGCGCTATCCCGGTGCGGTTGCCCAGGCGGAAGATATGCGTGTCGACCGCCATGGTGTTTTCGCCGAACGCGACGTTCAGCACGACATTGGCGGTCTTTCGTCCGACGCCCGGCAGGGCTTCCAGGTTCTCCCGATCCCTTGGCACCACGCCGCTGTGCTTTTCGAGCAACTGCCGCGACAGCGCGACGACGTTGCGTGCCTTCCCCTGCCACAGCCCGATGCTGCGAATGTGACGGGCGACGCCCTCCACACCCAGGCGGACCATGGCTTCCGGCGTGGCCGCGTCCTTGAACAAGGTCTCGGTCGCGCGATTGACCGAGGTGTCCGTCGCCTGCGCGGACAAGACCACGGCAACCAGCAGGGTGAACGGGTCGGCGAAGGTGAGTTCGCTGCGTGGTTCGGGGTTGGCTGCGGCCAAAGTCTCCAGGAAGTGCCGGACATCCGCCACCGGCATGGCGCGCACCTTTCGGCGGCGGGCAGGAAGGGGTACAATTCCGCGCATGAACAGGCTTGTGGCCTCAACCGGAATCGGTGGCAAGCCGTTGTCGGCAGCGTGATGGCTTCCCCAGCAACCTCGGCGCCGTTTCGATCGCGGCCGCCAAGCCACGCGGGCAGGTGACGCAATGGCATTCGATCATGCGGCCTCAGGACAAGAACCGATCTTCGAGGCGTTGATCGTTCCGCACAGAAGCCTGTCACCGAACGGCGTGCGCTGGCTGCTGGGCGGCATCGGCGGCCTGAGCGCGCTGATCGCGCTGCGGTTCTGGTTGCTTGGGGCATGGCCGGTGATCGGCTTCAGCGTTATCGAGATCGGCGCGGCGATCTTTCTCGTGATGCTGAATGTCCACCGCGCGCGGTCCAGCGAGCGTGTCCTGCTGGACAGCGACATGATTCGGGTCGTGCGCACCAATCCGTCCGGCCTGACTCGGGAAACCGCATTATCGGCGGCGTGGCTGAATGTCGTCGTTGAGCAGGAACCGGCCCGAGTCCCCCGCCTGCTGCTTGGCACGCGCAATCAGTGGGAGGAAATCGGCACAGCCCTGGGCGAGGCGGAAAAGCTTGATCTGGCCCGCGCGCTCAAGGAGGCGCTGTATAAGCTGCGCCATCCGGAATTCGATAACCCGCAGCTATAAGGCAGAACCGCCGGCGTTCAGCTTTCGGCGGGACCCATCGACTTGATGAGGTCGAACACACGCTTTCGGACAGCCGGATCGGTGATCCGGTAATAGGCGCGCACGAGTTCCAGCGTTTCCCGACGGTTCAGCGTGTCGTCGGCAAAACCGTCGCCCTGGTCCGCGAATCCGGCGGTGCGCCGTCCCGGCTGAACGCCGAATGTCGTTGCCAGACTGTCCGGCATATCGTCGAAAAAGAAGCTGATAGGGACGTCGAGCACCCGAGACAGGTCGAACAGCCGGGAAGCGCCGACCCGGTTCACCCCCCGCTCATACTTCTGGACCTGCTGAAACGTCAGGCCGAGGGATTCGCCGAGTCGTTCCTGGGACATGCCAAGCAGTGTCCGCCGCAAACGGATACGCGTTCCGACGTGAACATCGATCGGGCTCGGGCGACTTTCCCGTTCCGCTCCGACCTGTTCGGCACCAGCCATTCGCGCGCCCCCCTTCTCATTCTCAAGCATGGGCGATCCATCCAACCCTGTTTGCCATCCGACTCTGTCCGATTGCCCAGGAAAGGGCAGGCTCTTCCGCGTCTCCGTTAGCGAACTCTTAATGCCACAACCAAGAATTGTCAATCTAAAGAATAAAATTGCCCCGATGTCTCATACGATGGCATCACTCTCAAATAAAGACTGACATTTCGCCGTGCTTCAACCGGGCGCTGAACCACGGCGAGCGGCCAATCCCAGCGCCAGAACCGCCGCCGCCAGAAGGCCCGGTATGGCCAATCCGAAGCGCGCGAATGGCGTTGCGGGCAGGGCACCGGGCAGGGGTACCGCCAATACACCCGTCTGTCCCATCCCGAGTCTCCCGATCTCGTGCCCTTCCGCATCAAATGCCGCCGAGATGCCTGTGTTGGCGGCCCGCAGCAGCGGCAGTCCTTCTTCTACGGCACGCATGCGGGCCGCCGCCAGATGCTGTCTTGGGCCTGCCGAATTGCCGAACCAAGCATCGTTGGTGACATTG
>DATNEJ010000442.1:0-4114 GCA_035606775.1 Acetobacteraceae bacterium | reverse complement strand
TCCGTCGCCGGCAAACGCTCCAGTGCTCTGCTGCCCGCTGTAAGCGGCTGTCCGGCGACCGCCTGGTTGTCCTTGATGGCAACCGGAATACCGTCGAGCGGCGACAGCGGCGCGCCCGCCGCCCAGCGGGCTTCACTGGTGCGCGCCGCGGCCAGCGCGTGTTCGCCGCCGATCAGGCGAAACGCATTCAGGCACGATTGAACCGCACCGGCGCGACTGAGCGTGGCATCCATCACTTCGACGGGCGAGAGCGACCGGGCACGGAAACGACTGGCAAGTTCGGTTGCTGTCAGGAAGACGTCGTGGTTCACCAGCGATCCTCCTTGTCGCGGCCATTATTTGCGCGATGCACGGAACTCGGACGGCGTTCCGGTGTCAAATTACCGACGACACACCCATGCAAACCGCTGCCCAGGCCCAGGGCAAACGCCAAACGCGTCGCATTTCGCCCCGGCCGCTCCGGTCAGCCGCCGATCCGTTCGATATCGGCGCCACAGGCCGCCAGTTTCTGTTCCACGGCCTCGTAGCCGCGATCCAGGTGATACACCCGGTTGACGATGGTCTCACCCCTGGCGGCAAGCCCGGCCAATATCAGCGACAGGGAGGCTCGCAGATCCGTCGCCATGACAGGCGCACCTGAAAGTGACGGCACGCCCCGGACAATCGCCGAGGCGCCATGCACGTTGATGCGCGCGCCCATCCGGTTCAGCTCGGGCACGTGCATGAAGCGGTTCTCGAAGATCGTCTCCGTCACCATGGAGGCGCCCTCGGCGACCGACATCACCGCCATGAACTGCGCCTGCATATCGGTGGGAAAGCCCGGATACGGCTCCGTCATCGCGTCCGCGCCGTGCAGGCCGTTCAGCCGGCGCACGGTCAGACCGCTGGGTTCTTCGCTGATCTCTACCCCGGCCTCGCGCAGAGAGCGTACGGTGGCGCCCAGGTGGTCCAGGCAAGCCCCGCGCAGAAATACCGACCCGCCGGAGATGGCAGCCGCGCAGGCGTAACTGCCGGTCTCGATCCGGTCGGAGATGATCGCATGTTCGGCGCCGTGCAAAGCCGCCACTCCGTCGATCGTCAACCGGTCGCTGCCGATCCCCTCGATCTGCGCGCCCATTGTCACCAAGCATTGCGCCAGGTCGGCAATCTCCGGCTCCCGTGCGGCGTTGGCCAGCACGGTCCGACCTTCGGCCAGGGTCGCGGCCATCAGCAGGTTTTCGGTGGCGCCGACTGAGACAAAAGGGAAAACGATGGTCGCCCCCTTCAACCGTCCCGGCACGCGTGCATTTACATATCCGCCGTCCAGGGAGATGCATGCGCCCATGTGCTCCAGCCCCTTGAGGTGCAGATCGACCGGCCTGACACCGATATCGCAACCGCCGGGCAGCGACACCCGCGCCTCGCCCACCCGAGCCAGCAGCGGTCCCAGCACCAGGAACGATGCGCGCATCTTGCGCACGATGTCATAGGGCGCCTCGGAATTCGCGATCGAGCCACCAAGCGACAGAAGCCGGCCGTCATTGTCCAGCCGCTCGACGGCGATCCCGTGCTGTTCCAGCAGCAGGCTCATGGTCTGGATGTCCGCAAGCCGCGGCACGTTGGACAGAACCAGCCGCTCGTTGGTCAGCATGCCCGCGGCCATGAGCGGCAGCGCGGCGTTCTTGGCGCCGCCGATGGCGATCTCTCCGGACAGCGGCCGGCCGCCACGAATACGGAAACGGTCCATTTCGATTACATCCTCGGCAATGCGACGCCGCGCTGATTCATGTACTTACCCGCCTTGTCGGCGTAGCTCGTCTCGCACGGTTCGTTCCCCTGCAGGAACAGGAACTGGCAGATGCCTTCATTCGCGTGGATCTTGGCGGGCAGGGGCGTGGTGTTGCTGATCTCGATCGTGACCTGGCCTTCCCACTCCGGTTCCAGCGGCGTCACGTTGACGATAATCCCGCAGCGGGCATAGGTCGATTTGCCCAGGCAGATCACCAGGATGTCGCGGGGGATACGAAAATATTCCAGCGTGTGGCCCAGCGCAAAGCTGTTCGGTGGAATAATGCAGGTATCGGTCTTGCGATCGACGAAACTAGTGGGCGCGAAGGCTTTCGGATCGATCACTGCCGAGTCGATATTGGTAAAGATTTTGAACTCGTCGGCGATGCGTGCGTCATAGCCGTAGCTCGACAGGCCATAGCTGATGACGCCGTCTCGCTTCTGCGATTCGACGAACGGGTCGATCATGCCGCGGTCCTGCGCCATCCGGCGGATCCACCGATCTGACATGACGGGCATCGAGCTTCGAGTCTCCGATCACATTGGAATGTGTTTCGATAGCGGCTTTCCACGCACCCCGCCACATGGCTTTTGTTCCGTCGCCGACGGGTGGTCCCGCTCGGCATTGGGATCGACGCCAAAGCCCGTGCCTTCCATGTCATCCCGCCGCAACGGTGGTGCGACGCGGCTGCTGCCGCTTGCGCGGGGTCGACGGGCCCCGGAAACCGCGTGCGGCCGGGCCGTCGCAACGCCGGCAGCGGGTCCTGCCGCTCAGCCGTCCTGTGGCTGTTTGGGACTGTCCGGCGGCCTGTCGCGTTGGCGCTGCCGGTCCTTGCGCTTCAAAAGATTGGCCCGCAGCGCCGCGGCCTCCCGCTGCTGGCGGGTTTGCCGCGCTGGGGGTGCGGCCGCGGCGCGTCCGGCTCGCTCGTCTGTCCCGGATGGGTTACTCATGGCGGCCATGATCGCCCGGAGGAATTCCGGGTCAAGCCTGCTTGCGTGGGTGCGGCGGCCGGGGCTATACGGCGCGGCCGACAGTGTCCGGCCGCTGCTGTAGCTCAGTGGTAGAGCACTCCCTTGGTAGATATTGCCTCCCCCCGCGGAAACGCGGGGGTGCGAACCGCCCAAAGTCGGGGAAGCCTTCCACCCGTCGGTGATGGTGATCCCGAGCCAAGCCCGCCGGCAGGCGGGAAGGTGTAGAGACCAGACGGGCGGCGCCTAACGACCTGCGAGGGTCCACGGCGAAGGGATGGTCCAGACCACGCACGCCCGTCAGGGCGACGGCGAAAGCCGGAGTGGGAGGAAGGGAGAGGCCGTGAGTTCAATCCTCACCAGCAGCACCAGGCGAAGTAATTGTCTCTACGAGACAGTCCTGGACTTGATGCCGGTCCGCCATCGTGGACACCCTGCCATTTGAGGAGCGGTACCGCGACGGCGCTGAGTCACTGCCCATGATGCATTACCTCCTGGACTCAACGCCATTGGAGTGCCTACGGGACTGCCGGCAGTCCTCCAGCTGGTCGGCCAGCAAGTCCGACGCTCCCGCTCCGCTATAGCCGCAGCCCATCGTCTGCGTTGCCAGTCCCGTGAAGCGTGCGCCGCGCAGTCGGTTGGTCTCATACCAGGGGCCTTAGGCATTGACCCTTGCCCAATTTCTTGCCCCGATGGAGATGATGCGTTGGGGGTCGTTGATGAGAAACAGCCACGCCTGTCTGCAGGCCTCGACGATCGCCTCGTAGCGGTCCCAGACGAGGCTGCTCAATTTGTTGCCTCGGAGATAGTCCCAGACGTTCTCCATCGGGTTCAGCTCCGGTGAATAGGGCGGCAACGGCAGAAGCGTGATGTTATCAGGAACGATGAGCCGCTTGCTGGGTTGGTGCCACCCGGCCCCGTCGCAGACCAGCAGGGCGTGAGCGTGCGGGGCAACCTGCGTGCTGATTTCGGCCAGGTGCTCGTTCATCGCTTCGGTGTTGACGGCGGGCATAATGATCGCCGCACCGATCGCTCGGGCCGGACAGATCGCGCCAAACAGATGAACCGAATCATGGCGCATGTCGCGCACCATCGGCGGACGTGAGCCGATCGGCGCCCATACGTATTCCAGCGATCCTTTCTGTCCGACCCTGGCTTCGTCGGGTCCGGCCGCTCACCACCAGCTCACGAAGCTCGGTCATCTGCGCCTCGTCCAGCAGCGGCAGGGGACCCACAGCGACCCGCGACTTCAGACCAGATACGCCATCAGCGTTATGGCGATGCACCCAGTCGCGCAGCGTCTGGCGATCCATGCCGTTCATCTGTGCCGCTTCTGTGCGCGAGCGGCCCTCCAGGATCAGCGCCAGCGCAAGCAGCC
>DATNEJ010000439.1:0-5627 GCA_035606775.1 Acetobacteraceae bacterium | reverse complement strand
AATCTTCAAGGATCGCGGTGAAAGACCGCCTGCTGGCGCGATCTCCCAAGAAGCCGTTCGAATCGCGCAGCCCCTCATTGTAGGTGTCCACCGTAACCAGCGGCAGGTTCTGCGCGCCGTGGGTTATGGCGATGCTGCTTGCCGCCGCGGCGTCCGACATAGGGTTTCCTTTCTGGCCACTGCTGCAAACGCTCTGAGGGAGGCTATCTCCGATGCCGTCCAACCTCGGCCGCAGAGATCCGGCGAACCAGGTGTGGCCAATGTGCGGCGGAAGGGTTCCGGATACGGAACATTGAAGATCCAGCCATGTTTCAAAAGGGCAGATCTTTTCAGCCCGGGAACATCCCGCCAAGGAGGTCAGACCGATGAAACTATGGGACCTGTTGAAGCACGATCACCACGAAGTTCGGACCATCTTTTCCCAATTGGAAAAGGCCAAGGACAAGGCCCGACACGAAGAGCTGTTTGCCAGACTCAAGGCGGAGTTGCAGCTCCACACCAAGGTGGAAGAGAAGCACTTCTATCCGGTACTCGAGAAACACGAAGAGACGAAGGACATGGCTGATGAGGCGACGGAGGAACATGGAGAGGTCAAGAAAATGCTGACCCATCTCTCCTCGCTCGTCGCGGGTGGCGACAAGTTCCTCGAGCTGGTCAAAGAGCTTCGGGCCAATGTCGAGCATCATGTCGAGGAAGAGGAGACGGAGATATTTCCGGCGGCCGAAAAAGCGTTAGACAAAAGCCAGCTCGACATGATCGCGGATGAGATTGCGAAGGAGAAGCGCGCAGAAAAGACGCGATAACCGGCTCGTACGAAACCCTGAGCGGTTTCGAGTAGACGGCTTATTGGCTGGCCGGCCGAAGTCGGGTCGCGGAAGCACCGCCGACGGGACTGCTTTGGAGCTTCCGATACGCTGCTTATGCCGTTGTCCCAGGTGGCCCAATATGTGGTAGCTTCTGCTTAAGGGTTTCGGAGCACACTGGGAGGTGGAAACACCCCCGCCATGAGCAGAACCTCGCAGCCGTCGCTTTTTCGCTTCCAGAAGGCGTTCCCGGACGAGCAGAGCTGCGTCGATTTTCTGTTCGACCGGCGCTGGCCTGAGGGCTTCGTCTGCCCCGGCTGCGGCAGCGGCCGCGCCGCGCTACTGCAGAGCCGCGCCTGGACCTACGAATGCATCGACTGCGGCCGTCAGACCTCGATCACCGCCGGCACGGCCATGCATCGCACGAGGCTGCCGCTCACCGTCTGGTTCTGGGCCGCCCACCTCATGGCGACGCACTCCAACGGCATGTCGGCGCTGCAGCTCCGCAGCCAGCTCGGGATCTCCTACCGGACCGCCTGGCTGCTCACCCAGAAGCTCCGCCGCTCCATGATCGACCCCCAGCGCGAGCCCCTCGAGGGCGTGGTCGAAATCGACCAGACCGAGATCCCGTTCCGCGACACGCAGAGCTTCTACGACCCCAACAAATCCGGGAAGATCACCATCATCGGCGCCGTCGAGATCCGCGATCGGACGACGGGGAAATCGCCGAAGCCCAAGAAGATCGGCGCCAAATACCTCGACACGCTGTCAGGCCGGGTCCGGCTGCAGGCCATTCCCAGCAACGCTGCTCAGCACATCCACGCCTTCATCCGCGCCAACATCAAGCCGGGAACCACGCTGCTCTCCGACGGGCACAGGTCCTATCTCGGTCTTCCAGGCTACCGGCATGATCCCCGCACTGTCGGCAAGATGGCGGGCCATGTTGCCCTCCTCTGGATCCACCGCGTCTTTGCCCTGCTCAAGCGCTGGGGCCTCGGCACCTACCACGGCCTCAGGCGCAAGCACATCGACAGCTACCTGAACGAGTTTGTCTTCCGGTACAACCGGCGTTTCTACCGGCATGTCGCCCTCGAGACTATGCTCGGCATCGCGCCGCACCACCAGCCTATCGGCTACTGGGACATCATCGGCCGCGCCAATCCCCGAAACGGCCGGCCAACGGTCCGCCGGAGCCGGCGTTTCCGCATGACGGCGGACGGCCCCCGCCAGGACCGTCGCGGTGGCAAGCCAAGGTTGGGGGCGCGCCGAACGCCGATCACGCGCATCACCCCTCCCTCGGTGCCATAGCCGGTCTTCTAAAGGCTGATATGCGGGAAGAATTTAGGCCGCGTCAGTCAACCCTGTCGGGTTTGGGTCAACGACGGATAGGGCGGACGGCGGCGGCTCTAGCCGATTTCCGCAACGGCTAATAGCCTTTTTACGCATCCAAAAGTTACACGCATTGGTTGAGCGTCACTCGGATATCCTAAGGCTAGCGGAGTGTTCCCGTCACGCCTTGGCCAGTCCCAGATATAGGCTTACCTGGGACAACTGCATAAGCAGCTCCGATACCAACGTCCCGCACTGACTATCCGGGTTGCATTTTGCTGTCTGTCAGCACGCGGTCAGGCTTGCGGCTTACCTTTGGACAGCCGCAACAGACTGAGGCTTTCATCCTATGCACGCAGTTTTTGCAAAGACGTTCCTCATCTTGGCCCTCTGGAGTAGCGCCGGATTGATGGGCACGGCGGCTCAAATTTCCGAGGCCGTGGAGCCCCCTGTTACCATGGGCTGCACTGACGCGGGAGCAGCAGCGTCGCTGAATACATGCCCGTCCTATGCAGACGCGGTTACGGCGGCTCTCGCCGCAGGCTGAGAACGACATTGGAGGCGTCAAAGAAGCTAGCAAGCTCACGTGGCGAACCCTGGACGGTCGCACGCTACCGTACCATCTGAGGATTGTCGGTTGTCACCGGCCGACTATGTTGCTCCCCAAGATTATAGAGGGTGGGGCGGTGAGCGGCCCGGGTTCTGAAGCCGCCGCATTTCAGTGTGGAGGCGCCGGAGTGAGATTGATGGCCTCGATGCCGCGCTCCTGAGCCGATTATGTCGTGGGCTGCCGCGAAGCGCAGAAGCTGGGAACTGCGATGTGCGAACGTACGGAGTGTTTGGGGGCGATGAGGGCGTGGGAGTTAGCATAAGGCGAACGAGCAATGCGCGTTACCGCACGCTCACGGGCCTTGATCGTTTTCGGGTTCCTTGTCTTTCTGGTCGCGCTCCTCCTTGTTGTGCTCACCCTTCCAGTCCACCGGACGCGGGAAACCGATATCGCAGCCCGGGGCATTCAGGCTCACGAAGTGGACCCGCACCCCAGTATGGGCCCCGTTCCTTCACCAGCTGCGGTTCCGCCAGCGGCAAAATCGCCGCCATAGGGCGCCGATAGTAGCGCTGTCGCCGGTGCCTTTGCTCCAACCGGTACTGCTGCCCGGAGCCCTCGGCGCATTCCTTGGGCGGCGCATTGCTATGCTCGGCGCCGTGTTCTTGATCGATCTGGTGGTGTTCGTTTGTAAGCGTCCGGCTGAGACCGTATTGCGCTGATCGTGATCGTCGCTGAAGTCTCCTCGTCCTGGACGGTCCTTCTGGAGTCCAGAAGGAGGGGGTTTATGGACCGGGTCGAGGTTATTACGCGGGTCGAGCGGCGGCGGAAGTGGAGCGAAGCCGAGAAGGCGGTCGTTCTGGCGGAGACCGATGCGCCGGGGGCCAGCGTGGCGGCCATCGCGCGCAAGCATGGGATCGCGAAGAGCGTTCTCTACACCTGGCGATCCGTCCGCCGGGCGCAGGCTGTCGCCGCCATGCCGGGAGCTGGGCCGGTGCAGTTCATCCCCGTGGGCCTGATCGGCGGGCACCAGGACGACGGCGTGCCCGCTCAGTTGATGCCACCGCGAGCGATCAAGAACGCTGATCCTCCTCCGCCTGCCGCCAAGCCAACCCGGACAGACCGCGACGGCGTGATCGACATCGAACTCTCAAACGGCGTTCGCCTCCGGGTCGACGGCTCCGTAAACGAGCGCACACTGTGCCGTGTGCTGCGGTCGCTGAAGAGCCTCGGATGATCAGCATCGCGCCCGGCACACGGGTTTATCTGGTCAGCCGCCCTGTCGATCTGCGCAACGGCTTCGACGGTCTCGCCGCGAAGGCGCAGCAGATCATCGGCGCCGATCCGTTCTCGGGCCATCTGTTCCTGTTCCGCGGCAAGCGTGGCGACTATCTGAAGGCGCTCTATTGGGATGGCTCCGGCCTCTGCCTGTTCGCCAAACGACTGGAGAAAGGCCGGTTCGTGTGGCCGCCGATCATCGAGGGTGCGATGACGCTGACGCCCGCTCAGCTAGCGCTGCTGATCGAGGCGATGGATTGGCGGCGCACCGTAGCACCGCCCGCGCCGCCGCAACCAATGCTCATCTGACAGAGGAGCGATTCGCCCCTGATCGTGGTCCGGCACGGGCGGATTTGGTAGGGTCCGGCCATGTCGCTCGCTACGGCCGACGTGCCCGACGATCCCGAAGCGCTCCGCGCTTTTGCGCTCGCCTGCCAGGCCGAGCTGAGAGCGGCCGAACTGTCGGTCCAGGTCCGCACGCTAGAGATCGAGAAGCTCAAGTTCCAGATCGCCAAGCTCAGGCGGATGCAGTTCGGCCGCTCCTCGGAACGCATCACCCGCCAGATCGAGCAGCTTGAGCTTCAACTCGAAGAGCTGGAGACCGGCGAGCCCGAAGAGATCGCCCAGGCCGAGGCCGCCGACCGCCCGGCGCCGATCTGCGAGCGCGCCAAGCCCAAGCGCCAGCCGTTGGCGGACCATCTCCCGCGGCAAGAGATCGTCCATGAGCCCGCAGATGGCGGCGCCTGCACTTGCCCCGATTGTGGCGGCGGCATGGCCCGTCTCGGCGAGGATGTCACCGAGGTCCTCGACTACGTGCCGGGGCGCTTCCAGGTCATCCGGCACGTTCGGCCGAAGTATGCCTGCAAGGCGTGCGACCCAGGCGCCCGCTCCGGCAATGCCGACGCCGCGGGGACGTGCGACACCAGCGACGCTCGCCCATCTCCTGGTATCGAAGTATTGCGACCACCTGCCGCTTTACCGCCAGAGCGAGATCTATGCTCGGGAAGGCATGGATCTCGACCGCTCCACCCTGTGCGACTGGGTCGGTCAGGCGGTCTGGCTGCTCCAGCCGGTCGTCGAGGCCATCCGACGGCACGTCTTTGCCGCCGAGAAGATCCATGGCGACGACACGACGGTGCCGGTGCTGTCGCCGGGGCTCGGCCGGACCAAGACCGGGCGGCTGTGGGTCTATGTCCGGGACGACCGGCTGTTCTGCGGCACGGCACCGGCCGCCGCCGCCTACTTCTACAGCCCCGATCGCAGCGGCAAGCACCCTGCCGACCACTTGGCGAGCTTTACTGGGTTTCTCCAGGCGGATGGCTATGCCGGGTTCGAGGCGCTCTACGATGCCGCGCGGAGCGATCCAGGGTCGACCACGGAAGTGGCATCTTGGGCCCATTGCCGCCGCAAGTTCTTCGAGGCGTGGGACAGCACGAAGTCGCCGATCTCCAAGGAGGCGATCGACCGCATCGCCGCCTTCTATGCCATCGAGGCCAAGGTGCAGTTTGCGCCACCGGCTGAGCCCCTGGCGCACCGGGCTGAGACGGTGCCGCTCCTCGCCGGGTTCTTCGAGTGGGCGGAGAAGACCATCGCCAGGCTATCGGCGAAGTCAGAGCTGGCTGAGGCATTCCGCTACACTCTCAAGCGGCGCGACGCGCTCTCACGCTTCC
>DATNEJ010000415.1:0-27185 GCA_035606775.1 Acetobacteraceae bacterium | reverse complement strand
ATTGGCTCGGTGCAGGACAACACACTGGAATACGACCCGCGCACCGGTAATCTTGCGTCCCATGTGACCATCGCGATCGCTCCGACACGTCTCACGCTGGCAGGTGGCGAGCACTGGCAGACCGATGCGCGCGCCCAGATGAACGCCCTGTTGCAGCATCTGATTGATCAGGGATTGCGCGCGCGCATCGGCAAAACCGTGCCGATGGTCGGCAGTGACGCGGTGCTGCTCGCATTCGTTCCGAACGCCGCACCGGCGAGGCTTGGCAGCGGCGAGGTGCCCGAGCTGCCAACCGCGTCACGCTCGGACATCCAGGGCCTGATTGCGTCGATTGGCGGCGTGGGCGCCAAGCTGAACGCCATGCCGCTCGACCAGATCGCCAACGATGTTCACCAGACCACCCAAAAGCTGGCAGAACTCAGTCAGTCGCAGGAATTGAAGGACAGTCTGCAGCATCTCGATCAGACGCTGACCAGTGTCGATGCTGTCGCGCAAACCGCACGCCAACAGGTCGGGCCGATTCTTACCCGGCTCCGCGCCGTCGCCAACGAGGTGCAAGCCACGGTGGCCTCGGCCAGAAGCCTGATCGCGACGAACGGCAGCGTGCAGAACCAACCCGATACAACGGGCATCGGCAACGCGCTCTACGAACTGAGCCGTGCAGCGCGGTCGTTGCGTGAGCTGGCGGATTATCTCGATCGTCATCCCGAGGCGCTGTTGCGCGGGAAAGGATCCGGCGGATGACCCGTTCGGCCGCTGTCCTGCTATCGGCAATGGTGCTGGCAAGCTGCGGTGGCAGTCCGAAGACGCATTTCTATACGCTCGATGCGGTGCGGGGTAGCCAGCCGGCTCCGGCGGCCCATGTCTCTTCGCCGATTGTCGTCGGTCAACCCCAGTTGCCGGGTGAACTGGACCGTGCGGCGCTGGTCACACGTGGTGCGGGCAACACGATCGTTGTGTCGGACCGCGACCGCTGGGCAGCGCCGCTTGATGACCTGGTCCGCCGGACCCTGACGCTCGATCTGCGGACCCGCCTTCCGGCTGGTAGCGTATTGGCGCCGGGTGATCCGGTGCCAAAGAACGGCCGTACGCTCATGGTGAACGTTCGGCGCTTTATGGCAGACGAGTCAGGCCACGTGACGCTGGATGCCGACTGGGCTGTGCGACGTGGCAACCAATCGGCCCCGACCCGGCTCGTGTCGGTTACGGCCGACGCCGAAAGCAGAAGCGGCGACGCAATAGCGGCAGCGATGAGCCAGGCCCTCGGCAAACTGGCCGACCAGATCGCGGCGGCGTTGTGACTCACGAGCGATCATCGAGCAAGGAGGATCATGCGGCGGAGCGATCAGTTCCTGACGGCTGAAAATGCGGCATCAGTTGCCTGGACGCTGCGAATGATTGCCGTCGGCGCGAGCATCATTCTCATTGTTTGGCTGCTGTCCGATGTCGTCCTGCTGATCTTCATGGCGGTGGTCATCGCCGTGATTTTGCGTGGCATCAGCCGCTGGGCCGCGAAATACACCGGCTGGTCCGAGCCCATCATGCTGGCCGTGGTCACGGTGCTCCTGGCCGCTCTGCTCCTGGGGCTTTTCTACTACCTGGCGCCAAATCTGATGGAGCAGAGCCGTGAACTGGCACAGCAGGTTCAACAAGGGATTCAGAAGCTGCGGCAGTCCTACGGTAATACGGCGTGGGGCAAGCTGTTGCTGCAATCGTTGCAACCGCAGCAGCTACAAAAAGAGATCGGCACCTACACCAGCTCGATCGCCACCTCAGCCGTCTGGAGCGTCGCGAGCTCCTTCATCGTTATCGTCACCGCGATCTACTTTGCTGCCGCGCCCGCTCTCTACGTAAACGGGATCGTGCAACTGTTTCCTCTCACCTGGCGAGGACGAGCGGAACGCCTGCACTATGAGATCGGGCGGACTCTGCGTTGGTGGGCACTGGGTCAGTCCATCGACATGCTGGTTGTCGGCATCCTGACCGGCCTTGGCCTGTTGTTGCTGGGGATACCCCTGGCGCTGGCGCTTGGATTTATCGCCGGGCTGTTCACCTTCGTCCCGTATTTCGGTGCACTGGCGGCTGCAATACCGGCGGCGATTGTTGCGCTTACCGTGAGCTGGGAGAGCGCGTTATGGGTGGTCATCATTTTCGTCGGATCTCATTTGGTTGAGGGCTACGTAGTGTCGCCTTTTATCCAACGTCTCACCGTACGCCTTCCCCCGGCTGTAACCATCCTGTCGATGACAGTACTCGGCGCGATGTTTGGCCCGCTCGGGGTTATCCTTGGCACGCCTATCGCGGCGACCCTGCTGGTCATCGTGCGCGAAGTCTATGTCGCCGGCATTCTGGGTGATCAGGAGGTCGAGAACGATATCGCGCCGTAAAGCGCGATCGGTGCGGGTAGAAGCACCAGAGCCATGAATCACGCGATCAAACAAATAGGTAGAGCGTGATCGGCGCAGGCGGAATCGCCGAGGGTTGCGACTCATGCGATCAAACAGAGACGCCAGAATCCGTTATATCTCGGCCGTGGCCTGCGGCTGCACCCTGATCGAAGCGGCCGGCGCCGTGGCGGTTGCACTGTCCCACAACAGGCGTGGGTCAAACGCCTTGGCCGCGAGCATCGACAGCACCACCGTGGCAAGAAATGCCGCCGATCCGCCCATGAAGTCGAAATGGGCAAGCTGACCGAACTGAATCATCGGCGCAAATACGATGACGGTGAACGGATCGAGCGTTGACCAGCGGCCGATTTCGTCAATGACGCGATAGAGCTGCGTCTTGCGCCGCAGATACGCGGTCGATCCGCGATAGATCGAGGAGAGGAACCAGGTCAAAGCTGCAAGCTTGCCCAAGGGGAATATGACCGAGACGCAGAAAATGATTACGCCGAAATACCAGAACCCGCTTGTGAACAGCATCTCGATGCCGTTGATCACCGTGTGCGACTCAACCTGGTTCGCTCGCCAGAACGCGCTCATCGGATAGGAATAGGCGATGGGGGTGAGGATGACGGTCGCCAGCAACAGGGCCGCACAGTTTATCGTGCCAAACGGCCGACGCCGGTGGACGACAGCACGACACCGCGGACAGTGTCCACCCTCCTTTGCGGCCGGCACCAACAGGTCACAGCTTGTGCAGGCAATCATCTCCCGATCCAGGGAACGGGGTTGTGGCGAAAGGCGCCGCCATACCTCCCGCCGTTCCAGTGACGCGCGCGTCACCATGGTCAGCAGCGAAGCACCGACAAAGCACCAGCCGCCGGCGTCAATGCTGACCGCGACCTGAGAAGCGATGCGGCCATAGCCGATGCCGGCACCGATCAGCAGCACGTCGAACATGGCCCATTGGTCCAGGATCTCGGCGTAGCGGAAAGCGGGGCCAAGCCACTTGTCGCGGCGGCCGAACCGGATCATGGCCAGGGTGATGGACAGCAAGCCGAAGCGCACGAAGGGCAGGATAATTCCTTCAAGCGCCAACAGGATGGTCACCAACGGCCAGCCTTGTTCCCAGGCAACCGCCAGCCCCGAAGCGAGCACGCTGCTGCTGGTGATCGGGCCGATATGCACCGTCATCAGCGGCATGAAGTTGGCGGGGAACAGGAGCAGAAGCACGGCGAGGGAGCAGGCCAGGGCACCATCGATGCTTCGCCCCACGCGGCTTTCGAGAACCCGACCGCACTGCCAACACTTCAGCCGCCCTTTCTTCAGCGGCTGAAGGCGCTGGATGGCTGCACAATCCTGGCAGGCGATGATGACCATTCGACCAGGCCGCAACGTGGGGCGTGGGGGCCGGTTCCTGTGCTCAAAGGAAGTTTGACCGAAGCTGGCGCGGATCACGCCGCCTGCCGCGCGCGCCGGCTCGTCTATCGCCGATTTCTGCGGTCGTACTGACGAGCGCGAGCCACAGCCTGCGAGGAGGCTCCCGGCGGTCGTCTATACAACTGTGGGACTATGACGGCAGCCAGCCCTTGGTCTTTTCGGCTCAGGTGTTCATCGCCTCGAAGAAATCGGCATTGGTTTTGCTGTATTTCAGCTTGTCGAGCAGGAACTCCATCGCATCGACGGTGCCCATCGGGTTCAGGATGCGCCGCAGCACCCACATCTTCGCCAAAACGCCCTTTTCCACCAGAAGCTCTTCCTTGCGGGTGCCCGACTTGGTGATGTCGATCGCCGGGAAGCTGCGCTTGTCTGAGAGCTTGCGATCGAGGATGATTTCGGAGTTACCGGTGCCCTTGAACTCCTCGAAAATCACTTCGTCCATGCGGCTGCCGGTATCGACCAGCGCGGTCGCAATAATGGTCAGCGAGCCGCCTTCCTCGATGTTTCGGGCGGCGCCGAAGAAGCGCTTCGGACGCTGCAAGGCATTCGCGTCGACACCGCCGGTGAGTACTTTGCCCGATGAGGGGACGATTGTGTTGTAAGCACGCGCAAGCCGCGTGATGCTGTCCAGCAGGATGACGACGTCGCGCTTGTGCTCGACCAGGCGCTTGGCTTTCTCGAGCACCATCTCGGTCACCTGCACATGGCGCGTCGGCGGTTCGTCGAAGGTCGAGCTGATGACCTCGCCTTTAACGCTGCGGGCCATGTCGGTGACTTCTTCCGGACGTTCGTCGATCAGCAGGACGATCAAGAACACCTCGGGGTGGTTGGCGGCGATCGCGCTGGCGATGTTCTGCAGCATGACCGTCTTGCCAGTCCGCGGTGGCGCGACAATAAGCGCGCGCTGACCCTTTCCCACCGGGGAGATCAGGTCGATGACCCGGGAGGTGTAATCTTTTGTCGGGGATTTCGCGACCGACTGGACTTCCTCGCTCTCCATGATCAGGCGTTCGTCCGGATAAAGCGGAGTCAGGTTGTCGAAATTGATGCGATGACGGACGGAGTCGGGCGATTCGAAATTGACCGCTTCGACCTTCAGCAGGGAGAAGTAGCGTTCGCCGTCGCGCGGGGCACGGATCTGGCCTTCGACGGAATCACCGGTGCGCAGTCCATGGCGCCGGACCTGGGTGGGGCTGACATAGATGTCGTCCGGCCCTGGAAGGTAGTTCGCTTCCGGGCTGCGCAGAAATCCGAACCCGTCGGGCAGGATCTCGAGGGTGCCCTCGCTGTGGATCGGCTGGTCATTCTCTGCCAGGTTTTTCAGGATGGCGAAAATCATGTCCTGCTTGCGCAAGGACGAGGCGTTTTCGACATGGAGCGACTCGGCGAAGCTCAGCAGGTCTGCCGGTGCCTTGGTCTTGAGTTCAGTCAGATGCATGGGGCTGACCCTGTGGGATGGGCAAAGAGGGTGCGCATTGAGAGATGAAGATCGGGGGCGGATTGGAATCCGCCGCTGGCAGCCGGGCGGCGCCACGATCAGCAGGAAGCGGCCTTACGTATACCGTGCCGATGGCCGGGTCGGCAAGTCGCTTTGCACGGGCGATCTGCATATGATGCTATGAGGTAGCGGGTAAAAGGGGTCCAGTGGCACGCCCTATGGGAGAACTATCGGAAATGATACACGCCTGAGGCGCAAGGCGCCAACGTGTGCTCGGACAAGCCGGGTTGTGGATGCTCCACGTGGAGCGGAGACCCGGCGCGCGATGGCCAGCCGAGGGACGCCAAAAATCCGCTTCCTCTTCATCGCCTGTTAACTTGCTTGTTCGAACATGTGCGGGAGCCCGCAAAACGCTGGGCATGAACCGATGTGCAGCGAAGGTTTCCCGCCATGTCCATGAACTCCGTCAACACGAATATGGGCGCGATGATCGCGCTCCAATCTCTGAACCGCACCAATTCGGCACTGGCCACCGCACAGAAGGAGATCTCGACCGGCTATCGGGTTGCGGACGCAACAGATGACGGCGCGGCCTATGCCGTCGCCCAGTCGGTCCGCTCAACGGTCGGCGCGCTCACCAGCGCCAACCAGCAACTCGGCAATGTCCAGGGCCTTCTGTCCACGACCGAATCGGGCCTGAACAACATCTCCGATACCCTGTCAAACATGCGCGACGTGTTGGTCAAACTGTCCGATGGGAACGTCCAGGGCAACGACCGCACAAACTATACGCAGCAGTACAACTCTCTGCTCGCCAACGTAAAGACGTTCGTGCAGGACGCCACCTACAACGGCAAGACCCTGATCGGCGACATCACCGGCAGCAACGGAACCTTCGCAAGGGTCGCCGTGGCGCGCAACGAGTCCGGGTCGTCATATGGCATCGCCACCTTCGGCGGATCGGCCTTGTACGGCTCTATCAGCTTCACCGCGACCCAAATGGGCGGCGCCGCGACAATGGCGGCCTTAATCACCGCCAGCGGAACGTTCATCAACCAGCTCAACGCAGTCGGCAAGGCGCTGAACACGATCGGCTCGTCGATCAACTATGTGAACAACCAGATCAGCTATAACAACGACAAGATCGACGCGCTGAACAGCGGACTTGGTGCCCTGGTCGATGCTGATCTGGCGAAGGAATCGGCGCAGCTCCAGGCATTGCAGATCCGCCAGCAGCTAGGCACCCAGGCGCTCTCCCTGGCAAACCAGGCGCCGCAGACATTGCTGAGCCTGTTCAAGTAATCCGGAATCGCTCCTGAAGATCTAGGACAAAATGTCCGGCCTTCCCTTGCTGGCCTCGGTCGCGACTCAGACGAGCCGACACGTCGGATCGGAGTGCGCGTCGTCACCAGCTTTTCCAGAGTGCGATGTCAAGTCTGGTTCTGCATCTCCGCAAAGGCGAGGAACTCAGGGCGACCGGTCTGTCGATCCGGTTCCATACGGAGTCGCGGATCGAGCTGACCGCCAGGGCACGCTTTCTGTTCGGCCGGCAGATCATGTCCGCAGACCAAGCATACAGCCCGGCGCGAAAAATCTACTTCGCGCTTCAGTTGGCCTACATCGCGACAGAAGAAGAGCGCCCAATCGCGTTGGCGTCCGTACGGCAGTTGGTGGGCACATTCGACCGTCCCGTTCTGCCAGACGCGGTGCGCGAACTCCTGCATCAGGCGCTGACGGCAGCCGAAGCCGATGAGTACTACCACGCCATCAAGCTGGCCCGCAGAGCGATCTTGCTCGAAGAGGCCACCGGTCTTGTTGCCGACTACTCTCGTTAGGGCCTGTTCGGCGCAGATAGAAGCGCCAAACAGGCCCTATCTCCTTGTTTGGTCGCGTGATTCACGTCTTTGGCGACTCCGCCAGCGACGATCACGCTCAGGTCTTCCCTGATGTTGCGCCAGATCTTGACTCAGGCGATCCACCAGGGACGCGCCGCGATCGAGCAACTCAGCGAACGACATCCGTACTGGGACGAGCCTTTCCTCTCCCTGGCCGGACTGTCTTTGATCGCGGGAGACATCGAGTCAGCCGACCGATATTACGGACAGGCGCTCGCCCGGCATCCTGCACAGCCGAATGTGGCGGCTTTGCTTGGACGCCTGCTGATCGCCCGGGGCCAGGCAGGTGCCGGCAGGGACATTCTGCTGCGCACCATCGGCCAATTCCCGATCCGGAGAGATCTACGGCAATGGGCGGGGCTGGCTTTCGAGCTGTGCGGCGACGGATCAGCAGGAGAGACCATAGCACCTGCTTCCGCCTGCCCCCCGATCGGGGCCCCGAATGAGACTGCCTATGGCCTCCATGCCGGACTTCCCCCCGACAGGCTGGAACAGGAAGCCGCATATTTGGAGGAGGCAATAAGCCGCGACCCGCTGAACCCGACGCTGCACATGGCGCTGGGTCTGCTATCGGAACGGGCGGGCAGACTCATTGACGCCATCGACGCCTATGAAACAGCGGCCGCCCTGGCCCCGACCTCCCCGACCATCGCGAGACTACTCGGTCGCCTGCTTGCCGGCACCAACCGCATCCGTGAAGCTGAGGCTGAATTGCGCCGCGCAGTCGAGCTCGATCCGGGGAACCGACCGGCCCGATGCGACCATGCCGCCCTGCTGCTGAAAGCCCACCGACACGCCGATGCGCGGGCACGGCTTCTGACCGCTATAGACGGCGACCTGCCCCATCAGGCCATGTTGTGCAACTTGGCCAACGCAGCCGCCTGCCTGGGGCTTCAGGAAGAAGCCGTCAACCTGGCCGGCCGGGCAATCGACGCCGATCCGCATTCCTCACTGGCCCGCCGCACGTTGTGCAACGTGCTGCCGTACCATCAAGATATCACCGCCGCGACGATAATGGACGCGCTGCGCGACTCCGACCGCCTCATTCCGCGGTTGGCCCCGCTCCCATTCGCGAACCCGCCTGATCCTGACCGGCCACTGAAGATCGGGCTGCTGTCCGGGTCCCTGCGCGCTCATCCGGTCGGATGGCTGACCGTCGCAGCGTTCGAGGCCCTGGATCCCAGGGCCTTCCGACTTGCCTGTCTCTCGCACGGCCCAACCGGTTCAGACCCAATCGCTCGGCGCTTCCACACATTAGGCGACTGGATCGATGTTAGCCTGTTCGACGACAAGGCGTTGGCGCAGCGCACCCGTGACCTTGCCATCGACATCCTGATCGACCTGGGCGGCTATGGCGACGGCGCCCGTATGCCGGCTTGCGCCCAGCGCCTGGCGCCAGTGCAGATCAAATGGGTCGGATCGCAGAATCACAGCACGCATCTATGGGAGATGGACTGGTTCATCACCGACCGGTGGGAAACACCTCCCGGTCAGGAATGCCTCTACAGTGAGCGCCTGCTGCGGCTGGCCGATGGTTATGTCTGTTACACACCGCCTTCGTATGCGCCCGACCTGGCGCCGCTCCCAGCCCTGGAGCGTGGCTCAGTCACGTTCGGTTGCTTCAATAACCTGGCGAAACTCACACCGCACGTGATCCGCGCCTGGAGTACGATCCTCTACCGGGTGGCTGACGCCCGCCTTGTCCTTCGCACCCACCAGTTCAACGACCAGCCTACGGCGGATCGGATACGGACATTGTTCGCTCTTCACGGCGTGTCACCCGACAGGATCGCGCTGTTCGGATCAGCAGGGCATCGGGAACTCATGGACAAATACAACGAGATCGACATCGTGCTCGATCCCTTCCCCTATGCGGGTGGCCTGACGACCTGCGAATCCCTGTGGATGGGCGTGCCTGCCATAACCTTGGCGGGGGAAACCTTCGCATCTCGACATTCTTTCAGCCACACCAGCAATGTCGGGCTGACGGACTGGCAGGCGGCCGATGTCGACGCGTATTGCGATCTTGCGGTTGCCAAAGCGGCCGATCTGGGTGCGCTGGCCGAGCTTCGAGCACAATTGCGACCGCAGATGCGCGCGAGCCCGCTGTGCAATACGGAACGATTCGGCCAAAGTCTCGCGGCCGGCCTGCGGTACGCTTGGCGGGAGTGGTGCCTTGAAACAGAGGTTCCTCCGCTCAAATCAGGCCGCCAGGACCGGATTTTGGCTCTGTCTGATTGACCCCCCAAGCGAACTCATGGCAGGAATCCCGCGCATTCGATGCCGTGTCTGCGGTGTCCAACCCTCCTAGCCGATTGGCCGCCAAAGCCTGTTGGTGCGGATGGAAGCACCAAACAGGCTTCAGCGCTCTCCGGCGATTTCGCCTCTGACGATCACGCTCCAAAGGGTCTGACCTATTCCCAAACCGCGCATCATCGCCATCGCGAACCAGAAAGGCGGGGTGGGAAAAACGACGACCGCGGTCAATCTCGCTGCCGCGCTGGCAGCGATCGGTCAGACGATCCTTCTGATTGACTTCGATCCCCAGGGCAATGCCTCGACCGGATTGGGCGTGAAGCCGACCGACCGCCAGAACGGCAGCTACCGTCTTGTCACCGGAAATTCGCTGCCGGATGAATTGGTGCTGAGGACTGATGTTCCTAATTTGTTCCTAATCCCGGCGGAAGCTGACCTGGCCGGCGCCGAAATCGAACTTGTGGACGTCGAACGCAGGGAATTCCGTCTGCAATCAGCGCTGTCGGCGATCAGGAATGGCCAAACCTTCGATTACATCCTGATCGATTGCCCACCCAGCCTGGGCCTGTTGACCCTCAATGCACTGGTCGCCTCGGCCGGCATCATCGTTCCATTGCAATGCGAGTTCTACGCGCTCGAAGGCGTCAGCGGATTGGTGAGAACCATCGAAAGCGTCAGGCGCAGGCTGAACCCCGGTACACGCTTGCTTGGTATCGTGCTGACAATGTTCGACAGCAGAAACAGCCTGTCTTCCCTCGTCGCGTCGGACGCGCGAGACTTCTTCGGCGACTGGGTCTATCAGACCGTGATACCAAGGAACGTGCGCATTTCTGAGGCATCGAGCTTCGGCAAGCCGATTCTCAGCTACGACCCGAAATCGACCGGCGCAAAGGCATACAACCAGTTGGCCGCCGAACTTCTGGATCGCGAAAAACAGGCCTGACATGGCAGACCAACGGACACCCTCGCCCGCCGCTAAAGCGCCTCGCCCCCGGCTTGGCCGCGGCCTCGCCGCTCTGATGGGCGAACGGCTGGCTGATACTGCTCAAGATCAATCGCAGCCAATTCGGACAGTCGAGATTGACAGGCTGGAGCCCAATCCATTCCAGCCCCGGGCCATTGGCACCAGTTCGGAACTGGAGCCGCTGGCAGAATCGATCCGCGTTCAGGGCATTCTACAGCCCCTCCTTGTGCGGTCCCATCCCATAACGAAGGACCGCTATCAGATCGTCGCCGGCGAGCGCCGTTGGAGAGCAGCGATTCTTGCCGGCCTGTCGGAAGTCCCCGTGCTGCATCGGCAAATGAGCGATGCCGAGGCCGCCGCCACCGCTCTGGTCGAAAATCTGCAAAGACTTGATCTCAATCCGATCGAAGAGGCCGAAGGCCTGCAGCGCCTCATCGACGAATTTCATCTGACGCACGAAGAACTGGGTCATGCCGTCAGCAAATCACGGGCGCATGTCGGCAACATGGTGCGCATGCTGAAACTGCCGTCCCGCATCCAGACGGAAATCCGCAATGGCAACGTTACGTTCGGTCATGCCCGAGCGCTGCTGACCGCCACCGATCCTGATATGCTTATAGACCAGATCCTGGCCAAGGGATTATCGGTCAGGCAGACAGAAGCACTTGCCGCGCAAAAAGCCTCGGACTCCCGTTCGCCAGCGGCAACGCCTCGCGAACAGGATCCGGACACGGCAGCGCTCGTTCAGACATTGATCGAACGCCTCGGCTACAAGGTTGCCATCGCCACGAATTCCACCGGCGGCGGGCGCCTGGTGATCCATTTCCGGGACAGCTTCCATTTGGAAGAACTGGTTGGCAAATTAAGCTGATCCACAACCAGAGGATCCATAACAGGGATATCCCCGCCTCCCGTCTGAAGTCCCCGGGAATCCTGACCCGACGTACGACCACAGCGCTAAACGAGACCGCATACCGACAACTATACCCTACGTCCCCCGATATAAATCGCCGCATGGTTTGCGGGAACAGCGGGGAAAACGAGGATAAATCAACCAAACGCCGGCCCAATCACTGGACTGCCAAGCGCATCTCCATCACCTGTCCCATTGTCGGCAACCGTCATGGGAACGCTGCCGAAGTGTGGATATCTCCCCGATGATCCTTAGCTATCAATCGTCTGGGATCCGATCGTGCCGCGCCTTCCAACCGGCAGTGATTGAGATCTGACACAATCAACATCCTTCAATCACCAAATCCAAACAGGGATTCTTTGGAACTTATTCAGACCTGCTATCCGGTCCATCGGATACAGCCGCGATAAACGCCAAAGCGTCACCGCCGCGGACGACCGGCAACACCTGACCGGAAGAGAAAAGTCAGCGGCACCACCATGAAGGCCAGCACTGCAGTCAGCAGGAATATGTCGGAATAGGCCATGACGGCGGATTGCAGACCCAGCACCTTGTCGATCTGACCCAGGGCAAGTCCGTGAACCTGCTCACTTGCCACGCCACCGGCGCGAAGTGCCTGCTCATACTGCGGCAGCAGCGCCTGAAACCGTGGATCCAGCGGTGACAGATGGTGGACCAGGTGCGCGCGATGCGCCTGCATTTCGCTGGCGGTGATCGCCGTCGCGACAGAAATGCCAACCGATCCGCCAATATTCCTGAACATCGAATAGAGCGCCGTCGCGTCGGCGTTCAACCCGCGTGGCATTGTGGAGTAGGATAAGGTGCTGTTCGGGACGAACAGGAAAGCCAGTCCGATGGTCTGAAGTGCTCGGAACGTTGCCAGAGTCCAGAAATCGATGTCCGGCGTCAGGTTGGCGGCATACAGTGCCGACAGTCCCAAGGCGGCAAAACCGAACGCGATGACCAGGCGGGTCGGCACGTTCGGCAGCACCCATTTTGCGGCGACCGGAATCAGCACCACCATGACTGCCGCGCCGGGCGACATCATCAGCCCGGACGTGAGCGCCGTGTATCCTAGCCACTCCTGTGCCAGCAGGGGGATCAGCGCATTGCTGGAATACAGGATCGCGCCGATGCTGAAGATCATCACCGATCCGACGGCGAAGTTCCGGTTTCCCAGCGCGCGCAGGCTGACGATCGGCCGCGCGCTCATTGTCAGCCAGGTGACCGCGCCAACCCCCGCCGTTGCGGCGACAAGTGCGAGAATTCGTATGGTCGGGGAGCTGAACCAGTCCAGGTCTTCACCCCGGTCAAGCATGATCTGGAGTGACCCGAGGGCAAGAACGATCAGGGCCAGACCGACGCCATCCATGTCCCTCAGACGCATCCGGTCGGCGACGACCCATGGTGGGTCTTTCACCATTCTCGCCACGGAGAAGAATGCGATGATCCCGATCGGTACGTTGATCAGGAACACCCAGCGCCAGGACCAGGAATCGGTGATCCAGCCGCCGAGGGCCGGGCCGATGATCGGGGCAAAAATCACGGCGATCGCGACCATGGAGAAGCCCCGGCCCAGTTGAGATGGCTCGAACGTATCCAGCAGGATGGCCTGCTGATTCGGTTGTAGCCCGCCGCCGACCAGCCCTTGCAGTAGGCGAAAGACAACGAGCTGTTCCAGGCTCGTCGCTACGCCGCAAAGGAACGACAGCACCGTGAAAGACGCGATGCAGATCAGGAAATAGCGCTTCCGGCCGATCACTCGCCCGAGCCATCCAGCCACAGGGACGATCATGCCGTTCGCGACCAGATAGGATGTGAGTGTCCAGGTCGCCTCGTCGTAACTGGCTGATAGGTTCCCTGCTATGTGTGGCAGGCTGACATTGACGATCGTGCTGTCGAGCACCTCCATGAACGGCGCCAGCGTGACAGCGAAGGTGACCAACCAGGGATTTCCCGGCAGATAGCTTCTGCTACCGGTAGCGTCGCTCATTTCAGCGAAATAGTCGGGATAACCGAAAGTCCAAGTGGCAGCGGATGGTGCGGGTCCATCCCGGAGTCGATGACGATCTTGACCGGCACACGTTGTACGATCTTCACGAAATTTCCGGTGGCGTTCTCGGGCGGAAACAGGCTGAACCGCTGCCCCGACCCGAGTTGGATACTATCGACATGCCCGGTCAGGTGCAGTTCGGGGTACGCATCGACCCGCAGATTGACCTTCTGGCCTTTGCTCATACGGTCGAGCTGGCTTTCCTTGAAGTTCGCCGTCACCCAGACATCCGATGTCACCAGCGACATAAGGGCTTGGCCGGGCGTGACGTAGTTGCCCTTTTCCACGTTGCGCTTGGTCACCCAGCCGTCCTGCGGCGCAATGATCCGGGTTCGTGACAGATCGAGATCTGCCTGTTCGAGGCGCGCGCGTGCGAGGGCGACTTCACCCTCCAATTGCCGTACCTCAGTTTCCGCGCGGGCGATGGATTGCGCTACGATATCGGCCTGGCGGACCATCGCGTCCGCTTCCGCAACCTGGGCTGCGGTCGCCCGCACGGCAGCCTCGGCAGTATCGATGTCTTGTTGCGTCGTCGCCTGTTTCGGCAGGCTGCGCTGCCGGCGAGCGTCCGCCTCGGCCTTGAATGCCGCGGCCTGCGCGTGCAAGCGCTGTGCCTTGGCGGCGTCGAGGCGGGCCGGGTAGGTCACGCGCGCCTCTTCCACCGCGACGCGGGCGCTCGCCAGTTTCGCCTCCGCGACCTGCAGGCTGCCGTTGGCCTGGTCGCGCGCAGCCTGGAAGTTGGAGGGGTCGATCTGGACCAGAAGATCCCCGGCTTTGACCGCCTGGTTGTCGGTCACAGCCAGAGTGGCCACCGCACCGGCGACCTGTGGTGCGACGGTGACCGCGTGGCCATCGGTGAACGCGTCGTCGGTGCTGATATAGTCCTTCGTTACATACCAGTAACTCACCGCACCGCCGATGGCGACAAGAATGATCAGCAGCAGCACCCACCGCGCGCGCCTGTTCCGCCGCCGGTCCGTGGTTGCGAGCGGGGCGGACAGCCGGGGCCGGTCGGACGTGGTGAACTGCTCGTTCATTGACTCCTGACAAGCCTATACTGGCATGACCGGCAATACCACTACTGCCTGAGAGCCTGGCTCTTTACCAGGCGAGCATAAAGCCCATCGCGACTTATGAGTTCCGAGTGCGTGCCCTGCTCCTGGCACTGGCCGTTTGCCAGCACCACGACCAGGGCCGCGTCCTGAACCGTAGACAGGCGATGTGCAATGACCAGGGTCGTGCGCCCCGCCCGCAACCTTGCGAGCGCAATCTGTACGGCTGCTTCACTTTCGGTATCAAGGGCACTCGTCGCTTCGTCCAGCAGAAGGATCCGCGGATTCCGCAGAAGCGCCCGCGCCAGCGCGATCCTTTGCCGTTGCCCGCCGGACAGCCGCTGCCCTCCTGGTCCGACCCGGGTCGCGTAGCCTTCGGGAAGCTGTCCGATAAAGCCAGCCGCGGCTCCGGCCTCAGCTGCAGCCTCGATCGCCTCCTGGGTGGTGTCCGGTTTGCCCATGCCGATATTGGCGGCAACGGTGTCGTCGAACAGCAGGGCGTCCTGGCCGACATAGGCGATCGAATCGCGCAGGCTGCTGACGGTCACTTCGCGCACATCGATGCCGTCGATCCGGACCGCCCCTGCCGTCACGTCGTGCAGCCGCGGAATCAGCGAAAGCGCGGTCGATTTGCCGCCGCCCGAAGGCCCGACAAGCGCCACGGTGGTCCCCGGCGCGGCCTCTAAACTCAATCCAGCGAGCGCCACACGTCCATCCGGATAGCTGAAATAGACGGACTCGAATTCGATGCGTCCCAGCCCGGCAGGCAGCCGAACCGCGTTACGGGCATCGGCGATGCTCGGCGGCTCATCCAGCACGCCGAAGACGCGCACCATGCCCGCCAGCCCTTCCTGCAAGGCGGCATTCAGGGAGCCAAGGGCACGCAGCGGCCGCGATGCGATCAACAGCGCCGCCACGAAGCCGGTGAAGTTCCCAAGCGTATGACTGCCCATCGCGGCGCGCCATCCCTCGAACCCGATGACCGCCGCAACCGCCGTCCCGCCCAGCACCTCCAGCACCGGATCAACCCGTGCCCGGCTCTTGCTCATCCGCAGCAGTGAACGATACAGCTCCCGAAACGCCTCACCAGCTCGCCTGATCTCAAGCGATTCGAGCCGGTAGGTACGCACCGTTCTCGCCTGAGCGAAGCTCTCATTGAGCAGCGCCGCAGCCTCGCCCACCCGTTCCTGCATGCCCCCCGAAGCGCGCCGCACGCGTTTGCCGATCCGCTGGATCGGCACGGTCGCGAGCGGATACAGGGCGGCGGCGATCAAGGACAGCAGCCAGTCCAGATACACCATCGAGCAGACAAGCCCGATGACGGTAAAAACGTCGGCGACGCCATTGACGGCACGGGTCAGTGCTTCGCGGATCGTGGCGGCATCCGTGGTGAACCGTGCCGCAAGCTGCGCCGGCGCCTCGCGCTCCACCCGGGACAGGTCGGCGTGGACCAGGTGCGCGAACATGCGCTCCTGCAACTCCCGGATAACCTGGAGCACCAGCCGCTGGACTTCGACGTTCTGAAAATACTGTGCCGCGGCCTTGACCGAGGTGATCACGACCACAAGCACCGGGATCTGATACAGGATGCGGCGATCCCGATCGGTGAACATCTGGAATGCGTGGTCGATCACCACGGGATAGAGAGCGGTGGTGCCCGCCATCACACCAGTCAGCAGAACGATCAGCAACAGGCGAGCCCGGCGATGGGAGAGATGCTCTCGCCACAACCGACCCAGGAGTGCGCGCGTGCTGTTGGGATCGCCGTTTCGGCGGGTGCGGCTCATGGGCGCGGGATGTATCAGGCGGCAGGATGGGAGGCCAGTGGCAGCAGGGTGGGCCACGGATCAGCCTACTTCGGTACTGCGGAACCGTTGTCGATGGTCCTCTGTCCATCGCGCAACGACCCGGGCTTCTCTCCATCCGGCGCCTGCCGCCGCTCGGTTTTAACCGGGCGGCGGCAGCGATACGGAAAACGGTTCAGATGTAGTCGGCAGCGGTGGTGACGTCGCTTGCCTTGTCCGACGCGACGGCATTCAGGATCAGCGACAGAACCACCGTCACAACGATGTTCAGCACCACGGCAATTACCGCGATGTAGCAGGGGAATGTCACCCCGGGCAGATGCAGCGGGTAGATCGGCGAGAAGTTGTTGGCGATCACCATCCAGGTCCCGACCCCGAACCCGGTGATCCAGCCGATCAGCAGCGCCCAGCCGTTGAGGAAGCGCGTGTACAGGCCGAGCATGACCGAAGGCAGTGTCTGGATGATCCAGATACCGCCCAGCAATTGCAGCCATAGCGCGTATTTCAGCGGCAGGAAGAAGATGAAGGCCAATGCCCCGGCCTTGATCACCAGGGAGACGATCTTCGCCATCTGGCTTTCCTGCGCGTCGGTGCATTGCGGGCTGAAGAACTCCCGGTAGATATTCCGGGTGAACGTGTTGGCCGTCGCGATCGACATGATCGCAGCCGGCACCAGCGCACCGATGGCGATGGCGGCAAACGCGATCCCGACGAACCAGGACGGGAACAGTGCCAGGAACAAGGCCGGTACCGCGAAGTTGTTGCTGTAGTGACGAAATCCGTCAGCCAGGTTCGGCATCGACTGCACGCCTACGGCGATCGCCATGAACCCGACCAGCGAAAGCAGGCCCAGCATCAGCGAATAGGCTGGCAGCATGGCCGCATTTCGCCGCACCACCCGGCTGGACGAAGCACCCAGGATGCCGGTGATCGAATGCGGATAGAGGAACAGCGCAAACGCCGACCCCAGGGCCAGTGTCGCATAGGCGCTGAACGACCCGTAGGAACCGGCCGGCGGCGTCGCGAGCAGCAGCTTCGGGGCAGGGATTGCCGAGAAGATCTTGTCGTAACCGCCAAGGTAGGACGGTACCGCGATTATCGCGACGATGACCGTGAGATAGATCAGCAGGTCCTTGACCACGGCGATCATCGCCGGCGCCCGCAATCCAGACGTGTAGGTGAACGCCGCGAGAATGACGAACGCGATGATCAGCGGCAGGTCGCCGGCGAGGCCGGATGTCTCTATCCCCATTGCGCCGATGACGACCTGGATGCCCAGAAGCTGCAGCGCGATATACGGCATTGTCGCCAGGATGCCGGTGAACGCCACGGCGAGTGCCAGCCAACGGTTGCCGAAGCGCCCGCGGACGAAATCGGCCGATGTGACGTAGCCGTGCTTGTGCGCGACCGACCAGAGCCGCGGGAAGACCATGTACAGGATTGGGTACACCATGATGGTGTAGGGCACGGCAAAGAAGCCGATCGCACCGGCGCCGAACATCAGCGCGGGGACCGCGACGAATGTATAGGCAGTGTAAAGGTCGCCGCCGATCAGGAACCAGGTGACGGCGGTTCCGAAGCGGCGTCCACCCAGCCCCCATTCATGCAACTGGTCCAGATCGCCCTTGCGCCAACGCGCGGCGTAGAAACCGAGCCAGGTGACAAAGGCAAAGATCAGGACGAAGACCACCAGGGCGGTGAGATTGAATGCCATGGCTCAGCGCTCCACCAGATAGACAAGCGCGGCGATGGCGGCGCCGATCAGGACCCATAGCAACTGATACCAGTAGAAGAACGGAATTCCGGCGATCATCGGATCGGTGCTGTTGTAGGACGACACCCACAGCACCGCGATAAACGGCACCAGAAGCAACAGCCGAGCCCACACCACGACCCGTACCGGTTTATGTTCCTCGCTATTCCCGGACATATGCACCCCCGAGTGGCCAGGGCACGACAGTCGCGGGAGGAATCGCCGGAGACATGGACCGTGCCCTGAAGAAAAATCTTCCGGACCGCGGCCAGGTCAGCGCGGCCCGGTCACGGCCTTGGCGGGGATTAGCAAGAAAGGAAGCGATTCGTAAAGAATCTGTAATGCAATCCCGGCAGGTGTGCTCAGCGCCCCTCGCGCCGCCAGGCCAGTATCATCAGACCGAGCATCAGCGGCAGCGAAGCCCATGCCGGCAGCAATGCGAGTGCGGCGATCCCCGTGACCACGTGATCGTGCCGGCGTTGCAGTCCCACCCAGGAACTGCCCGACGCGGACCGGTCGGGTTCGGTGCGGCGAAGGTCGGGGATGTCCGGCGACGCCGCGGTCCCGAGCCAATGCACCCCGCCGCCGTCCTGGCGCGCCAGCTTGCTGACAAGAGTCGCCGTCGCGCGCAGATCGGACAGTTCCGGCGGGTTCGCTGCACCCGCCGCGGCATAGGCCGTTCGCTGGTTGTCAGTGACCGCCCACACGCCGGGCGCGGTGGCGGGCAGCGAGGCAAGCGATTTCCCCGGTTCGACGGCACGCAGGGGAATCGTCGTCTCGTGGCCGTCGGGATCGGTCACGGCAACCGAGCCTGGCGGTGCCGGATCAAGGGAACGCCGCTCGATGGAAAGCCGCCCGTCGGCCACTTTCGCGGTGAGGGCATTTTCCTCTAGTTCCGGCTCCTGCATGAGCCAGTGCGCGACGCGGCGCAGCAGCTCTGCCTGGGGGCCGCCGCCGTCATGGCCGCGCGCCCAAAGCCAAAGCTGGTCGGACAGCAGCAGCGCGACCCGGCCCTTACCGACATGGTCGAGCGCCAGCAACGGCTGTCCGTCGGGACTTTGCATCAGCACTTCGCCATGGACATCATCGGTCTGGATGCGGCGATACCAGGGTCCCCAGGTCGGGGGGTGGCCGCCTTCCTCCGTATCTGCCTCATTGGCGGGCGGCGTTTCGCCGAAATTCGCCCCCGTAAGGCCCTGCGTCACCGGATGGCGAAGCCCGAGCGCGCTAATCCAGGGGCGGAAGCGACCGTCGACCACGGCGTTGAACCGCGCCGGCTGTCCGGGAAGGATGGATTCCAGCGGCGTCGCGGCAAGGCTGGCGGGTCCGGAGAACTCCGGCCCGACACTCAGCAGCAACGCCCCGCCCTCCCGCACGCGGTTGGCGATGTTCGCCAGATAGGGCAGCGGCAGCAGGCCGCGGTTCTGGAACCTATCGAGGATGATCAGGTCGAACTCGCCGATCTTATCGACGAACAGCTCCCGCACCGGGAAGGCGATCAGCGCCAGCTCATTGAGCGGCGTCAGGTCATCCTTTTCCGGCGGCCGCAGGATGGTGAAGTGAACCAGATCAACCGACGGATCGGCTTTCAGCAGACGCCGCCAGGTCCGCTCTCCGGGATGCGGCTCCCCGGAGATCAGCAGCACCCGCAGCCGGTCACGCACGCCGTTGATCTCCACGACGGCACGGTTATTCAGCGTCGAGACCTCGCCG
Organism: Acetobacteraceae bacterium; assembly: GCA_035606775.1. Taxonomy (GTDB): domain Bacteria; phylum Pseudomonadota; class Alphaproteobacteria; order Acetobacterales; family Acetobacteraceae; genus Rhodopila. Next base: position 7,519 of record DATNEJ010000415.1, on the reverse strand, counting down.
GCGAGCGGACTGGCGGTCATCTCCACGACCGTCGGGCCGGCGCGGGCAATCGGCAGATCGATCTGCTGTTCGCGTCCGACCGGGATGCTTTCGACGATGGGCGGCTGGCCGTCGCGGCGGATCGTCAGCGTGGCGGGGGTGCCTCGGTGCGATGTGCCCAGATCCTCGATCACCACGCGCACCGTCGCCGTCTTGCCGACGATGCCGTAGCTGGGCGCTTCGATCACGCGCAGCCGGCGATCCACTTCCTCACCCTTCGCCGGGATCAGCACGTTCAGCGGCGAGCCGCCGGGTGAGGTCTCGGGAATGTCGTGGATCTGCCCGTCCGTGATGGCGATCGTGCCCGCAAAGCGCGAGCGTGGGATGTCTGCGAGCGCGCGATTGATGGCACTGAACAGGCGGGTTCCCGCGGTGCCGGCCTCAGGCACGGTGATCGTACGCAGGTCCAGATCCGGCAGCCGGGCCGCCTCCCGCATGATGGCCGCGCCGGCGGCATCCGCCAACCTGGTGCGATCGCCGACCTGCATGGAGCCGGTGTGGTCCAGCAGCAGCAGACCGATATCGGGCAATGCCTCGCGGGTTTCCTGCACCAGCCGCGGTCCGGCCAGCCACAGCAGCAGCACGGCGAAGGCGGCGAGCCGCAGCGCCGTGCCGCGGGCGCGGCGCCAGAACCCCAGGGCCACCACCAACAGGGCGATGATGCCAAGCGCCACAATGACCCAGAGCGGTGCCAGCGGATCGAAGCGCAGTGCGGCGATGGCCTGCTCAGCGTGCATCGGCGTCACCCACTCCGGTCAGGGTCTGTCGAAACGGCGCGGCAGCGCACCCGTGCGACGGACGGCTGCGAAGCCGCATCGCGGGTCCAAGGCTTTGCAAAGTCCCATGGCTTTGCAAAGTCATTGTCCCAGCCTTTGCAAAATCGCCGGCACGTGGACCTGGTCCCCTTTGTAATTGCCGGTGAGCGCGTACATCACGAGGTTCACGCCGAAGCGGTATGCCAGCACGCGCTGATGCTGACCGCCGGGGATCACTGCGTACGGGTTCTGTCCGGATGAGTCGACGGCCCAGGCAGCGGCCCAGTCGTTGCCGCCGATGATCACCGGACTCACGCTGTCGTTGGCGCGGTCCTGGTCACGTTGCACCCATACGGTATCGCCTGTGTAGCGCCCGGGAAAATCCGACAGCAGGTAGAAGGCGCGGGCCAGGACGTGCTCCGTCGTCAATGGTGCAAGCGGCGGAATGACCAGTCCGCGCGCCACGCGGCGCAAAGCTGACTCGGTACCCGGCGCGAACCCGGCGCCGGAACCGGAATCGCGCGTATCGATCAGGATGATGCCGCCGCGGTTCATGTAGTCGTTCAGCGATGCCGCCTGCTCGTCCGTCAGAGGCTGCTCATCTGCCGTGATCGGCCAGTAGAGCAGCGGATACAGGCTGAGATCGGTTTTCCCGGGTTCGACCGGGTCAGGTTCCACCAGGGTCGCCGCCGTGCGGCGGTTGACGTAGTCGGACAGGCCCTCGAGCCCCGCCTTGGAGATCGAATCAATCTGCGAGTCACCGGACACGACGTAGCCCAGGCGTGTCGCCAGAGCCGGGTTCGGATCGACGTCCAGTGCATGGGCGGCCGGAGCGAACAGCAGCGGCAGCAGGACCACCGAAGCGGCGACGCTGGAGCGCAGCAGGCCGCGGAGCACGAGCGACAGTAGCATGTCGACGGCCAGCAACAGGATGGCAAAGGCAAGCAGCGGCGGGCCGAGCGCCCGCTCGGGCGCGGTTTCTGCCAGCGGTTCGAGGGAGGCGCCGGTGACGGTAGGCGCGGCTTCCAGCGGCGGCAGGACGGTGCCCAGGTTCAGCGTGCGGCGGCCGTTCTCGGGCCCGTAAAGACCCGGCGGATGGCGGGGCGAGACCGCGGTCGAGCCGAATGCGTTTCCGGCCAGGCCGAGGGCAGCTTGCGGTGGGGCGGACAGAAGACCGAACCCATCCAGCGTTTCCGCCGGCGCCAGCACGGTCGCGTCAGGCGTGCCTGCCACGCCCGCGGACAACGCAACCAGCCTCCGCAGCATGTCCACGAACAGGCCGGACAGCGGCAGGTTGGACCAGTCGGCGTTGGCGGTGACGTGGAACAGCACGATACGGCCGGCGCCGCGGGTATCCTCTGTCACCAGCGAGGTGCCGTCCGCCAGGGAGGCCCAGGTGTGGCTGGCAAGCTCGGCGTTGGGCTCCGCGAGCACCTGCCGGCTGATCTTCACCTCATTCGGGGTCAGCAGGCCGTAGAACGGCGACGTGACTGGAAAGGGCGCGAGGCCCGCCGGTTCGCTCCAGGAGAGCGCGCCGCCAAGCTGACGGTCACCGGAAAGCAGTTTCTCGGGCAGCAACGGATCGGTTTCGCCCAGCGCCTGCCCTGCAGTCCGCGGACCCGCGAAGCGGATCAGGAAGCCGCCCTTTTCGACCCAGGCGTTCAGGGCGTCACGTTCCGGCCCGGCCGGCAGCGGACGGTCGGTCAGGATCAGGACCGAGATCTGCCGCTTCAGCAGGGTCTCGTAGTCGCCGACCCGCAACTCGGTGAAAGGCTCGAGCGCGCGCCGAAGATAGTAGAGCGAACCGGAGAACGGTGAATCGGCACCGGACGGATCCCCCGTCACCAGCCCGACCGGTCGCCGCCGCCAGCGTTCATCCAGCAGCACGACGGAGCCGGCCGAGGGCGGTCCTTCCAGGACCAGCCGGCTGAGCCGGTTCCTCAACTCGGGCGGCAACGTGATGGCGCCGGTGCCGCCGGAGGCGCCCGCCGGCAGATGGATCGAGGTCCGCGCCAGGGTCCGGCCATCGCCGCTCTGCGCCAGCACCGTGGCGGTCGAGGCGGCGACGCCGGGAAGCTGCGCCACGCGGACGGTCAACCGGTCGGCCTCTGACTCCGGTGGCAGCAGGACCCGGGGTGGTGCGGTCGCGCAGCATATCTCGGTGACCGCACCGGCGGCGCGCAGGGCGTCGGCGAAGACAGGGAAATCCGCGCCATCGGTCAGGCCGTCCGCCAGGTAGACCACGCTGCTGCCTGGCTCCTTCCACGCGCGCAGCCCCGTCGCCGCGGCCGCCCGGTCGCTCGGCCAGGCCTGCGGCTGCAAGGTGGCGAGGCGCGCGCGAAGGTCGGCCACCGGCATCGGTGCGGTGACATGGGGCACATTGCCGCTGCCGTCCGGGGCGGTCGCCATCAGCGCCGCCTGACGCCCGGCGCGCGCGGCCCGGTCCAACACCGTGCCTGCGGCCTGCATGCGCTTCGGCCAGTCGGCTGCGGCGGCCCAGCCGTTATCGACCACCAGCAGCACCGGCCCCTTGCCGGCGAGCGACGTGCCGGCATCCAGCACGGGACGCGCGAGCGCAACGATCACCAGGGCGGCCGCGAACAGACGCAGCGCCAGCAGCCACCAGGGTGTCCGAGAGGGCGTTTCCTCGGTGGCCTGCAATCCCAGCAGGAGTCGGACCGCCGGGAAATTCTCGCTGCGCGGGGCCGGCGGGGTGACACGCAGCAGCCACCAAAGCAATGGCAAGAACGCCAGGGCGGCCAGCGCCCAGGGTGCCACGAAGGTCATCGGATACCCAGCGCGGTGTACAGCGACAGAAGCGCCGATTCCGGTGAGTGATCGGTGTGGTGCGTGGCGAAGGTAAAGTTGGCGGCGGAGCAGATGGCGGCAATACCCGCCTGCTGCGCGGCCAACCGGTGGGCATAGGCATCGCGCACGGTTTCGACCCGCGAAATCAGCGCGTCGCTTTCCCGCTCCAGGCCGCGAAAGCGGATGCGGCCGGCGTAAGGCAGCGACGCCTCGGCGGGGTCGAGTATCTGCAACAGGTAGCCGGTCACCGGCACGGCGGCGAACCGCGCGATCAGCGCCTGGAAGTCCTCAAGCGGGGCGAGGCAATCGCTGAACAGCACCACCAGCGCGTGGCGGGGCAGCGCCACCGGGGGCGGCAGCCCGTCCGGCTGGCCCGATACGGCAAGGTCCGCAGCCAGGCGGTCCAGGCCCGAGCGGCCAGAGACCGGACGCTTGCCGTCACCCAGCAGCATCACCCGCTCGCCCCCGCGCAGCAGCAAGGCGGCGAGCGCGAGCAGCAGTAAATCGGCCCGCTCCCGCTTTTCCGTCGACGCCAGGCGGGAACGCCAGTGCATGGAAGGCGAGTCGTCCCGCCACAGGCAGACGGTCTGCGCAGCCTCCCACTCCGTTTCGCGAATGAACCAGCCATCGGGCACGGGCCGGCCGGATTTGGCGGATTGCCGCCAGTCGATCCGGGTGACCGGATCGCCCGTGATGAAGCGCCGGAACTGCCAGAAACTGTCACCCTGGCCGACCCGGCGGCGGCCGTGAACCCCCTGGGCGACGGTGGAGGCAACCCGCTCCGCGGCCACCAAAAGCGGCGGCAGTTGCGCGCCGAGTGCTTCCGCGCGCCGGACGGCCTGGGTGGCGTCAGGCAAGGCGCCCTACCAGCCGGTCGATCACGTCCGGTAGCAGCACGCCGTCGGCCCGGGCCGAAAAGTTCAGTGCCATGCGGTGCCGCAGCACCGGGCGCGCCAGCGCGATCACGTCATCGATGCTTGGCGACAGCCGCCCCTCCAGCAACGCGCGCGCGCGTGTGGCCAGCATCAGCGCCTGCGCGGCCCTGGGCCCCGGGCCCCAAGCCACGTGCTGCCGCACCAGCGTCTCGTCCGTGCTTTCCGGCCTGCCGCCGCGCACCAGCGACAGGATGGCGGCCACCACTTTCTCGCTGACAGGGACACGGCGAATCAGTGCCTGAGCAGCAATCAGCTCCTCGGCGGTGAGGGCCTGCTCCATGGCTGCTTCCGACGCGCCGGTGGTAGCCAACAGCATGTCGCGTTCCGCGGCGAGGTCCGGGTAGCCGATGTTGATCTCCAGCAGGAACCGGTCGAGCTGGGCTTCCGGCAGCGGATAGGTGCCTTCCTGCTCGATCGGGTTCTGCGTGGCGAGCACATGAAACGGGTGCGGCAACGCATGATCCGCGCCGCTGATCGCCACACGCCGTTCCTGCATCGCCTGCAGCAAGGCCGACTGGGTGCGCGGACTCGCCCGGTTGATCTCATCGGCCATCAGGAGCTGGCAGAAGACCGGTCCTGGCACGAAGCGAAAGCTGCGGCGCCCGTCGGTTTCGTCCAGCACCTCGCTGCCGACAATGTCCGCCGGCATCAGGTCGGGCGTGAACTGCACGCGCTTGGACGCCAGGCCCATCACGACAGCGAGTGTCTCGACCAGCCGGCTCTTGCCGAGGCCCGGCACGCCGACAAGCAGGGCGTGGCCGCCGGACAGCAAGGTGATGAGCGTCTGGTCCACCACCTCGTCCTGCCCAAAGATGATGCGGGCAATTGCCGCGCGCACGCGTGCAATCCGGCCGCCCAAAGCCTCAACGTCCGCGAGGACGCGAGCGGGATCGGCCGCCTGTGAAGGGAAGTCTGAGTTCAACGCACCGTGTGGCGCCGCAGCCATACCGGCCGACATACGAATTATACCTCCGGGATTCGGTCCGTGGCCCCCATATAGGCTCTTTCGCGGACAGGGGGATGGTACCTATATCGCGAAGCGGAGAGGAAGCCTGTCAGACAATCGGAGACGGAGACGTGAACGAGGCGAGCGCTCCCGATATATGTTCGACGCCCGCCGGTCCCCAACCGGCGGAGTTTCCAGTCCCGCGTGTACCGCTCTCCCGCGGCCCCCGCAAAGCATCCCGGCCTGTCCGAACGCCCGTTGAGTGCGGTGACCTGCCGTTCCTGATCCGTCGGGACGGCGTGTGGATGTACCGCGGCAGCCCGATCACGCGAAAGGAACTTGTCTGTCTGTTCGCCAGCGTCCTGCGGCGGGAGGCGGATGGAAGCTGGTGGTTGCAGACGCCGGCGGAACGCGGCCGCATCGCGGTCGAAGATGCGCCGTTCATCGCAGTCGAGCTTGACTGGACCGGCGATGGCCGGTCACAGACCCTGTCCTTTCGCACCAACATCGATGAGGTCGTCACGGCCGGCCCCGATCATCCGATCCGCGTTTCCCACGACCTGCTGACCTGCGAGCCAACCCCTTACATTGCGGTGCGTCCGGGCAGCGGCAAGCTGGCGATCGAGGCGCGCGTCAATCGCGCGGTCTATTACGAACTGGTCGCGCTTGCCGTGCCGGAATGGGTGGGCTGCCGGCGGATGCTCGGCGTCTGGAGCTCCGGCCAGTTCTTTCCGCTTGGCGAATTGCCGCCTGGAGAAGGGTGAGCCCAGCGGAACTTCGCGCGCGGCTGACCGAGATCGCTGCCGCGCCACACGAGAACTCGGTCGTGTACGGCAGTGAAGTGCTGCCGGGGTTGCGGGCACCGACAATTCCAGCCGCCGTTCTGGTGCCGGTGGTGATGGCCGACCGCCCCTCCATTCTGCTGACGAAGCGGACCGCGCACCTGAAGCAGCATGCCGGCCAGGTGAGCTTTCCCGGTGGCCGCATCGATCCGGAGGATGCCGATCCGGAGGCGGCCGCGTTGCGGGAAGCACGCGAGGAGATCGCGCTGGACCCCACGCGCGTGGAGGTGCTGGGACGGATGGCGGACTTCGTCACCGGGACCGGCTACCGGATAACGCCGATCCTCGGTTTGCTGCCGCCCGGACTGGCATACCAGCCTTCGCCCGAGGAGGTTGAATCGGTTTTCGAGTTCCCGCTGAACGTCCTGCTTGATCCGGCCGCGCCGCGGCGTCAGCGGCAGCACACACGCGGCCGGTGGCGGGAGTATTGGGTTTGGCCGCATCCGGACCATTTCATCTGGGGTGCGACGGCAGCCATCCTGGTCGATCTGGCGCGTAGGCTGCGCGGGGAGGCGGGCTGAATACTGGGCGTGGCGCGTATTCGCGCCGGCTCGCGAGCCTGCACAAAAATGCTGCACGTCCTTCGTGTCAGGCCGCTTGGCGGGGCTTGACTCCCGTTGCTACAGTGCCGGCTCGATTCGCACAGACAGCCAACCCCGTCTGGCCCCATCCCATGCAGCGACCTGGGCTTTGAGGATTTGACAACATGAAGCTGAAGGCCGATCGCGCCACGCTGCTAAAGGCGCTGGCCCATGTCCAGAGCGTGGTGGAGCGTAGGAATACGATACCGATCCTGGCCAATGTCATGATCGCCGTGCGCGACGGCAGGCTTTCGCTGACCGCAACCGACATGGAGATTGCGATCGTCGAGGACGTGCCGGCCAGCACGACCCGCAACGGTGCCTGCACCGCCCCAGCAGGCACGCTGTATGAAATCGTGCGTAAGCTGCCCGACGGCGCCGAGATCGAACTGGATCATCCGGGCGGCGATGCGCAGCTTGCGCTGCGCGCCGGGCGCTATGCCACCAGTCTCGTCGTGCTGCCGGTCGAGGATTTCCCCTCGATGACCGCGGGCTCACTGCCGCATAAATTCGGCCTGACCGCGCAGACATTGCGCGCGTTGATCGACCGCACCCGATTCGCGATCAGCACCGAGGAAACCCGTTACTACCTCAACGGCATCTATCTGCACGT